>NZ_JALKAT010000032.1:0-45160 GCF_023015685.1 Isoptericola sp. S6320L
CGCCCGTTTCGGGCGCATATCGAGCCCAGAAATCGCGCCCACAACGCACCGGGGTGCGGTCAGCCGGCCCCGGGGTGCGGTCAGCCAGCGGTGGGGAGGACGGCGCCCGCGCGCTCGACGTCCAGGTCGCCCGTCTCCCCCGCCCGCACGGCACGGCGTCCGAGCACGAGGTAGTACGCCAGGAAGGCCGCGAGCGCGAGCGCCCCGATGAGGATCTTGAGCCACCACGCCAGCCCGGAGCCGGTGACGAAACCCTCGACCAGCCCGGACAGCGCGAGCGCCCCCACGAGACCGACCGCGACCGTGATGAGCGCGCGCCCCTCGGCGGCGAGCGCGGTCGCCCGGGGCCGCGCCCCGGGGTCCACCCAGGCCCAGAACAGCCGCAGGCCTGCCGCACCGGCGACGAAGATGCTGGTCAGCTCGAGCAGACCGTGCGGGGTGATGAGCTGCAGGAAGAGCGTCAGCTCGCCGTACGCGGCCATCATGCCGCCGGTCGCCCCGACGCCGACGGCGTTCTGCAGCAGCACCCACACGGGCCACGCGCCCGTCACGCCGAACGCGATCATCTGGGCGGCGATCCACGCGTTGTTGGTCCACACCATCGCGGCGAACGAGGTCTGCGGGTCGTAGTAGGAGGCGAAGGCCTCGTCGACGTACTGCTCGCGCTGCGAGGGCGTGCCCATGGCCGCGAGCGCGTCGGGGTCGACGGCGACGCGTACCCCGGCGACCAGCGCCACCAGGAGGAAGCCGACGGTCACCCAGAACGTCCACCACCGGATCCGGTACAGCGCGGCGGGGACGGTCACGGTGGCGTACCGGACGACGTCGGACCAGGCGGGCTCGTGCGCGCCCGCGATCCGCGTACGGGACCGGCTCAGGAGCTCGGAGAGCCGGGTGACCAGCACGGGGTCGGGCGCGGCCGAGCGCACGGTCGACAGGTGCGTGGCGACGGCCTGGTGGAGGCGGACCAGCTCGTCGGCCTCGGCGCCGTCGAGCCGGCGCTGCTTCGCGAGGCGGCCGAGGCGGTCCCACTCCGGGCGGTGCACGGCGGTGAAGGCATCCAGGTCCACGCCCGCTACCCTGCCACAGGAGGTCGCGTCGCGATGACGCCTCCACCGACGGACCGAGGAGACGGAGGCACGGTGCAGGACGGAATCCTCATCGGCGAGGGCGTGGTGCTGGACTCGCGCCCGGCATCGTTCGCGACGCGGGCGGTGGGCGCGCTGCTGGACGTGTTGGCGACGGTGACCCTGGGCTTCGTCACGCTGGTCGTGGTGCTGGGCACCACCCTCGACCGCCTCAGCGCCCAGTGGGGCAACACCCTGGTCATCGTCCTGCTGGTCACGTTCCTCGTCGCGCTGCCGGTCACGGTGGAGACCCTCAGCCGTGGGCGCTCGCTCGGCAAGCTCGCCACGGGGTTGCGCGTGGTGCGCGACGACGGCGGCCCGGTGCGCTTCCGGCACGCGCTCGTCCGGGCGCTGGTGGGCGTCTTCGAGCTGTGGCTCACCTTCGGCTCGGTCGCCGTGATCACGTCGCTGGCCAACGCACGGGGCAAGCGGCTCGGCGACCTGCTGGCGGGCACCTACTCCGTGCGGGTGCGCGGCGCCCGGGGATGGGAGCGGCCGCTGGTCATGCCGCCGGACCTGGCCGCCTGGGCGCACAGCGCCGACATCCGCCGGCTGCCGGACGGTCTGGCGCTGCGGGCCCGGCAGGTCCTCGACCGCGCTCCTCGCCTCGCTCCGTCCTCACGGGCGCGGCTCACGGACGAGCTCGCCGGTCAGGTAGAGGCCCACGTGGCTCCGGGGCCGCCGTCCGGCACCCCGCCCGAGGCGTTCCTGCACGCGGTGCTGCACGAACGCCGCGACCGCGAGCTGGTGCGCGGCCGGGCCGAGCGCGAGCGGGCCACGCACCAGGCCGAGGTGCTGCACCGCCTGCCGTACGGCGTCTCCGACCCGCGCGCCTGAACCGCCCTGCGTCTCGCACCTGAAGACGGGCTGGGACCCTGCTCCGAGCTGCCCGTAGGGTGACGGCATGCGATCCCCCCTTTCCCGGACCACCGCTCTGGCCGCCGCCGGTGTGCTCACCCTCTCGCTGGCCGCCTGCGGAGGCTCGGACGAGTCGGCGCAGGCGTTCTGCGACTCCTTCACCTCGGTGGACGATCTGACCTCGGACCTGCAGGGCATCGACCCGAGCGATCCGGACGCCGCGATCGCGACGCTCGAGGACCTGACCGCGCAGGTGGAGGCGATCGAGGCACCCGAGGAGGTCGCGGACTCCTACGCCGTGGTCACCTCGGCGTTCCGCAGCTTCACCGACACGGTCTCCGCCGCGCTGGCCGACCCGGAGAACGCCGACCCTGCCGCACTCACCGAGGCGACGGGTTCCTTCACGAGCGAGGAGTTCTCCGGCGCGATCGCCGAGCTGGACGAGTTCTCGGCCGCCAACTGCTCCTGACCACGGCGCGCGAGCGCCTCACGACGCCCCGACCGGCCCCGTGCCGGTCGGGGTGTCCGTCGTCCCGGCACGGGACGCCTCGAACCGGCCGAACACCCGCACCAGGCCCGCCAGGACCAGCAGACCGGCCCCGAACCACACCGGCCGGCTGGCCCACCAGTCCGCGCTCCACGCCTCGGGCAGGCTCTGCCCGAACCCGAGGAGCACCACGCCCACGACCGCGAACATCGCCGTGAGGTGCCACAGGTAGACGGTCATGGACCGTTGCGCCAGCGGCCGGACCACGGTGCGGCCCGCGCCCTCGGCCCACCGGGCCAGCACCGGACGGGCCGCGAGCGCCAGGCACACCATCGCCACGGCGTGCAGCACCACGGGCGCGGTGGGCGGCGCGAGGTTGGAGATCTCGGCTCCCGGCATCCCGATCAGGCTCACCGGGTACGGGCCGACGGCGATCAGCAGCGCGGCACCGGCGAGCGCGGCCAGCGCTCCCGTGACGAGCAGCGCCCGACCGTTCGGCACGGCCCGGCGTCCGGCGCGGCGGTCGGTCGCGTAGGCGACGCCCGCGCCGAAGGGCACGGCCCACGCAAGGAGCACGTTGGCCCACGCCGGTCCGTCGATTCCGGCGCCGAACCGCAGCGCGTCGACGGCGAGCGGCAGGGCCACGACGACGCCGGCCGCGCCCCACCGCCACCGGCGCCAGGCACGCTGGAGCACAGGGGTGAGAGCGACCAGGACCACCCACACGCCGAGGAACCACAGCGGCTGCGGCACCATCCGCGCCAGCCGCCGCACGGCGTCGTCGGGCACGCCGACGGCGAGCATCGCCACGACCGCCAGCGCCCACACGCCCAGCAGGACGACGACGGGACGTGCCGCGCCCATCACGCTCCCGCCCAGAGCGCGCCACCAGCGGCCCGGGAGACCGAGCGTCCGCGAGCTGCGGTAGGCGGCCGCCGCGCCGGCGGCGAGGAAGAGCAGCGGCAGCGTCTGCAGCCAGGTCACCGTCCAGCCGGCACCGTGCCCGAGGGCGTTGCCGACCCGCAGGGTGCTGCCGTCCCAGGTCGCCTCCACCATCAGCCAGTGCAGCGCGACGACGGCGACGATGCCGAGCGCACGGATCGCGTCGACGAACCCGTCACGCCCCTGCCGTGGGCCGGCCCGCCCGGCCGCGACGGTAGTGCTCGCCGGTCCCGTTGGGCGGTCCGGCTCGGACAGCGCCGATCGCCGGGGCGCCGGCTCCGCCGGCACGAGGGTCGTGGTCAGGGTCATGGCAGGCTCCGCAGGTCGGGGTCGTGGTGACCCCTTCAGCCTGCTGACCTGCGACGACATGGACCATGGGTGGATCCCCCGGTCTGGGCGCGGTCAGCCCCCGAAAGAACCCGGGGGCTGTCCCTCCTCGGCTCCCTGCTCTCCGATGCCGAGGTGCCGCAGCACGGCGAGCACCCGGCGGTGGTCAGCTGCGTCCTGTGGCAGGTCGAGCTTGGCGAAGATCGACGCGACGTTCTTCTCCACCGCGCCGTAGGACAGGAAGAGCAGCTCCGCGATCGCGCCGTTGGACCGCCCCTGAGCCATCAGGTCGAGCACCTCCCGCTCGCGCCCGGTGAGCCGGGACAGACCGTCGTCGCCGTGCGAGGCGCCCATGAGCTGGGACACCACCTCGGGGTCCAGCACGGTCTGGCCGTCCGCGATGCGCACCAGGGCGTCCAGGAAGTCGCCCACGTCCGCGACCCGGTCCTTGAGCAGGTACCCCACCCCGCGCGAGCTCCCCGCCAGGAGGCGCCCGGCGTACCTGGTCTCGACGTACTGGCTGAAGAGCAGCACGCCGAGGTCCGGGTGGTCCTCGCGGAGGGCCAGCGCGGTCCGCAGGCCCTCGTCCGTGAAGGTGGGTGGCATGCGGATGTCCACCACGACGACGTCGGGCAGCTCGCCCGCGGCGTGCCGCAGCGCGATCTCCCGCTCGAGAGCGACGCCGTCGGCCACCGCGGCGACGACGGTGTGGCCGCGGCGCTCGACCAGAGCGGCGAGGCCGTCCCGCAGGACGGCGGAGTCCTCGGCGACCGCCACGCGCAGGTGCCTGCCCGTGGCCGCCCCGCGGCGGGAGCCCGGTGCGGGGCTCATGGGCGCGGCCGGGCGACCGGCGTCGCCGGACGGGTCTGGGTGGGTAGCAGCACGGTGACCACCGTAGGTCCGCCGGCCGGGCTCGACAGGTCGAGCGTGCCGTCCACGGCGCGCACGCGGTCGACCAGGCCCGCCAGCCCGGTGCGGTGCCCGCTGCCGTCCGGGGCGACGACGGCGGCGCCACCCCGGCCGTCGTCGCGCACCCGCACACGCAGGCCGTCGGCCGTCCGCTGGACCAGTACGTAGGCGCCCGAGGCGTCGGCGTGCTTGACGACGTTGGTGAGCAGCTCCGCGACCGTGTAGTACGCGATGGACTCCACCGCCGGGGCGAGCCGGCCGCCTGCCTCCACGACCGGGTCGACGTCCACGGTCACCGGCACGGGCGCTCGGGCACCGAGCGTCTCCAGGGCGACCGCCAGGCCGCTGTCCAGGGCGGGCGGGTGGATGCCGCGGGCGATCTCGCGCAGCTCGGTCAGCGCCTCCTTGGTGGAGTCGTGGGCGGTGCCGACCAGGTCGCCGGCCAGCGCGACGTCGTCGGCGTCGCTGCCCGCCGCGAGCAGGTCGCGCGCCTCACCGAGCTGCATCGCCACCGCGACGAGCCGGGCCTGCGTGCCGTCGTGCAGGTCCCGTTCGATGCGACGCAGACGGTCGTCGGCGTCCTCGACCACGCCCGCCCGGGTCCGCTCCAGCTCGGCGACGCGCACGCTCGCGCGAGTGGGCCCGAGCAGAGCGCCCGCCAGCAGGCGGAAGAGCGCGACGAACGGCGCCTGGGCCAGCGGCCAGAGAAAGAGGAGCACCAGGCCCACGGCCACGAGGAGCGTGTGGCGGGCCGGGCTGTCGGCGAACCAGTACCAGTCCCCCGCGATGATCGAGAAGCCGCGGTGCGTCGTCCCGTCGGGGGCCTCCTGCAGCGGGAGGAACCGCGACCACACCCAGTGGGTCATCGCTCCCAGGGCGACCGCCAGGAACACGGTGGAGACCACGAACGACACGATCGCCAGGGGGAACGTCGCCGCCATGTACAGGATCGCCCGCCAGCCGGCACCGTCGCCGATCGTCCCGCCCAGCCGGCGCCAGAACCCGCGCCGGGTCCGCCGAGGCACCGGCTCGGCGATCTCGACACCCAGCAGGCGCCGTGACAACCGCCGGTACGCACCGCCCCAGCCGCGCCCGCCGAGCACGAGCGCGCCCGCGACGAACAGCCCGACCACGGTCACCGTGAGACCGACCGTGAGCACGGTGGTGAGGACCGCATAGGCGAACGCGAACGGAGCGAGCAGCAGCGCGACCCACAGGAAGCCGTAGGCCCGCCAGGTACGTCGCGCGAAGGGCGCCTCGAGGAATCCGGGCGCAGGCGTGAGGGCGGTCATGGTGACCATCCTGGCGGGTGCCGGGTCGCCCGCCCAGGGTGCGGGCCGCCGTCGGGCACGGGGGTTGTCCCCCGTACCCGCCGGCGTGACCGGTGCCGAGTGCCAAGGTTCAGACCGCTATGGGACGTCAATGCGGCGAGAACCTCGACACTCGGCGTCGCGGCCGGGGACGGTCAGTAGCGGTAGTGCTCCGGCTTGAACGGACCCTCGACGGCGACCCCGAGGTAGTCGGCCTGGGCCTTGCTGAGCTCGGTCAGGCGGACGCCGAGCGCGTCGAGGTGCAGCCTCGCGACCTTCTCGTCCAGGATCTTGGGCAGGCGGTAGACCTGCCGCTCGTACTGCTGCTCGTCGGCCGGGCGGGCCATGTCGGCGAACAGCTCGAGCTGGCCGATCACCTGGTTGGCGAACGAGTTGGACATGACGAACGACGGGTGGCCCGTCGCGTTGCCGAGGTTGAGCAGGCGCCCCTCGGAGAGCACGATGATCGACCGCTCGCCACGCGCGGCACCGTCCGCGGCGGCCGGACCGCTGCCGGCCGGCATCGTCCACTCGTGCACCTGCGGCTTGATCTCGGTCTTGACGACACCGGGGACGTCGGCCAGCCCGGCCATGTCGATCTCGTTGTCGAAGTGGCCGATGTTGCCCACCACGGCCTTGTTCTTCATGGCGAGCATGTGCTCGGCGGTGATCACGCCGAAGTTGCCGGTGGTGGTGATGAAGAAGTCGGCCTGGTCGAGGACGTCCTCGATCCGCGCGACCTGGAAACCGTCCATCGCGGCCTGCAGCGCGCAGATCGGGTCGACCTCGGAGACGATGACGCGCGCTCCCTGGCCGCGGAACGCCTCCGCGGCGCCCTTGCCGACGTCGCCGTAGCCCGCCACGAACGCGACCTTGCCGCCGATGAGGATGTCGGTGGCCCGGTTGATGCCGTCCGGCAGCGAGTGGCGGATCCCGTACTTGTTGTCGAACTTCGACTTGGTGACCGAGTCGTTGACGTTGATCGCGGGGAAGAGCAGCTCGCCCGACTCCGCGAGGTGGTACAGGCGGTGCACCCCTGTGGTGGTCTCCTCGGTGACCCCGCCGATCTGCTGGGCGATGCCCGTCCAGCGCAGCGGGTCCGCCTCAAGCGCGGCGCGCAGCAGGTCCCGCACCACGTTCATCTCCTGGGTGTGGTCGGGCTCGCCCGGCAGCGTGTTCGGCGGCACGACGCCCGCCCGCTCGTACTGCAGGCCGAGGTGGACCAGCATCGTGGCGTCGCCGCCGTCGTCCAGGATGAGGTTCGGGCCCTCGCCGGCCGGCCACACCAGGATCTGCTCGGTGCACGCCCAGTACTCCTCGAGCGACTCGCCCTTCCAGGCGAACACCGGGACGCCCTGGGGGTCCTGCGGCGTCCCACCGGGGCCGACGACGACGGCGGCAGCGGCCTCGTCCTGCGTGCTGAAGATGTTGCAGCTCGCCCAGCGGACCTCCGCGCCCAGCGCGGTGAGGGTCTCGATGAGGACGGCGGTCTGGACGGTCATGTGCAGGGAGCCAGCGATGCGCGCACCGGCCAGCGGCTGGGCGTCGCCGTACTCCTCGCGCAGGGCCATCAGGCCGGGCATCTCGTGCTCGGCGAGCCGGATCTGGTGCCGGCCCGCCTCGGCGAGGGCGAGCGAACGGACCTTGTAGCGGCCGGGGGCCTCGTCGAAGCCGGGGGTCGGCTGCGCGGCGGTGGCCGTGGCGGTGTCGGTCATGGGTGCCTCCTGGGGACGTCGTCGATGCTGTCGCGCGCTGGGGGCTCCCGTCGGCGCAGTGGGCGCACCACGCAGGGCGCCCACGCACCAGGGTAGTAGGTGCGTGGGCGCGCGGCCGGGCCGCCTCAGCGGGCCGTGGTGGGTCAGCCGTTCCGGGAGGCCCGGTAGCCGGCGTTGCGCGCGGCGGACTCGGTGGTGAAGCACTCCTCGGGGCTGGTGATCTCGTAATACCGACCACCCGGCACGTGGTAGATGCCGGACTGGTTGCCCTTGATGGGCGCCCAGCTCGGGCAGTCCCACTTGCTCACCGGAGACGTGCGCGAGGGCCGCTTGCCCTGCCGCACCACGAGCTGCTGGGACAGCTTCTTGGTCTTCTTCGGCCCGTACACCTTGATCGTGCCGCGGGCGGTCGACTTCACGGTGTAGCGCTGGAACGTGACCTTGGTGGTCACCCGGTAGGTACCCGGCTTCAGCGAGACCTTCTTCTTGTTCTTCGCGATCGTCGTGCCCGACTTCTTGACGGTGAGGGTCTTGGACCGGATCGTGACCGTGCCGGACTTCGTGACCCGCGGCTTGATCGTGGCCTTGCCCCCGTACGGGGCGGTCTTCGTCGGGATCTTCTTGATCACGACCTTCGCCGGTGCCGTCGCCGTGCGGATGACGGACTGGACCGACGTCGCCGGGGTGGGGGCCGCCGCGGCGGCACTGGTGGCGACCGCGGAGCCGCTGGCCAGCAGCGCGCCGACCGCGATCGACGCGAGGATCTTGCGCATGGGTGGTCTTCCTTCTCGACGGGCCTGGTGGCCGACGGGCGGGTGGTGGGAGGGGCTACTTCAGCCCGTCGACGTACTGCGTCATCGGGGCGTACGACCCGGAGGCACTGTGGTCCGTGACGGCCCAGATGCCGCCCCGCGCCCCGGACGTCGGGACGATCGCGTCGATGAGCAGGTTGCCGCAGCCGTCGGCGTCAGTACCCAGGTCGAACTCCTCCCCGTCGTACCAGGTGCCACCGGCGCGGTACTCCGAGTAGAGGTCCCAGTACGGGCTGGCCGAGACGTCGTCGCCCACGGGGCACGCCCACAGGAGGGCATAGACCTCCGACTGGCCTCCGTCGAGATCGAGGACCTCCGTCTCGCTGACGACCTGCATCCAGTAGTTGCCCACGTAGACGGTGTCCGCCGGGTAGGGCTGCGACGGAGTGGAGTCGACGAAGAGGATCACGGATCGGCTGCTGACCGTGCCCGCAGCGTTCTTGACGACGACCCGGTACTCGCCCAACGTGTCCTTCGCCCTGGCCGTGAAGCTCAGGGTCCTGGACGTCTTGCCGGCAAGGCTGGTCCACGTCGTGGTCCCCGGCGCCTGGCGCTGCCACTGGTAGCGCAGCCCGCCGCCGGTGGCCGACACGCTCAGGCGGACGGTCTGCCCCGCGTCGACGAGCGCGGACTCCGGCTGCGCCGTGATGCGCGGCTTGCGGACGACGGCCGGGGTCGCGGCGCTCGTCCGGCTCCGGCTCTGGTGGGCGCTGCGCGTACCGGTGACCTTCACGGTGATCCGCTTGCCGTGCTGAGCGCTCTTCAACGTGTACCTCGTGCCCGTGGCGCCCTTGATCGCCGTGCCGTTGGCCATCCACTGGTAGCGCACGCTGGTGGGCTTCGGCGTCCAGGTGCCAGGCTTGGAGGTCAGCGTGGCACCGACCTTGGCGGTGCCGCTGATCGTCGGCTTGGGCGCGGTGAAGACGCCCTTCGCGACGGTCTTCGCCGCGCTCCGGCGCGTCACCGTGGAGCCCGACTTCTTTCCCTTGACAGCGACGGTGACCTTCTTGCCGAGGTGCTTCTTCTTCGGTGTGAAGGTCTTGCCGGTGGCGACCTTCGTGCCGGCGACCTTCCAGGTGTAGCTGAACGTGGTACCCGAGGCCCAGCGGCCCGGCTTGGCGGTGAGGCGGTTGCCGACGCGAGCCTTCCCCGAGATGGTCGGCTTCGAGCTGCGCAGCGTGGCCACGGGGGCGGTGACCAGCGTGGTGGCAGCGACGGCCGGGGTCGCGGCGGTCGCGACGGCCGCGACGGCTGCCGGGGTGGCGACGGCGGGCGCGGCGACGATCGGCGCGACGCCGAGCGAGAGCGCCGCGAGGAGGGCGACGGGGCGCAGGCGCGCGTGGATGGTGGAGAAGGGCTTCACTGCTGCTCCGAGCGTGAGGGGCAGGCCATCGTCTGCCGACCGGGTGAGAGCGCCCACCGCGACTCCGGCGTCACGTCACCGTCGCGGTGTCCCTGCAGGTCACGGCGCCGGATCAGGCGTGGGCCGATGCTATGCCACGGCAACCGCCGACGGCGCCCCGGACAACGTTTTTCACCCGCCCACCGGAGCACGCTTGCCTCGGGCTCGAATGTTATCGATTCGTGATCTAAGGTCGATCAGATGACCTCGACGCCCCAGACGACACAGACGGCGCAGCGCAAGCACCTGCTGGACGTGCTCCGGTTCGGTGCGGCGTTCGCCGTCGTCGTCTACCACTTCACGGCCACCCCGACGGCGAGCCAGTACTGGGGCACCGACGTCTCCACGCTCTTCGAGGGCCTGAACCAGGTCTCCCGCTACGGCTGGCTGGCGGTCGAGGCGTTCTTCGTCATCAGCGGCCTCGCGATCCTGTGGTCCGGCCAGGGTCGCACCCTGGCGCAGTTCACCGGTTCGCGCGTGGGGCGCCTCTACCCGGCCCTGTGGGCCTGCGTGCTGGCGACCGCCGTCCTGCAGGCGTTCTGGTCGGGCGGCCGGGAGCTCAGCCTGGGCGACACCCTGCTCAACCTCACGATGGCCCCCGACCTCTTCGGGGCCGAGCTCTCCCAGGTCGTCTACTGGACGCTCCTCGTGGAGCTCAAGTTCTACGTGCTGGTCGGGCTGCTGATGCTCCTCGGCCCCCTCACCCGGGCACGCGCGCTCACCCTCGCGCTCGCGTGGCCCGCGGCCGGGATGCTGGTCCGGGGCTTCGGCTACCCGGAGGTCGCGGAACACCTCGTCGTGCGCCACTCCGTCTACTTCGGCATCGGCATGGTCTTGTTCCTGCTCTGGCAGGACGTCGCGGCACACCGCGACCAGGTCGTGCCCGACGCCGGCACCCGCCGCGCGGTGGTCGTCGACCTCGCTGCCCTCGCACTCCTCCTCGGCCTCTCCGTGGACCGCGTCATGACGTCCGCGGACCAGGCGAGCAGCCTGCAGGGAGTGCCCGTGCACGCCGGTGTCGCCGTCCTGGTGCTCTTCGCCGTCGTCGGCGTCGTCTGGCTCGCCGTCCAGCCGTGGGCCACGGTCCGCAACCGGTACCTCGCCGGGCTGTGCCTCCTGGCGGGCGCGCTCACCTATCCCCTGTACCTGGTGCACACGCAGTTCGGGTGGGCGGTCACCGAGGCGCTGGCCGAGCGCGGCGTCGGCGCACGGACCGCACTCGTGGCGGCGACCGCGGTGTCGCTGCTGCTCGCCGCGGCCATCTACTACGCCGTGGAGAGGCCCTGCTCGACACCGCTGCGCCGGGCGGTCACCCGCGCACTGACCCCGGGCCCCTCCCGTCGCACCCTCGCGCCGGCCGTGCACGACGGCGGCACCCACCACGCGCGCGAGGCGATCGCCCAGGTGCAGCAGTCCCGGGTGGCCGCCTGACCTCGTTCGCCGTGACGAGCCCGCGAACGACGGAGCGCCCCCGCCGGACGAGGTCCGGTGGGGGCGCTCCGTGCTGCGGGAGGCTGTGCCGCCGTGCAGCGATGCGTCAGGCGGTGACGATCAGCCCTCGAACGGGGGGATCACGTCGGGGTTCTCCTCGAGCCACGCCTCGACACCGGCGGCCGGGTCGTCCGGGAACTCGTTGACGACGGTGTCCTCCAGGGAGCCGTACTGCGCGTCGTCGAGCGTGATCTGACCGATCCACTCGGCGACCTCGGGGCGCTCCTCCGCGAAGCCGTCGGTACCGAGGAAGTGCAGGCCCTCGGCCTCGCCGAGCGCACCCTCCGGGTCCTCGAGCGTCTTGACCGGGTAGGACGCGTTCGCCCAGAACGGCTGCCACAGCGTGACGAGGATGTCCTCCTCGTTCTCGGTGGCCTGCTCCAGCTCGGTGAGCATCGCCGTGGTGGAGGACGTCTGCAGCTCGTAGCCCGCCTCGTCCAGGCCGTACGTCGGGATGACGTTGTCCTGGACGGCCGCCGTCAGCCCGGCACCCGGCTCGATGCCCGTGATGGTGCCGTCGAACAGGTCCGGGTTGTCGGCCAGCTCCGCGATCGAGTCGATGTCGGTGTACTCCGGCACCGCCATCGTCAGCTTGGCGTTGTCGTAGTAGGTGCCGATGTCCTCGATGGAGTCGCCGTACTCCTCCATGTACTGGGCGTGGGTCACCTCGGGCCAGGCCGACGGGTACATGTCGACGTCGCCCTCGGCCAGCGCCGTGTAGAGCAGACCGGCCTCCTGGACTTCCTCGTGCTCGACCGTGAAGCCGGCCTCCGACAGCACGTTGTCCAGCAGGTAGGCGGTGCTCAGCCCGTCGGTCCACGACGGGATGTAGCCCAGGGTGATGGTCATGTCCTCGGCGGCCGACTCCTCGGTGGCGCCGTCGGAGCCGGCGTCGTCCGAGGCGCACGCGGTCAGGGTCAGGCCGAGGGCCGCGGCGGAGACGAGGGCGACGCCCTGGCGCCGACGCAGGTGCTTGCGATGGGTGCTCATGTGATGAGTTCCTTTCGTGTCGAGGGACGTGCCCCCGAGGGGACAGATCCCGGGACATGGGTTCCGGGCAGGTCGGTTCCTGCCTGGCGGGACTGTGTGCGGCGGGGCCGTCAGACCGCGCCGGCCGTCGTCGCGGCGCGCGCGCCGTCGCCCTTCCGGCTGCTGAGGATGGCGACCAGCGAGCGGCCGGTCGGCTGGCCGATCGCGCCGGTGAGCCGGTCGAGGAAGATCGCGAGGATCACCACGGACAGGCCGCCCTCGACGCCGAGCGGCACGTCGAGCGTGGAGATGGACGACACGACCTCGCCGCCCAGCCCCCCGGCGCCGACGATGCCGGCGACGACCGCCATCGACAGGGCCAGCATGATGACCTGGTTGACGCCGGCCATGATGGTCGGCAGGCCCAGCGGGAGCTGGATGCCGCCCAGGATCTGCCGCGGGGTGCCGCCGAACGCCTCCCCGGCCTCGACGGTCTCGGAGTCGACCTGCCGGATGCCCAGCTCGGTGAGCCGGACCCCGGGCGGCAGCGCGAAGACGATGGTGGCGCACACGCCGGGGACGACGCCGATCCCGAAGAACACGACCACGGGGACCAGGTAGACGAAGGCCGGCATGGTCTGCATGAAGTCGAGCACCGGCCGGACGAAGGCGCTGACGGCGTCGTTGCGGGCGGCGAGGATGCCGACCGGAACCGCGATGACGACCGCGATGACGGTCGCGACCAGCACCAGGCTGAGCGTCTCCATCGCCGGTTCCCACATCTCCATGCTGATGATGAGCAGCATGCCGACGGCGGTGAAGACGGCGAGTCCCCAGGACCGCACGAGCAGCGCGAGCAGGGTGAAGATCCCCACCATGACGAGCGGCGCCGGGAGCAGCAACAGCTCGGTGATGCCGTCGATGAGGAAGGACATCACCGCGGTGATGCCGTCCAGCAACCACTCGAGGTTGTCGTTGACCCAGTCGATGCCGCTGTCGACGGCCTCGCCGATCGGCACCTTCGGGATGGTGGTGCCGTCAGAGGTGGACATCGGTGCCATCACTTCGCTCCTGCCGCATCGAGAACGGGCTCACCGTCGGCGGGGTCCTCGCCGTCCGCGGCCGTGTCAGCGCTGTCCGTCGCGGGGACGGAGAGCGCGCTGAGCAGCGTCACCCGCGGGATGACGCCCTGCAGCCGGCCGTCCTCGGCCACGACGGCCAGCGGGGCCCTGCTCACTGCCGCGTCGTGGAACAGCTCGGCCAGCGGGGTGTCCGGGGACACCTTCGCCACCGGTTCGTCGCTCAGCGGGAGCCGGTCGCTCCCCTGCCGCACGGCGTCGGCGACGTCGTTCTCGAACACGACACCGGAGACCTTCCGGTTCCGGCCGGTGACCAGCAGCGAGGAGACCTGGTGCTCGCGCATCAGCTTGTGCGCGGCCTTCGGGCCCGACTCCGGTCCGATGACGGCGACGGGGCGTTCCATGACGTCGCCCGCGGAGAGCACGCGCGACCGGTCGACGTCCGCGACGAACTGCGCCACGTAGTCGTTGGCGGGCTCGTTGAGGATCTGCTCGCTGGTGCCGACCTGCACCACACGGCCGTCACGCATCATCGCGATGCGGTCACCGAGGCGCATCGCCTCGTTGAGGTCGTGGGTGATGAAGAGGATCGTCTTGCCCAGCTCCGCCTGGAGCTCGAGCAGCTGGTCCTGCATCTCCTTGCGGATCAGCGGGTCGAGGGCGCTGAACGCCTCGTCCATCAGCATGATGTCGGTGCCCGCGGCGAGCGCCCGGGCGAGGCCCACGCGCTGGCGCATGCCGCCGGAGAGCTCGGAGGGCAGCGAGCCGCCCCAACCCTTGAGGCCGACCAGGGCCAGCGCCTCTTCGGCGCGGGCCTCGCGCTCGGCCTTGTTCACCCCCCGCAGCTTCAGCGGGTAGGCGGCGTTCTCCCCGACGGTGCGGTGCGGCAGCAGGGCGAAGTGCTGGAACACCATGCTGACCTTGGTCCGGCGCACCTCGCGCAGGCCGGCGGCGGACAGGTGCGTCACGTCCTGGCCGTCGATGCGCATGACGCCGTCGGTCGGTTCCAGCAGGCCGTTGACCATGCGGATCAGCGTCGACTTGCCGGAGCCGGACAGGCCCATGACGACGAAGATCTCGCCGGGCGCGACCTCGAAGGTCGCGTCGATGACGGCCGGCGTGAGGCCTTCTCGCCGCAGTCGGGCGCGGTCTGCGCCGTCCTTGAGCAGCTTGACGCCGCGCTGTGGCCGGCGTCCGAAAATCTTTGTCAGGCCGTTTGCCTCGATGGCTGGCACGGTTCTCCCGGGTCGGGGACATTGACGTGCCGTCGAACCGCCCGTGGACGTGCCCGAGCGGGTCCTGGACCCGCACTCGACGGCCTGCGGGCCATGAGTCGGCATTCACGTTCTTTGCTCGAGCGTAGATCACACTCTGTACAGCTCCGGCGCGGCACCGGCAATATGGCGATGATCTTTATCACGCTGTGACCAAAAGTGCCTCTTCGGCCGGGACTTGGCGTGCAGATGGCCCGTGAAGATCCTCACGCCCCGCCACGGCCTAGAGTGACCCCGTGCATCGCGACCGCCTCCATCTGGGGCTCATGCTGGCCCTCACCTTCTCCACCGGTATCGCCGACGCCGTCGGCTACCTGGGCCTCGACCGGGTCTTCACCGGCAACATGACGGGCAACGTCGTCATCCTGGGCATGGCGCTCGCCGGGGCGGACGACCTTCCCGTCGTCGGCCCGCTGCTCGCCTTCGCGACCTTCCTGGCCGGCGCCGCTCTCGGCGGGCTGGTGGTGCGGTCCCAGGACGTCGGCTGGACCGGACGGACCACGGTCCTGTTCGGCGTCGTCGGCGTGCTGCTGGTCGCGATCACCATCACGCTGGCGGTGTTCGACGCCGACATGCCGTACGGCGTCCAGCTGGCGGTGACCGGTTCCCTCGCCGCGGCGATGGGCCTGCAGGCCGCCACGGCCCGCCACCTGGCGGTCAAGGAGATCACCACCGTCGTGGTGACGAGCGCCATCACGGGTCTGGCGATGGACTCGCGCCTCGTCGGAGGCCACGGCAAGCACGTCCGGCGACGCGTCGCCGCGATCGCCCTGATCGGCGCCGGAGCGTGCGCGGGCGCGCTGCTGCTGCAGGTCCACGTCGCGTGGGGCGTCGCCCTCGCGGCTGCGATCACCCTGGCGGTCACCGTGCTCGGCCACACCCGCGGCCGCGCCTCGCCGGCCGAGACCCCCGGAGGACGACCATGACGTTCACCCCACCGGACCCGCACCAGACCCGCCCCGACCTGCAGGGCACGTTCGGCATGGCGGCCACCACGCACTGGCTCGCCACGGCCACGGCCCAGTCGGTCCTGGAGCGAGGCGGCAACGCGTTCGACGCCGCCACGGCCGCCGCGTTCGTGCTGCACGTCGTCGAGCCGCACCTCAACGGGCCCGGCGGGGACATGACGGGCGTGTTCGCGGCAACCGACGGCGTCCCGCGCGTGCTGGCGGGTCAGGGCCCCGCGCCGGCCGCGGCCACCATCGCGCACTACCGGGACACCGAGGGCCTGGACCTGATCCCGGGGGCCGGCGCGCTGGCCGCCGCCGTCCCCGGTGCCGTCGACGCCTGGTTCCTCCTCCTGCGGGACCACGGCACGTGGACGGTGCGCGACGTCCTGGCCCACGCCGTCGGGTACGCGCGGGACGGCCACCCCGTGCTCGGCGCCGTCGCCGCCACCGTGGAGCGCGTGGCCGGGCTGTTCACCGCGCACTGGCCCACGTCGGCCGAGCGCTGGATGCCGGGCGGCCGCCCTCCCCGCGCCGGGGAGCTCGTGACGAACCCCGAGCACGCGTCGGTCCTCGAGCGCCTGGCCGAGGCCGCCGACGACGCGCCCTCCCGGAGAGCGGGAGTCGACGCCGCCCGGACCGCCTGGCGCGAGATCGTCGGTACCGCCGCCGAGTCGTTCGTCGCGACGCCGCACCGGCACTCCGACGGCCGTGACCACGCGGGCGTCCTCACCGCCGACGACGTCGCCCGCTTCGAGGCCGGCTACGAGCAGCCGACGACGGCGGAGTTCCGCGGGCGCACGATCGTCAAGACGGGCGCCTGGGGCCAGGGCCCGGTGCTGCTCCAGGCGTTGCAGATTCTCGACGGCTTCGAGGGGTCCGACAGCGCACGCCTCGACCCGTCGACCGAGCGCGGCGCGCACACGATCCTCGAGGCCCTCAAGCTGGCGCTCGCCGACCGCGACACCTGGTACGGCGACACCGACGTCCCGCTCGAGCACCTGCTCTCCGCCACGTACGCGGCGGAGCGGCGAGCCCTGATCGGCGAGACGGCCTCGCACGAGGTGCGTCCCGGCGTCGTCCCCGGACGTGCCGCTCCCCCGCCGCCGCTGCGCCCGGCCGGTGGGACGCCGTCGGGCGCGGCTGGTGCGGCGGGTGCGGGCGAGCCGACCGTGCAGACGAACGGCACCACGAGGGGCGACACCTGCCACCTGGACGTCGTGGACCGGTGGGGCAACATGATCAGCGCGACACCGTCGGGCGGCTGGCTGCAGTCCTCGCCGACCGTGCCCGGGCTCGGGTTCTGCCTCGGCACGCGGCTGCAGATGACGTGGCTGGACGAGGACTCCCCGTCGCGGCTCGAGCCGGGGCGCCGGCCGCGGACCACGCTGTCGCCCACGCTCGTGCTGGACGCGGACGGCGTGGCCGTCATGGCGTGCGGTACACCCGGCGGCGACCAGCAGGACCAGTGGCAGCTGCCGTTCCTCCTGCGCGTGCTGGTGGGCGGCTACACCCCGCAGCAGGCGATCGACGCGCCTGCCCTCCACACCACGTCGATAACCGACTCGTTCTGGCCGCGCACCTGGGTGCCCGGCGGGGCCGTGGTCGAGTCACGGATCGGTGCGGACGTGCTCGACGGGCTGGCGGCGCGCGGCCACGTGCTCACCGGGGCCGGCCCGTGGTCGCTCGGACGGCTCTCGGCCGTGACCCGGGACCCGGCGACCGGCGTCCTCGGGGCGGCTGCGAACTCCCGCGGCGCCCAGGGGTACGCGGCGGGGCGGTGACCCCACGGGCCGACGGCCAGGCAGTCGGTCAGCCGGCGAGCGTCAGGACGTGGCGCCGGTCCGCGGGCATCAGCGCACGCTCGACCTTCGCGTCGAGCGTGACGAGCACCCCACGGCGGTCCGCCGCGAGATTCAGCAGATGAAAGTCCGTCACCTGCCGGTGCCCCGTCATGCGCGACAGGTCGACGACCGGGTCTGCGAGGCTCGTGTCGTCGCGCCAGAACTCGTGCTGTCGCCGTGCACGGACACGACGCAGTGCGGCGAGCGCATCGGCGGTGGACGCACCGGGATTGGCTGCAGAGTTCGACAACAGCCGCACCAACCCCTGTTCGGTCGTCGGACACGTGGCGAACGACGAGACGCCCCGCAACCAGCTCAGGGCCGTCGTGTGGTGCTGGTGCGCGGCAACGTGCGCCGCGAACAGGACGTCGACATCCGGCAGGCAGACGCGATCAGTCACGCCGCGTCTCCGCGACGGCGTCCGAGTCGTCCTCGTCCAGCAGCTCGGTGACGTCGTCCGTGGTGATCGTCGGGCGGTCCGGGTGGAACACCAGGAAGTCCTCGTCCCGCGCGGACAGCAGATCCGCCTTCTCGACGAGTCGCGCCACTGTGGCCGCGCGCGGTTCCCCCGCCACGGCGTTCCGGTCGATGATCGCCGCCAGGCGCGCCGTCTCCGTCAGGTGGATTCGTCGTCGTGTCGCTGCAGACATGGAATCCACAATATCCGCAGTGGCTGCCAGAAGGAATCCCCGCCGCCTGGCCGAGCAGCTCCGGCAGCGCGGCGTCGGCGCCGGGATCGAGGGACGCCGTCGGCTCGTCGAGGACGAGCACACGCGGGTCGCGCAGGAGCGCCCGGGCGATCGCGACCCGGGCGCGCTGCCCGCCCGAGAGCCCGCTGCCGTGCTCCCCCACCGGGGTGTCCAGCCCGGCGGGCAGCCCGGCCGCGCGGTCCAGCAACCCGGCCGCACGGGCGGCGGCGTCCACCGCACCGTCGGAGGCGTCCGGGTCGCCGAGCACGATGTTGGAGCGCACCGTGCCACGCAGCAGCGGGGAGGACTGCGGATCCGACGGCGCCTGATATCACGACGAGCAGGACCAGGCACAGCGTCAGCGCCCCGCAGGTCCACCACGCCCGGCGGGCCAGGAGACTGCGGCCCTTCGCTCGGTGGATCGCGGCAGGTCGGTCGGGTTCCCGCCCGGCGCGGCTCAGCCCTCGGCGCCCGCGGTGGCCGCCGGGGCACGACGCAGGTCGGGTTCGAGGTAGACGACCCGGGCGATGTCGACGGCGCCCCGCACCCGGGACTCGGCGTCGTCGATCGCGCGCGCGACGTCCGCGGCGGTCGAGGCACCGTCGACCTCGATCTTGGCCGCGACCAGCAGTTCGTCCGGACCGAGGTGCAGCGTCTTGAGGTGGATGACCGACCGGACCCCCTCGCCGACCAGGGCCGACCGGATCGCGGCGACGTGCGACCGCGAGGCGGACTCACCCAGCAGCAGCGACTTGGTCTCGATCGCCAGGATGATCGCGATGAGCACCAGGAGCACGCCGATGCACGCGGTGCCCGCGGCGTCCCACCGGCCGTCGCCGGTCAGGAGCGTCAGGCTCACGCCGAACAGCGCTAGGACCAGCCCGACGAGGGCCCCCAGGTCCTCCAGGAGCACCACGGGCAGCTCGGGCTGCTTGGCCCGGCGCACGAACTCCACCCACGAGGCGCGGCCACGGACCGCGTTCGACTCGTGGATCGCCGTGCGGAACGAGAACGACTCCATGACGATCGCCGCCACCAGCACCGCGAGCGGCACCCACCACCAGCGGCCCTCGATGGGCTCCGGGTGCTGCCACTTGTGGAACGCCTCGTAGAGGGCGAACAGGCCACCGACGGCGAACAGCACGATCGACACGACGAACGCGTAGACGTAACGCTCGCGTCCGTAGCCGAACGGGTGCTCCTCGTCCGCGGCACGCTTGGCTGCCCGGCCGCCGAGCAGCAGCAACGCCTGGTTGCCCGAGTCGGCCAGGGAGTGGACCCCCTCGGCCAGCATCGACGAGGCGCCGGTCAGCGCCCAGGCGCCGAACTTGGTGACCGCGATGCCGAGGTTCGCGAGGAGTGCGGCGACGACGGCCTTGGTACCGCCCTGTGCAGACATGGTCGGGATCCTATCGACGTCGAGCGTCGGGTGAGTCCCCGTCCGTCACGGGCTCCCCGCCGTCGTCCGTGCGGACGTCCGCCAGGCGCCGCAGCTCCGCCTCGTGACGCTCGATGGCGGCCTCGCATGCCGCGACGAACCGTTCGAGGGACGCACCGGGCGTCACGTCCCCGAGGTAGTACTCGACGAGCCGACGCCGTTCCTCGCGCGCCGGGTCCTGCGTCGTCTGGGTGCGCAGCAGCACCGCGACGTCCTCGACCCCGTCCACCCGGAGCCGGGGAGCCACCCGGAGCAGCGGCGTCGTCGCCACGGTCGCCCACGGGGCGGCGACGTCGGTGACGACCAGCGGACGGAGCGTCGGCAGCCACTCCGTGGCCGCCGCCGAGATGTCGCAGACGAGCACGTCGGCCTCGGCGAACGTCGCGGCCATCTCGCCCGTGGTGCGCACCTCGTGCCCGGCGCCGGGGTCCGCCACGGCCGCCGCCTCGACCACCTCCCGGACCTCGGCGTCGGCCGCGGCGTACGCGGGCGACCGCACGCCGGTCAGCGGGTGCGGGCGGTAGAGCAGCCGCATGCCCGGCTCCGCGACCACCGCGCGGGCCAGGTCGGGGCCCAGCACGTCCACCGAGCCGTAGGCGACCGACGGGTTGGCACCCTCCCAGGTGGGCGCGTAGAGGACGGTCGAGCGGTCGGACGACGCGCGCGAGACCGGGTCGGGGCCGAGCACGTCGAGCTGCGGGCGGCCCACGGGCACGCACCGCGCCGGCGCGTCGAAGTACGGCAGGTTGCGGGCGAAGCGGTCGACGGCGGCCTGGCCGGCCACGAACACCAGGTCGTACGCCTTGTGCTGGTTCGACACGGAGACGGTCTTGTCGGAGTCCCCGTGCAGCAACGAGACGTGCACCAGGCCGCCGAAGCTCAGCATCGTGAAGTTCTGCGGGCTGTGGTTGACGTAGAGCGCGAGCCGCACGTCGCTGCCGGTGAGGATCTCGTCCAGGGTGGCGTGCTGCGCCACCGTGACGACGCGCAGCGACGACTCGGCGCGGAGCAGCCGCGCGGTCCGCGAGTCGCCGGCGATCACCACCAGGGGCACACGGTGGTCGAGCGCCTCCAGGGCGGTGTACCACTGCCGGATCTGGTACATGCTCTCCGGCGGGTCCCCGAAGAAGACCACGGCGCGCGCGGACAGCGTGGTGCCCTGGAGGAACTCGTCCTCCCCCAGCCCGTCGGGCACTCCACCGGGAAGCATCCCCAGGCGGCGGATGAGCCGCCCGCCGGTCGACCGGACGGTACGGCGCAGCCCCGCACCGCGCGTCGAGCCCGCCATGAGCACCCCTCTTCCGCGTTCTGCCGTCGATCGGCCGTCGAGCGACCATCCTCGCACCGGTCGGCCGGTGCCCCGTGTCACGGCGCCGGGCTGCCGCCGTCGTCCTGACGGCTCCCGACCTCGAGGACCGTGCTGCGCCCCACCGTCTTGACGACGCGGAGCCGGCGGCCGTCGACGTGGAGGTCGCGCCAGTGCCGCACCACCGCCCGCTCGTGCGGGCGGTTCGTGTCGTCCAGGACCACGAGCGCGCCGTCGCGCAGGGACGGCATCAGCTGCGGCACCGCGGGGAACCGGGCCATCTTCGCGGTCACGCCGGGAGGGCCGTCGACGAACAGCAGGTCGGCCCCGACGACGTCGTCCGGCCACCCGGACAGGTCGTACCAGGGCTGCACGGTGCCGAGCTCTGCGACCGGCGTCTCCACGAGCGGTGCGTCGATCACCGTGGCCCACGCCTCCAGCCCGTGTCGTTTGAGGTTCTCCCGGGTGACCTCGGCGTAGGCGGCGTCCGACTCGAGCGACCACACGTGCCCGCCGTTGCCCCGGTGACGGAGGGCCGCCGCGGTCCACAGGGTCGAGGCACCCGAGCCGCACTCGACGAGGGTCCGCCGGGCGTCGCGCCCCAGGATCTCGTCCACGAGGAACAGGATGGTCGGAGCGGTCGCGGCCCAGTTCGCGCCGAGCACCGGCATCGGCTCGTCGGTGGCGCCGATGAGCTGCGCGTAGCGGCGGTGGAGTTCGGTGTGCACGTACGGCTGGTGGTCGATCTGGCGGACGAGCCCCGCGATGCCGGCATGGACCGGCTGGATGCGGCGCTGGACGATCGCCTCGACCTCCGCGGCCTCGAGGCCCTGTGGTTCGGCGCGAGCCGCCACCGACGCGGCCAGGCGTCGCGACGGCGCGGCCGCCTGACGGACCACGTCGGCGAGGGCCCGGAACGACAGGAAGGCCGCACCGCCCGTGGCGAGGACCGCGAGGGCCAGCAACGCGAGGGCCACGTCGGTGGCGCCGGCCAGGCCGGCCGTAGCGGCTCCCAGGGCGATCAGCCACGCCACGACCCAGGTGAGCTTGCGCAGAGCGTCAGTCATGTGCGCTTCCTTCCTCGTCGATGATGCGCAGCAGCTCGCGACCGCTGTCGCCGAGATCGTCACGCAGGCGCGTGCGATACGCCTCCATCACGCGGGCGGACCGCTCGACGAAGACCTCCGTGACGTGTCGTTCGGCGTCGGCGACGCCGTCGAGCCCGCGGAGCGTCTCGATCTCCCGCTCCAGGTGCGGGACCGTCGCCCGGACCGCCGGCCGGACGTCGCCGGCGTCCTGGTCGAACTGGCCGAGGAACCTCTTGACGAACCGTTCCTCCAGCGTGAGGGCCATGCCCGCGTCGTCCGTGGCGACCACCCGCCCGCCCCGGTTCCGCGAGAACTTCCAGAGGAACTCCTCCGCGGACTTCAGCGCGTAGTGGTGTAGGGCGGCGTGCCCCGTGGTCGGGCGGTCCGACTGCGCCTGCACCAGGTGCGGGGCGAGCGTCGAGGTGAACCAGGTGTGCGGCTCGCCCGTCGCCTCCCGGAACGCGAGGCGCTCGCGCTCCGTCGTGTACGGGAAGTGCGGTTGCGACCCGAGGATCCGGCCGGGTCGGGAGATCGACTTGATGTGGGCGTCGACGGGGGCCACGGCAGCAGGGAAACGCCGGGTGACCAGGTCGTCCGTCCAGCGCGTCAGCCCGCTGGGCCCCACGACCACCCAGTTGACCGCGATGACGTCCGTCTGCCGGGCCGCGTGCCAGTCCAGGAAGTCCGCCAGCCCGTCGGACGTCGCAGGGTCCAGGACCAGGAACTCGTCGATGTCCACGGTCATCGCCCACTCGAAGTCCAGCACGTCCGGAAGCACGGAGAAGGCGTGGGCGTACGCCTTGGCCTGCGCCTTGGTCCCCGGGCTGATCTCGCTGTCCAGCCAACGGATCACCCCCGCCTGCGCGAGCGCCGCGAGCAGCCGGTCCGAGCCGTCGTCGTTGTTGTTGCTGTAGACGAAGAACTCGTCGACGCCGAGTCCCCGGTGGTAGGCCAACCACTCGAGGAGGTAGACGCCCTCGTTGCGGGCCGTGGCCACGACGCACACCCGCCGGCGCGGCCGGACCTGGCTGCGGGCGTAGAACGCGACGACCTCGCCCGACGAGGCGGCGACGTCGCCCGGCCCCGCGGACCAGAGGACGTCGAGCTCCGTGCCGACCTTCTGGGTGCGCCAGGGCGCGTCGCCGGTGCCCCGGGTCTCGAGCCAGGTGCGCAGGTCGGGGAGCGACCGGGTGGTCCACGGGTCGGTGGGGAAGAGTCGCGCGAGCGTGGTCACGAGCCGCTCGTCGGCGACGACCTGCTGCGCCAGCTCGAGCAGGTCACCCCGGGAGAGGAGCGGGAGCATGGTCGAGAACGCCGTCCGCGCCGTCGTGGCGTCCGGGTCGGCGAGTGCGGCGAGGACGTCGTGCAGGTGGACGCCGGCACCCTGCCGCAGGTCCCGCGTCCGCACGTAGACGGCGGCGGCGGCCGCCAGGTCCGGGTCGGCGCTCGCTGCGCTGCCCGCCGGCCCCGTGCCCGCGCCGGCCGGCTCGAGCTCGAGCGTCTCGTCGGTTCCCGCTGCGGTGACGCCCGGTCGCATGCGCGGCAGGCCCGGCTCACCGTCGACGGGTGCCGGGGACAACCAGGTCCGCGTCCACAGGTCGCCGACGGCGACCGACGATCCCGAGCGCCAGTCCAGCCGCACGAGATGGCCGAGGGAACGCGGCGTGGCGGGCCCGAGGCCGAACTCTTGGCCGCTGCCCTCGCTGGTCTCCTCGCCGATCAGCAGCCCCAGCTCGGAGCCGGGCTCCCACAGGAGGCGGGCACGCTTCGCCCGCCGCCGCGTCTGGTCCAGGCGCGTGCCCTTGACGGCCAGCGACGTCGCGTGCACGGTGCGGAGCGTCGCGACACGCACGCCCGCGGTCGCGGTCGGAGACGTCGCTGCCGGCTGTTCGGCCGGCAACTCGCCGGCCGCCGCCTCCTCGGCCGTCCCTGCTGCGGCCGGGCGTCTCCTCCACCGGTCCAGCGCCCTCACGCGACCCGCTCCCCCAGGGGCTTGCCGACCCCGCGCGCCTCGGTCAGGTCCCGGACCCGCTCGACCACCCGCGCGGAGCTGCGGTCGTCGAGGTGGTCGAAGAACAGCCGTCGCCGGAACTCGTACGACTCGTCGACCCGGCGGTCGACGATGCCGTCGAGGGCGTCGTCGAGCTCGTCGAACGTGCGGCAGATCGGCCCGGGGAACACGAGGTCCAGGTCGTAGAACCCGCCCCGTTCGAGCTGGTAGGCCTCGCCGTCGTACGCGAAGCTCACCATGGGCTTGCCGGTGAGCATGTAGTCGACGAACGCACTCGAGTAGTCGGTGATCAGGGCCGAGGACTCGCGGTACAGGACCTCGACGTCAGGGAACTCGTCCGCCGACAGGTCGATGGTCTCCAGGCCGGACAGCTGCGAGCCGTACATGCCTCCGGCGTCGGCCATGTGCTCCCGCAGGCCGAGGACGCACCGGTGCGTCTTCTGCCACTCCTCGAGGCGGGCGAGCTCGTCGGGCGAGAACCGGTAGGCGCCACCGTCGTCCGCGTTGCGGAACGTGGGCATCAGCAGCACGAGCCGCCGGTCGCCCACGAGGTCCCGCAGCTTGGCCAGCTCGTCCCGGAGATCTGCGGGGAGCCGCTCCTCGTCGCGCAGGATGAAGTCGTTGCGCGGCAGGCCGGTGTTCCACACCTGGTGGAACGTCAGCGGGTAGAACGCGGCCGTCATCGCCAGCGAGTCCACCTTCGACGAGGCGATCACCGCCCGGTACTGCTGCTGGTCCGCGTCCACCCGGTCCAGCCTGCCGAGGTAGTCGGCCGAGGCGTACCCGATCCGCTTGAAGGGGATGCCGTGCCAGAGCTGGATGAGGTTGTGCAGCTCGCTCGAGACCGGGTGCACCACGTTGCGGTACCGGCTGTGCTTGATGAAGATCGTGCCGGCCCGCATGACGCGGTGCTGGCCCTCGGGGCTCTCCAGCGGCACCACCTCGACGTTGACGCCGTCGACGACGACCTCCTTGTCACGCGTCAGGACGATCTTGCGGATCGACGGGTCGTCCTTGACCTCCTCGAAGACGGCCCGCTCGTTGCCGGAGAACACGTGCGAGAAGCCGCAGACGGGGAACGCCCACCAGTCGGCGTGCTTGGGGCTCAGCCGGTCCGCCTCGGCGAACTCTTCCGGCGAGAGGAGCTCGTCCGGTACCGGGACGTCCTCGACGCCGGCCTCGCTGCCGATCGAGAGGTTGCGGCGCAGCCTCTCGGGGTCGGCGACGCGGGCGAGGTTGCGCTCGATCGTGGCGACGTCGGCGCCGGGCACCTTGCGGCGTACGCGATCCGCCCAGTCGGCGAGGCGTGGCACCTTGTAGTGGTTGCCGGTGAGGAAGACCCGCTTGAGCAGCGGGAAACCCTCGTCCAGGAGCCGGAAGTACCACGGGGTGTAGACCGGGTGCAGCGGATAGAGCTTGCTGACGAACGTGTCGAACGGGTGGCCGTGGTGGACGAGCCACCGGGTGAGCCCGATCTCGTACTTCTGGACGATCGTGTGCTTCTTCTCCTGGTGCGCCACCGCGGCGAGATACCGGCGGAAATCCGGGTCGCGGATCACCGGCGTGCGGTAGGCGAGGAAGTAGGAGCCCACCAGGAAGTCGTACGTGTAGTCCTGCTCGAACCGGTCGAGCAGCGGTCCTCGCACGGACTCCATCGGGATCGGCTCGTGGAAACGGTTCACGGGGACGTCCCGGGTCCGGAAGATGCCCTTCGTCGCCTGCAGGCCCCACCAGTCGCACGCCCTCGAGTCCATCTGCCCGAAGACGTCGTCGAGCGGCCGCAGGAGGTACCCGCTGTCGTTGACCAGGAGCAGCTCGTCGTACTCCTCGATCGCCGACCATCCCAGGCGCTCGACCAGTCGGGAGTAGGACCCGAAGTCGTACTCCCCGTGACGTTCCGCCCAGGCGCCCCGCGTGTGGTCGGCGAGCTTCGCGAGCTCCGACTCCGGCATCTCGCCGTCGGCCAGGTAGTACACGTCGGCGTGCCGGGCCAGCTCGCGCACGTAGTCGACCACGTAGTCGTCGACCACGCCCTGCGGGTCGTAGCCCGCGAACAGGCACACCCGCCGGACGGCGTGACCCTCGCCGAAGCGGTGGCCGATGCCCAGACGGCGCGACGGAGACGGCTCGGGGCGCGTCGAGAGGCCCTGCTGACGACCGACCTCGAGGTAGTGGACCAGGGGGTTGACGCTGTCGTCACCCGGGTCGAGGTGCTTCGACCAGTACCACCACGTGTCGAAGAGCGGGGAGGGGTTGCGCAGGTCCTGCCAGCCGTACTCGCAGAAGTGGGCCAGCGGGTTGCGCCGCACGCTGGGATTCATCCGCTGGTAGAAGCGGGTGTCGAACATCGGCGACGGGTCGAGGCCGTGGGCAGCGCCCTTGGCGACGTAGTGCTCGATCGGGTCCGTGCCCTCCGGGAGCTCGACGACCGCGGACCCGGCGAGCTGGCCCAGGTAGTGGTCGACGTCGAAGGTGCCGGACTCGGCGATCACCTCGGCGGCTCTCCGGCGCCGCACGCTGACGTTGCCCTCGATCGTGGTGTACCAGCGTCGAGGCTGTCCCGCGGACGCAAGGGGCTCCAGGTCCATCCCGCCGGCGACACGTCGGCGGCGCGAGCCTGCGCCGGCCGTCAGGACGAGGTAGAGGTCGATCGTCTCCCCCTCGAACACCGTGAGGTCCTCGTCCGTGACGTGGGCTCGCCAGCCTCGGGGGTCCTCCGTCAGCGACACCCGTACCTCGAGACCTGTCGACCGCCCCACGAGCAGGAGGTGCGCGGCGCCCTCGTCACGAGGGGCGACGATCGTGAGCCAGGCGTCGGTGGCCGCTCCGTCGAGACCCACCAACGTGGGCGGGGGCGGATCGCTTCCCGGCGCAGGCTTCCGCGCCAGCTGACCCAAGATTCGTCTCATCTGACGGTCTCCTGACGGTGTCTGACCAGAGAAGCACGGCGTGCGAGGTGACTGGTGCCATCGTGAGGTCCGGATCGAGATATCGCCAGTGCCAACCCTGCCAATTCGTCGCCGATCCCGCCTGTCGCCACTCCAGCGTGCCTCCAGACGGCGGCAGCGACCTTGTACGATGTCGTGGCCCACGACGGGCCGGGCAACGAGCGCTCCTTGCCCGCTTGACCCGAGCCCAGAGGATCTCAGCAACTTGACCAGCAGCGACACCAGCGCCACCTCCGTCAAGGGCCGACCGACGGGAGTCTTCCGGCCCGACATCGAAGGCATGCGCGCCATCGCCATCGGCCTCGTGCTCATCTATCACGCGGGCGTACGACAGCTGCCGGGCGGCTTCGTCGGCGTCGACGTCTTCTTCGTGATCTCGGGCTTCCTCATCACCGGTCTGCTCATCCGAGAGCTCGAACGCACCGGCCGGATCTCCTTGGCGACCTTCTACGCACGGCGCGCCAAGCGCCTCCTTCCCGCGACAGGCCTCGTGCTCGCCACCACGGCGCTCCTGACGTGGTGGACGGTTTCCGCGGTCGACTGGCGAGCCTTCGGCGGCGACATCGTGTCAGCCGCCCTGTATGTCGTGAACTGGCGGCTCGCCGACCGCTCCGTCGACTACCTCGCGGAAGACGTCGGAGCGTCCCCGGTGCAGCACTTCTGGTCTTTGGCCGTGGAAGAGCAGTTCTACATCGTCTGGCCGTTGTTGATCGTGGCACTCGCGTGGTGGCTGCGACGGCGTGGGCACATGCGGATCCGACCGGTGCTGACCGCCGGGATCCTGGCCGTGATCGTGCCCTCCCTCGCTTATTCGGTCTACCTGACGACGAGCAGCCCGGCGACCGCCTTCTTCGTCACTCCGACACGACTGTGGGAGCTCGGCATCGGAGCGCTGGTCGCGATCGGGACCACGGCATGGCTGCGCCTCCGCCGCAGCGCCGCGATCGTACTCGGCTGGGCCGGGCTGGCCGCGGTCATAGCGAGCGGATTCTGGTTCTCCACCAGCACACCATGGCCCGGCTCCGCGGCCCTCGTGCCGACCCTGGGTACCGCGGCGATGATCATCGCGGGATACACCTCAGGCCGCGCCGGGGTCGCTGGCGTGCTGTCCTGGCGACCGGCCGTCTGGGTCGGAGGTCTGTCGTACTCCCTGTATCTCTGGCACTGGCCGCTCATCGTGGCAGCGACCGCCTACTGGGGCGACCTCGGCGCTCGGCGAGGCCTCCTTGTCGTCGCTGCCTCGTTCATTCCGGCCTACATCTCGTACAGACTCGTCGAGAACCCTGTCAGGTTCGCGCCATCCCTGAAGTCCAACCGACTGAGCCTGTCCGTCGGCGCGAACTTCACGGCGGTCGGCGTGCTAGCCGGACTTCTTCTCGTCCTTGTCGTCCCGTCGAGCACCGGAGGTGGATCCGATCGAGAGGCACCGGGCGCATCGGCCATCGGCTCGGGTGCCGAACCGGAAGCCGGGACCACAGCGAGTCTCGCCGATGTCGAGTGGTACGTGCCAGATCCGGTCACGGCAGTCGAGGACGTGCCGCCATATCCTCCGGAATGCCAAGTCGACCAGCAGTCGCCGGTGCCGGTGCGTTGCGAGTGGGGCGACGTCGACGGTGACCTGACGATCGGCGTCGTCGGGGACTCGAAGATCATGCAGTGGTATTCGGCCATCGACGAGATCGCCAAGGACGAAGGCTGGAGGATCGTCTCCTACACCAAGTCGGCATGCGGCTTCCATGACGGCATGCAGGTCGCCAAGGGCGAGCCCTACGAGTCGTGTGCCGCGTGGAACGATGCGGTCTTCGACGAGCTCGTCGAGCTCGGACCCGATCTCGTCCTGACCTCCCAGCGCATCAACGACGTCATGTCCGACCCCGACGACGTCGAGAGCCGGTCGGTCGATGCGATGGTCGACGCGATGGTCCGGCGGTGGACCGCATTGACCGAGACGGGCACACCGATGATCGTTCTTCTCGACAACCCCAACCCAGGCATGGCCGTCTACGAGTGTGTCGCCGAGAATCCCGACGACCTCACTCAGTGCCAGTTCGATCTGGAAGAAGGCATCAGCCGAAGCGGCGCCCTGGCTCAGGTGCCAGCAGCGAAGAAGGTCCCGGACGCCAAGACGATCGACCTCCGCTCCGAGATTTGTCCAGGCGACCCGTGTGTTCCGGTCATCGGCAACGTGCTGCTCTACCGGCAGACGTCCCACCTGACCGACACCTATGCGCGCACATTGACCGAGCAGCTGCGCAACGAGCTG
Source organism: Isoptericola sp. S6320L (assembly GCF_023015685.1). NCBI lineage: Bacteria > Bacillati > Actinomycetota > Actinomycetes > Micrococcales > Promicromonosporaceae > Isoptericola > Isoptericola sp. S6320L. Next base: position 29,237 of record NZ_JALKAT010000032.1, read on the forward strand.
GTTCCAGCGGTCGAAGAGGTCTCGTGACGGGACACCCGGTGGTCCCCGGCGCCGCGGGCGACACCAGTCGGCCGAACGAGCGCTGTATCATGTGCCTTTCTTCGATGCAGACATGAGGTGGAGATTGCCGTCCCGATCAAGCAGATTCTTGCGCTGGTTCGCCACGGGTCGGCGGCACCCCGTCAACCCTCCTAGCGGTCCGCCACCCGAGCGTGACGCTGAACTGGTCGAGGTCGAGCAAGACATCGCCGACGCCCAGCAGGAGCTGGCTGCGCTCAAGGACGAGCGGACGGAACTGCTGGCCGAACGGCGTCGGCTCCAACAGGTGCTTGCTGAACGTGCGGGAAGACGCACGATGCCGCGCTCCCGAGTCGAGAAGACGACCGGGGTCCCCAGCCTCGTTGCCGGGGTGCGCCTCTTTCAGCGAATTCATCGGCGGGCGCCCGAGCCCTCGGCCGGGATCGACGGCGTCGGCAAGGAATTCTCCGACCCGGAGCTCGTGGCGCGCTTCGCCCGATCTCACGGTGTCCCCTCCGAAGTCGCGTCAGCGTCGGCCTCCGAGGTTCGGACGGTTGTGGTCCATGCGTTCCACGGCACCGTGGGGCTCGTCGAGATTCGTCAGGACGGCCTCTCCCGGCACCTCGACGGCTCGCAGCAAGACGTCGGCGACATCCGCGCGGCCGCGAGCTACGGCGTGGACATCCCTGTGAGCGCAGCGATCGAAGATATCTGCGGCTGGTCGGCCACCTTGTCCCGCCACATCCCTCGGCCCTACGTGCAGGTGCTGTGGCACGAAGGGACGGACGGGCCTGTCCTCACGTGCATCGATGTCGATCCCGACCGAGTCCCCGTCCTGACGCCGGAATGGGATCTCCGGCTCGGGCAGCTCTTTGACAGCGCACATGCCCGTATGCTGCTCCAGCCCTATCGCGTGGGCGCCCTGGACAACCGCATCCCCGGAGGCACCTTTCTCCCGGAGGAGACCTCGTGAACGCAGAAGACACACGTGTCAAGTCGCTGGAACGCGCGCGCGCGAAGCGCGACCGGACGCGCCGTGCCATACGCCGCCGCCGCGATCAGCTCGACACCTTGAGAGCCCAGGTCACGATCCTCACCGAGGAGACCAAGTCGCCGATCGAGCGCACGGTCGGCGATGCGCCCGACCCGGAGCTCGCGCTCGGTGTGCCGTCCTATTCCCTCGCGGCTCGCATGCACCGGCGGCACAACACGCGCGGCGTGAACGACCGCGAAGGGCTCCGCGAACCGATCCTGCAGCTCTACAGCAAGCTGACGGCCCAACGGTTCGCCGCCCAGCACGGCGTCCGCGTGCCGCAAGTCATCGGGCGATGGCCAGATCCAGACACCGTCGAGTGGGAATCCCTGCCTGACCGGTTCGTCCTCAAGAGCAATGTCGGCGGCGGCGGGGTCAACGTGTTCCCGCTCGTCCGGAACGCTGATGGCACCTATCAAGACATGCTGACTGGCGCGACCACGACCCGCGACGAGGTCGTCAGCAAGCTGTGGGTCAAGCACCAGAGCAGATCGCAGTATTTCGCCGAGGAGTTTCTGACGGCGCGCGGCGGCGGCCCGGAATCGATCCCCAGCGACATCAAGGTGTTCTGTTTCTACGGAGAGCCTGTCTACCTCGAGGTGCGTACCGGCGACTGGTCACGAGCGAAGGATGTGACGTCCCAGGCCCGGACATTCCTCGCCGACGGCACCGAGCTGTTCAATGTCCGAGCCCTCATCGACACCGGCGACCAGCTCCGCGAGCCAGCCGACCTCGATGAGGTCATCACGGTGAGCGCCAAGCTCTCGAAGGCCATCCGGCGACCGCTGGAACGCCTCGACTTCTTCGAGACCGACGACGGCCTCGTCTTCGGAGAAGTGACGCAGAACCCGGGTCACCTGCCTGCCCTCGTACCGGAGTGGGACCGGCGGCTCGGCGAGGCTTACGAAGAAGCCTACGCACGGCTCCTCACGGACCTGGTCGCCGAGGGAGCCCTCCATGTCGAGTACGGAGACGCGGACGGACCGCAGGACGCTGACGGAAGACAGGCAACCGCCTCGCACTAAGCGTTGCGTGGCGGCCGAGCAGCGAGCATGATTCAGCGCACCGGATCGCGGCGACACTGCGATCCGGTGCCCTGGCTGCGACCGGATCGGTGAGTCCGGACGGCCGACAGGTGGCGTGCGGGCGGATCCTCATGGACCGGACACGTCAGCGTTGCGCCACGTGGGAGTCGATCGCGGCGACCGTCCGTGCGCAATTCTGCTGATCGCGCGACGCGAAGGCGGCATCCACCCGTGCCGCATAGAAGGGGTCTGGCTCACACCCTCGCTCCAGCAGGTCTTCGACGGCGTCAAGGGTCTGATCAAGGCTCCGAACGACCGGCCCGAATCCGTCGGCCTCGTAGTCGAACCACGACGGCGACGAGTGCTTCGTCTCGAAGTCTTCCTCGTCGAAGCGCGCATAGACGATGGGTGTCCCCACGTAGGCGACGTCGAAGTGTACAGACGAGAAGTCCGTGATGAACGCGTCACATCCGCGGATCAGGTCTTGGAACGTGACGTCGTCGGCGTTCGCGAGCTGAATGCGCTCCCCGGCAACGGATGCGCCCTCAAATCGCGACGCCATGTTGTAGTGCGGCAGGAACGTGAGCCGATAGTCGTACTTCTCCAGCAGGTCATGCAGCCGCCTGCTCTCCAGGAAGCCCGTCATGAAACGCTCGTAGGCCGAGCCCTCGTACGGCTCCTCGCCCTCCTCCGCACCGTCGAGCACCTTGGTCACGAGATACTTGCGCCACGTCGGCATGAACAGAAGGGTCCGGCTCGGCGGGGTGGGAGTGAGCGCGTCGTAACGTGGCATCCCTACCTCGACGAGCTGTTCATCGTAGCCGGACGAAGCACGCAGCGCCGCGGTCTCTCCTGGCATGACCGTCAAGCACAAGTCGTAGCCTGTGGTTCCCCGCTTCACGGAGTTCGGACTCAGGTGCACGCCGTGCTTGAGGTACACCCGGAGAGCACCGACCCTCCAGACGAGGTGGCGCGTATAGCTTCCCGCACCCCAGCTCGCGGGGATCAGGTAGCGGATCGAATAGGCGTTGGCCAGGACCGCCGCGTGCAGCATCAGCAGCTGATGCTGCCAGGACGAGTGTGCGATGACGTTGCCATACTTCGCGACACGGTCGTACTGCGGGCTGGACCTGTCGATCACGTAATAGACGGCGCGCTCCGGGTGGACCTCGCGCATATGAGCGAATAGGTGGACCCCGTTGTCTTGCGCAGTATCGGTCCGTTCCCCGATCAACCAGATCTTTCGCCGGGCGAAGAACGGCCGGGTCACGAGCCGTACCAGCCGCAGCCACCGCATCTGCCGACGCTTGCGTCCACGGAAGATGAAGCCTGCATCCTTCTTGAGCAGCGTTGCGGCCCACCGGACCTTAGCGCGCCACCCGGTGCCGATCTGCGAAGTGATGAAGGCGGCGCTGCCGTCTCCGGTCGTGTGCAACAAGTACCGCACGGTCACTGGAGCGCCGGAGTTACTGCCCTGCGCAGCAGGCACAGGCATGTGCACGGTGCGAGCACTGATCAAGGCGCCTCGGCGGGGCCTCAGGTTGCGCCGCAGACGCAGCAACGGCTCCTCGGTATCGACTTCGATGATGAATCTGCTGTGACCGTTACCTGCGGTTCTGAGCGACAGTGTCGTCGTCAGCTCTTCCCAGCGGACCTTGCCGTGGGAGTCGATCCGCGGGGTCAACCGAATCGGTTCGGAACGGACGACGTCGCCAGACGGTCCCGTCAGGACGATCCGAAAGCGCCACGGCGGTTCCGGCATCCCTGGTACAAACTGCGCGGCGAAGAATGCGAGCACCTCGAGATCGCCGTCCTGCGGATCCACCGCCTCGAGGAGGGGGTTGGCTGCCGCCAACGTCAACCGACCCAGGTAAGCAGCCAAGAGCGAACCTGGCTCGACCTCCTGTCTCGCCAACATATGGTTGACGTACTGCGCAACGGTCTGTCTGGTGCAGCTTCCCGCCCAGACGAGCAGAGGCACGTCGCTCGCCAGAGGCAGCTGCTCGAGACGATTGACCTCTCGCACGACCTTTCGAGTCCAGGCCGGCACCTTCGACGGGCGCGGGAGCACCGCGACACAGGCGTACTTGGTCGTAGCTCCGAGAAGGCGCTCCATCACGGCGAGCTCCACCTCGGGCAGGGCCACAGCAGCACGGACGTCGGTCGTCTGCTCAAGCACCGGCCCGACGTCGACGCCGGGTTGGTGAACGATCGTCATCGGCACCTCCCGCAGCCCCGGCGCCATGCGGACCGCCTCGAGCGCACCGGACAAGGACTCTGCGTCCAACTCGTCCACGACGAGGACGAGCGATACGTCCGCTACAGGTTCTTCGATGTCAAGCAAGGCAACTCACAATGGTGCGAGGCGATGAACACGGGGCATTCGCGGTCACAGCCGGACGGCGCGCGGGTCCTTCGAAGCACCCTTCGTGTCGAAGAAGCGCCGGGACTGAGCGACCAGGGAGTCGACGTCGTACGCCGTGTGGTCCTGGACGAGGATGACGAGGTCCGCCTCGCGGACCGAGGTCTCGAGGTCGTCGACACGCGTCAGGACGGTTCCATCCACATGCCACTCCTCGACCGCCGGGTCGTGGAAGCTCACGTCCGCACCCTGGGACAGCAGGGCGTGCGCCAGCGGGATCGCCGGCGACTCGCGCTGGTCGGCGATGTCGCGCTTGTAGGTCACACCGAGCATGAGGACCTTGGAGCCGCGCAGCGCCTTGGAGTCCTCGTTGAGCGCGTCCTGTGCACGCCGAGCGACGTACGACGGCATCGTCGCGTTGATCTCCTGGGCCAGCTCGACGAACCGGAAAGGGTATCCGAGACGCGAGCGCACGTTGTGGCTCAGGTAGTTCGGGTCGATCGGGATGCAGTGCCCGCCGACACCCGGCCCTGGGTAGAACGCCTGGAAGCCGAACGGCTTGGTCTTGGCCAGGTCGATGACGTCCCACAGGTCGATGTCGAGCTCGTGGCAGAACCGCGCCATCTCGTTCACCAGCGCGATGTTGATGTGCCGGTAGGTGTTCTCCAGCAGCTTCGCCGTCTCCGCCTCACGAGCGCCCTTGGCCTCGACCACCGTGTCGACGAAGCGGCCGTAGAGGTCCGCGGCGCGTCGTGTTGCCGCCTCGGTGGTGCCTCCGACAACCTTCGGCGTGTTCTTCATTCCGTACACCGGGTTGCCCGGGTCGATGCGCTCGGGCGAATATGCGAGCAGGAAGTCCGTCTCCGCGCTCAGTCCACCCTTCTCGAGCAGCGGCCGCAGCACCTCCTCGGTCGTCCCGGGGTAGGTCGTCGACTCGAGAACCACCAACATGCCGGGGCGCAGCACCTCGGCGGCCGTCGAGGTGGCCGAGACCACGGCACCGAGGTCGGGCCCGCCGTCCGGGCTCAGCGGCGTGGGGACGCAGATCACGACGGCGTCGGTGTCACGGATGTCGTCGACGTCAGAGGTGGCAGCGAAGCCGGCGTCCAGCATCTTCTGCACGTCGGCGTCCGACAGGTCGTCGACGTGGGACCGTCCCGCGTTCAGCCCTTCGATGATCCGAGGGCTCACGTCGAACCCGCGCACGGTGAGGCCGGCGCGGACAGCCTCCTGCGCCAGTGGGAGACCGACGTATCCGAGTCCGACAACTACGAGGTCAAGCGACATTTCTTGCTCCAGTTCTGCGTGAGGCACGATTCTGTTCCTGCGAGGTCGGGCGCGACCCCCGGTTCACGGGGCCGGGTCACTGGCATGGTCGCCACCTGCTCTGCGCCGATCCTGCAACCGCCACCACTGCACGACCGGACCACCAGCACTTCGCACAGACGCCGTGACCCGCTCGCAATTCCGGCGGTCATGATAACGAACCAGCCTTGCAGCGCGGTCCGCGTACTCCGACCTCACCGCGAAGCCGGTACCCGCGGTGTGCCTGACCTCGTCGACGAGGGTGTCGACATCGTTCACGATCGGGCCAGGCAGTTCCTGCTCGAGATCCAGGTGCGTCCCGTGGGGGCCGAAGAACTTCTCCTGGTCGAACTGGAAGTACGCCACGGGACGGCGCTGAAGCGCGAAGTCAAAAGCCACCGACGAGTAGTCGGTGATCAGCGCGGCGTGGTCGCGCAGAAGTGTCTGGACATCGACCTCTCCCTGCTTCAGGATCTGGACACCGGGCGCGTGAAACATGTCGGCGAAGTGTCGCATGTTGGGGTGCAGTATGAAGGTGACCCGCAAACCGCCACGCATGAGCTCGGCGAGCTGCGGGTGCGAGAGGAAGGCCTGCCACTGGTCACGGTAGGCACTCGTCTCGAAAGAGTCCCGGTGGACCAGCCACTCTCGCCAGGTCGGAATCACCAGGATGCCTGACGGCGGACGATCCGAGGGGGCCAGCAGCTGGTCGAACCGCGGCAGTCCCGTCACTCTGACCTGTGCGGGGCGGTATCCGAACTCCTTGATGGCGACCTCACGTTCGCGGTCCGAGCTCACGTGGAAACGGTCTGTCGAAAACCCCGGGGCGAACCTTCCGTAGTTGGCGACCATGTTCTTCGTACCGGAGATGCCGTGTCTCAGGAAGACACGCACGCCCCGTGCGCCGGCAATCGTCCGCGGATCCCGAGAGGGCAGCAGGTACTCCGCATGGTGGGTACCGACCAGTCGACTCGCGAGGAACGCGACGCGTACGTGTTCGCGGGAGTTCCGCAGAACCACGTTGCCCAGTCCTTCAAGACGCCGCAGGTCGGGCGCGTCCCGATCGATGACGTAGTAGGCGCGGCGACGTGGGTGGCTCTGGCGAATCCAGCGGAAGAGGTGGTAGCCGTTGTCCTGGGCCTTGTACGGGAGCTCCCCGACCAACCAGATGCCGAGGATGGGGCGCACCAACGGCAGCCAACGCGCGAGCCGGGACCAGCGTCGGATCGCGCGGTACACGTCTGCGCCCATCCTCTCGACACGCAACGAGCGGTTCCCGCCCCGGAACGTCGTGTGCGGAACCACCTGCAGCACGTCGCCGCCAAGGCTCACCGGTCCCCAGGCGACTTCACGATCGCCGGGCTGGCTCTTGATACGACTGGTCTGGACCCGACCGTCAGCATCTTCGACCTCGACATAGAGGTCCAGGAGCTCGACGCGATCGTCGATCCGCGCAGCGAGGTCCTCGAGGTCGACAGTGACGGACACGGACTGGACCCAACGCCCCTGATCGGCGCGCCCTTCCTCCGGGAGGTGAACGAGGGTGCCGTGGAAGAGGTAGCGACCTTCGCTCTCGCGTGCAACGGCAACGACGCGGACGTCGACAGCGGGCCTGTCGCCGCAACGCACCTCGATGTCGTAGATCGGCACCGATCCGGCACTCCGGCGTTCGCCAACCGTGACCTGGAACTTCCGGCGCGTCTGCTCACCGAAGGAGAGACTGAGGTTGCCCTTCTGTGTCACGACGACACGTTCCCGCGACCCGGTGGTGCTGGTCGCGGCCGCCTCACGCTCCGTCGTCGTGAACTTACCGAGTCGCACCGGATCCCGTGGCGCCGATGCGGTCGCGTCTTGCGCCTCCCCCTGATCCGGCGTCAGGTGCATCCACAGATCGGCTACGTCACCCGTCCGGGCTGCGAGGTGCCGCAGCTGGTCCAGAGGAAGCACGACGGCGTACTCGTCGCCATCGGGCACTGCCTGGGCCCGTACCTCGGCGCCGGTCTCACGCAGCACGGCGGAGACTTCACTGACCCGGTACCCCTGCCGCACATAGTGAATGCTCAGCTTCAGGGCGTCGTCCGTCAGGGCAAGGCGGACGCGCCGCTTGGGCGACGGGCGTGACGGCGTTGGGGAAGACGTCCGTCTCCCGCGGCCAGGCAACAGACGGCCGACCGTCCGCCGAAGCCACACCAAAGGCTCGGGAGACACGACGAGGCGGGCTCCAGCGCGGGGGCCGGTCGTTGGCCCATGCCCTTCTGCCAGGTCGTCACTGGTCGCTGGTGCGGTGCGGGACAGGCGCGCGTCTCGCACAGAGCCGAACATCCCCCACCTTTCTCCCGGTGTTCACCCGGTCGCACCAGACGGTTCATCATAGTGCGCTAGCAAGCGTCGACAGACCAAGGACCCCGCGGTGCCGCTTCCCTGCGCGCACCATCGCGCTGTCTTGCCGCGACGCCCGTCACACGTGAAGTGCCGTCAGGTTCCGGAGAAGGTCTTGCGTACGCGCCCCGCCACGGCACCGGGCAGCCCGCGAAGGGTTCTCCGCTGCAGGGCCGCCTCGAGGTCGGCCACGCGCGCCTCCAGGCGTGCGACCTGCCGGGCGTCCGCCCGGCGGCCGGCCTCCAGCTCCCGCACCTCGGCACGCAGGTGGTCCGCGCCCTGGGCGAGGTCGGCGATGCGCTGTCCCGTGGCGACCCGGCCCGCGATGTCCCGGAAGGCTTCGGGTGACCAGGCCGGATCCTTGGCCAGCACCTTGTCGAAGTCCCACAGGTGACCGAACCGCTCGATGTCGCGGGCGTAGACACCGTTCAGGGCCTCCAGGACGTCGGCCCCGAAGACGCGTCCCGCCACGGACAGCGGCGTCTCGTTCTCACGCGTCAGCGCGTACGTTCCCGGGAGCCCCTGGGCCTCGAGGTGAGTCCGCAGGTCGGCGAGCAGCAGGGGCAGCTCCGAGACCTCGTAGAGGTGGCTGTACGGGACGACGTCCTCGTTGAGCAGATCCGTCTGCGGCTTGAAGTGCGAGTCGCCCAGGAGAGCCTGCCCGCCGGGACCACCCAGGGCTTCCACGAACCGCGCGAAGTCGGCGACGACGTCGTCGTCGTCGCGCGGCACGCGGGGCATCCAGGGAGCGTCGCGGAACTTGTGCCAGGCGTGGCGAGGGTTGCCGACGAGGAACTTGGACTGCCAGGCGGACCAGGCCCGCAGGCGCGGGTCCCGGATCACGCCGAAGACGAACCATCCGTTGTCCGGCGAGATCTCCGCGCGAGCGTCGGCGTCGAGCTCCGTCAGCTTCGGAACGCCCACCCAGGAAGCGCGGCGGTGGATGGTCTGCTGCCGTGTGGGCGCCAGACCCATGACGGAGTGGAAGACCGCCGGGTCCTGCCCGCTCAGCTCCGCCGTCAACCACTTCAGGCTCGTGCTGGCGTTCTTGGAGACGTTGACGAAGACGACCTTGCACCGGGGCACGACCATCGAGTTCCAGACGCTGCCGGCGTCCGTCGCATCCTGCGGGCGAGCTCCCGAGAGCTCGACGCGGCCGCGCACCTGCGCGCTGCGCACTGACATGTTCAGTCGTACTCCTCTTCGTGCCCGACGGCGGCTCGCAGATCGGGAGCCGCGCGGGAGCCAGCCTACGGCACCGGGTACGCCCGTCGGCGTCGGCGCACCCCGGCGATCAGGTCGTGCGCTGCGACGACGGCGGAGGGCTCACCTTGCGGTCGGCCAGGTCCGCCAGCTCCCGCGACGCCCGTCCGAGCGCGCGAGAAGCGAGCGAGAGGGCCGGCTTCCGGGGCTCAGGGAGCTCGCGGTAGCCGAACCGCCGGAAGTCCTCGGCGTAGAAGCTCTCGAGGCGGGCCTCCAGGGCCTCCGAGACCTCCACATCCTTGCTCGAGATGCCGCGCGTCTTCTCGCTCGTGCGCACCGGTTCGACCTCGGTGGACAGCCCGAGGTCGAACTGGTCGTTGAGGTCGGCCATGGCCGCGTCGAGCCCGTCCTCGAGTCGGTAGACCTGCGCCTTGCGGACCAGGAACTCGACCTGCGGGCGGATGTGGTTGTCGTGGACGAACGGGTTCCGCTCGAAGCGCTCGAACGTGTGCTCCGCCCACGCGTCCACGGCGTCCGCCGTGGTCGTCAGCTCCTGCTTGTGCCGCATGACGTACTCGGAGCGGAACCGTGCGACCGGGTCGCGGACGACGGCGAAGATCGCGTCGAACCGACCCAGTCGCAGCGTCTCCTGCAAGAGCTGCCCGTGCATGTGCTGCGGCGTGCAGGTCCGCAGGTAGTTCGGCTTGCCCTTCCCCATCCGGCCGTCGTGGTAGGACATCTCCCACCCGGCGGCGAGGAAGTGGTGCTCCACGGAGGACCCGCCCGTCTTGGGCACGTGGATGAACAGGACGTTGCGGTCGTCCTTCGTGAAAACTGGCATCCCGGTCGCGTCCTGTCAGGAGCTGTGCGGCAGTCCGCCCACCATGCCGGCGGCGACCGTCTTGTTGGTGGACTCGTCGACCAGGATGAACGAACCGGTCTCGGGGTTCTGCTGGTAGGGGTCGACGAACAGCGGCTGCGTCACGCGGAGCTGGATGCGGCCGATCTCGTTGAGCTTGATCTCGGACACCCCCTCGTCGCGGTGCAGGGTGTTGACGTCGACGCGGTAGTTGATGTCCTTGACCATGGCACGCGCCCAGCGGGTCGTGTGCTTGATCGCGTACTTCTTGCCGACCGTCAGCGGTGCCGACTCGTCCATCCAGCAGATCTGTGCGTCGATGTTCTGCAGCGCGGCCGGAGTGTTGTTCGGGCGCGCGATCATGTCCCCGCGCGAGATGTCGATCTCGTCGGCGAGACGCACCGTCACCGCCATGGGCGGGTAGGCCTCCTCGACCGGACCGTCGGCGGTGTCGATCGACTCGATGGTCGTCTCCAGGCCGGCCGGCAGGGCGACGACCCGGTCCCCCGGCTTCATCACGCCGGAGGCGACGGTCCCCGCGTAGCCGCGGTAGTCCCGCGCCTCGTGCGACTGCGGCCGGATCACGTACTGCACCGGGAACCGGACGTCCACGAGGTTCCGGTCCGAGGCCACGTGCAGGCGCTCGAGGTGGCTCAGCAGCGGCGAGCCCTCGTACCACGGCGTGTTCTCGGAACGGTTGACGACGTTGTCGCCCTCCAGCGCGGAGATCGGGATGAACGTCAGGTCCGGGACGCGCAGCCGCGAGGCGAACTCCGTGAAGTCGCGGCGGATGCTCTCGAAGACCTCCTCGGAGTAGTCCACGAGGTCCATCTTGTTGACGCACACCACGATGTGCGGCACGCCGAGCAGCGTCGCCAGGAACGTGTGCCGGCGCGACTGCTCGATGACGCCCTTGCGCGCGTCCACGAGGATCAGCGCCACGTCCGCCGTCGAGGCTCCCGTGACCATGTTCCGGGTGTACTGGGTGTGGCCCGGGGTGTCCGCGATGATGAACTTGCGCTTCGGCGTCGCGAAGTAGCGGTACGCGACGTCGATCGTGATGCCCTGCTCCCGCTCGGCCCGCAGGCCGTCGGTGAGCAGCGAGAGATCGGTGTAGTCGTTGCCGCGGTCCTTGGAGACGCTCTCCACGGAGTCCAGCTGGTCCTCGAAGATCGTCTTCGAGTCGAACAGCAGGCGGCCGATGAGGGTCGACTTGCCGTCGTCGACGGACCCCGCCGTCGCGAAGCGCAGGAGGTCGGTCGAGCCGTCGGTCAGTGCCTCGGCCAGGTTCTCGGTCGTGGTGCTCATGGCTTAGAAGTAGCCCTCTCGCTTGCGGTCCTCCATGGCGGCCTCGCTCACCTTGTCGTCGCCGCGCGTGGCGCCGCGCTCGGTGATGCGCACCGCGGCGGTCTCCTCGACGATGGCGGTCAGGGTGGAGGCCTCGGACTCGACGGCGGCCGTCAGGTTGGCGTCACCCACGGTGCGGTAGCGCACCGAGCGGCGCTCGGACGTCTCGCCGTCCTTGAGCGGCGTGAACTCGTTGACGGCGAACAGCATGCCGTCACGGTTCACGACCTCGCGCTCCTGAGCCAGGTACAGGTCCGGGATGTCGATGTCCTCGGCCGCGATGTAGGACCAGATGTCCAGCTCGGTCCAGTTGGACAGCGGGAACACGCGGATCGACTCGCCCTGGTGGACGCGGCCGTTGTACAGGCTCCAGATCTCGGGGCGCTGGTTCTTGGGGTCCCACTGGCCGAAGTCGTCGCGGAACGAGAAGACCCGCTCCTTGGCGCGCGCCTTCTCCTCGTCGCGGCGGCCGCCACCGAACGCGGCGTCGAAGCCGTGCTTCTCCACCGCCTCGAGCAGCACCGGCGTCTGGATGCGGTTGCGCGAGCCGTTGGGCTCCTCCTTGACCAGGCCGCGGTCGATCGCGTCCTGCACGGAGGCGACGACCAGCTGGATGCCCAGCCGCTCGACCCACCGGTCACGGCAGTCCAGCACGGTCTGGAAGTTGAGCCCCGTGTCCACGTGCATGATGGGGAACGGGATCCGCGCGGGAGCGAAGGCCTTGGCCGCCAGGTGGAGCATGACGATGGAGTCCTTGCCGCCCGAGAACAGCAGCACGGGCCGCTCCATCTCGGCGACCACCTCGCGGATGATGTGGATGCTCTCCGCCTCGAGGCTGCGGAGCTGGCTCAGGACGTGAGACGTCACGACTGGGCACCTTCCTTGATCGCCACACCGACGCCCTGGAGCGCCGCGCGCAGGTGCGCGGCGAGGCTCGGGTGGCAGACGAACAGATCGGGGAGCCAGGGATCCTGGCGGTTGTACTCGAGCGGGGTGCCGTCGAGCCTCGTGCAGTCGTACCCGGCGGCGAGGGCGACCGCGACCGGAGCCGCGGAGTCCCACTCGTACTGGCCGCCGCCGTGCACGTAGGCGTCGACAGTACCGTCCACGACGGAGACCACCTTCACGCCGGCCGATCCCATCGGGACCAGCTCGACGTCGTCGCGCCCGGCGAGCTCGGCCACGAACGCCGGCGGACGGCTGCGGCTCGCCGCGATGCGCAGCGGACGCTCCCCCGCCAGCACGGCACGAGCACTCGCGTCGCGAGCCTCGAGATCATGGTCCGACGACGGCGCACCGGTCGTGTGGACGACGCCACGGGCGGGCAGCGCCACAGCGCCGGCGGCCAGTCCGCCCGGACCCGCCGTGCCGTCGTCGGCTCCGCGGACCCACAGGGCGACGTGGACGGCGAAGTCGTCGCGCCAGGCTGCCGCGCCGGAGGCGTCGGCCGACCGTTCGGCGAACTCCCGGGTGCCGTCCAGCGGGTCGATGATCCAGACCCGGTCGGCACCGGTCCGCACCGCGTCGTCCTTGGCCTCCTCCGAGAGGACGGCGTCGTCGAGCCGGGCGTGGGCCAGTGCGGCGGCCAGCCAGGCCTGCGCCGCGGCGTCGCCCGCGTCCTTGAGCTGCCGCGGCTCGAACGCACCGCCGGCGGCGTCGACCTCGTCGCGCAGCGACAGCAGCACCGCACCCGCGCCCTCGGCCAGCGCGGCCGCGAGAGCGGCGTCGTCGAGCACCGGTTCGGGGAAGACCGGGGTGGTCGTGGACATCGAGCTCCTTGTGTCTCTGGAGGTGGCACACCGCGGCCCTGGGACGCCGCTGAGGCTACCATTCCGACCATGCCTGTCACCGTGAGCACCCGACGGCCGAGACGTCCGGCGACCGGACCTCTCCGCCGCTGTCGCTCCGGCGCCGACCACCGGGACGGGGGCCGGCGCACGGCATGATCGACATCGATCCCGGCCTGATCGTCGGGGGCCTGCTCGTCGGCTTCATCGTCGGGCTGACGGGCATGGGCGGCGGCGCCCTCATGACGCCGATGCTCATCTTCGTCTTCCGCATCGACCCGCTCGTCGCGGTCTCCAGCGACATCGTCGCCAGCCTGTTCATGAAGCCGGCCGGCGCCGTCGTGCACCTGCGCCGCCGGACCGTGAACCTCCAGCTCGTGCTGTGGCTCTGCCTCGGCTCGGTGCCCGCCGCGTTCTGCGGCGTGTTCCTCATCCGGGCGCTGCCCTTCGGGGACTCCCTGGACGAGGCGCTGCAGGTCGTGCTCGGCATCGCGCTGCTCCTGGCGGCCACCATGCTCGTGGTCCGCGCGACGCTCGGCATGATCCAGCACCGCCGTGCGCTCGGGGAGGGGCCGGTCCGCCCTTCGAACGCCGCGGTCGAGGTGCGGAAGGTGCCCACGGTGATCCTCGGCGCCGTCGCCGGGCTGCTCGTCGGGATGACGTCGGTGGGCTCCGGCTCGATCATCATCGTCGCGCTGCTGATGCTCTACCCCGCGCTCAAGGCCTCGAACCTGGTCGGCACGGACCTGGTGCAGGCGGTTCCCCTGGTGGCCGCCGCATCGCTCGGACACGTGCTCTACGGTGAGTTCGAGCTCGGCCTCACGGCCTCCCTGCTGGTCGGCGCGATCCCCGGTGCCTGGTTCGGCGCCCAGGTCTCCAGCCGGGCCCCCGGCGGGCTGATCCGCCGTGCGCTGGCGATCCTGCTGCTGGCCTCCGGCCTCAAGCTGCTCGGCGCGTCGGTCACGGTGGTCGCCGTGGCCGCGGTCGCCGCCCTGGTGCTCGGCAACATCACCTGGGTGGTGGTGCGCGAGCAGCTCAAGAAGCACCCGCCCCGTCCGGCCACCACCGGACCGGCCACCACTGAACCGGCCACCGTCACGAAGGACAGCACCGAGAGCTCATGAACCTCCCCGAGACCACCCACGTCCTGACCTCCGACGAGCTCGACCTGCTCGAGCTCCACCTGGGCGGCGGCACACCGACGATGCGCATCGGGGCCCGCCCGCACGGCCCCGTCACGCTGACCGACGCCGAGAACACCCCTCTCGCCGTCCTGGAGCCCGACGGGAGCGCGCGCGCCGTCAAGCCGCTGGCCCGGGCTGCCGGCCCGCACTGGGACCCGGCGCTGCGCCGGACGGCCCGGGAGGTCCGGGACGAGGTGCGCCGCGCCGTCGGCCCGGACGCCGACGTGCTGGCGGTCGTCGTCACCGAGCCGCCCACGCGCGAGGAGCTGGCCGCCCTGACGGACGTGACCGCCGGCGCCGCCGCCGTCCTCCTGCTGGCGCCCGCCCGGCGCCGCCCGCCGGTGCCCGGCACGCTCGGAGGCCCGGGCCTGGCGCGCACGGCCACCGTCGTGCGTGACGCCCTGCGGGACGCCGGGACGGTGCCGCCGGTCGCCGTCGTCGTGCCCTGGGCGACCGGCGCGGGTCTCGTCTGGGACGACGTCGCGGCACGCTACGGCGCCGACCGCTCCGTGCTGCTGGCCGACCACCGGTCCGCCGCCACGCAGGAGCGCCTCGCACGGCTCGGATCGCTGTGGGCCGACGAGGTCGCCGAGCTGTACCCGGAGCCGGTGGCGCGGGAGGTGACCCGCGCGGCGCGGAGTGCCCGGCACGAGGGCACCGTGGTGTTCTTCACGGGACTGTCCGGTTCGGGCAAGTCGACCGTGGCGCGGGCCCTGGCCGCCGAGCTCGACGACGAGGGGCGGCACTCCACGCTGCTCGACGGCGACGAGGTGCGCCAGCACCTCTCGCAGGGTCTCGGGTTCGACAAGGCCTCGCGCGAGCTCAACGTGGAACGGATCGGCTACGTGGCCTCCCTCGTGGCCTACCACGGCGGGACCGCTGTGGCGGCGCCGATCGCGCCGTTCGCGAGCGGGCGGGCACGCGTGCGCGAGCTGGCGGAGGCCGCCGGCCGCTTCGTGCTGGTGCACGTCTCGACACCGCTCGAGGTGTGCGAGGCCCGCGACCGCAAGGGGCTCTACGCCAAGGCGCGCGCCGGCGAGATCGCCGAGTTCACGGGCATCTCCTCGCCGTACGAGGAACCCGAGGACGCCGATCTGGTGATCGACACCTCGGTGACCTCCGTCGAGGACGCCGTGGCGCAGGTGCGCGCGATCCTCTGAGTCGTCAGCCCCCGTTGCGCTGGCGGCGCTTGCCGCCTGCCCGACCGCCCGACCGGGCCTGGCGGTGCGCACGGACGAACTGGCGGTAGGCCGCGGTGACCTCCTCGACCGGTCCGTCCATGACGAGCCGGCCCTGGTGCATCCACAGCACGCGGGTGCACATGGCCTCGATCGTGGAGATCGAGTGGCTCACGAGGAACACGGTGCCGGCCTGCTGGCGGACCTCCTCGATGCGCGCCTTGGAGCGGGACTTGAACGCGGC
>NZ_JALKAT010000033.1:0-43419 GCF_023015685.1 Isoptericola sp. S6320L
CCACCCACGGGTGGCCGGCAGCCGTGCGTCCGGGGTCAGTGCGGGCTGGCCGCCAGCGACGCCGCCCCGACGATGCCCGCCCGGTTGCGCAGGGTCGCCGGGATGATCTCGGCCCGCAGGTCCAGCAGGGGCAGGAACTTCTCGTGCTGCTTGCTGATGCCGCCACCCACGACGATGAGGTCGGGGGAGAGCAGCATCTCGACCGTCTCGAAGTAGCGCTGCAGCCGCTTGGCCCACTTCTCCCAGGACAGGTCCTCGCGGTCGCGGGCCGATTCCGCCGCCCGGGACTCGGCGTCGTGCCCGTCGATCTCCAGGTGCCCGAGCTCCGTGTTCGGCACCAGGACGCCGTCCACCAACAGGGCCGATCCGATGCCCGTGCCGAGCGTCGCCAGGAGCACCACGCCGTCGCGCCCCTGTGCGGCGCCGTAGCGCTGCTCGCCGACGCCGGCCGCGTCGGCGTCGTTGACCGCCACCGCCTCGTGCCCGGTCGCCTCGCGCACGAGCGCGGGCAGGTCGACGCCCTTCCACGACTTGTGGAGGTTGGCGATGAAGCGGACGACGCCGTGGTCCAGCGGCGCGGGGAAGGCAACCCCCACGGGGGCGTCGTCGGGCAGGTCGAAGCCGCCGATGAGCTCCGCCAGGATCTCGCCCACGGCCTCGGGCGTCGAGTGGTGGGGTGTGCGGATCCGCTGCCGGTCCGCGGTGAACTCCCCGGTGGTCAGGTCCACGGGCGCGCCCTTGATCCCGGACCCGCCGATGTCGATGCCGAAGGCCACCTGGTGCTCTCGTTGCTCAGCCATGGGCACCATCTTGGTGCAGGATCGTGCCATGAGCGAGAACAGCCCGCGTCAGACGCAGTACTGGTACAACACCGAGACCGGCGAGGTCGAGGAGGCGGCGCAGAAGTCGTCGTGGACGCACCTCATGGGCCCGTACCCCACCCGGGAGGCGGCCCAGCAGGCTCTCGACACGGCCGCTCGGCGGAACGAGAGCTGGGAGGAGGAGGACGCCGACTGGCGAGGCCCGTCCTGACGACGGCAGGCCGCTCGACCGGCTACTGCTGGAACGCGTGCTCGGGTGCCGGGAACGCACCGGTGCGCACCTCGGCGGCGAAGTCCGTGACCGCCTGGCCCAGCACGCGACCCAGCTCGGCGTAGCGGCGGGCGAACCGCGGCGACCAGTCCGTCATCCCCGCCATGTCGGTCCACACCAGCACCTGACCGTCCACGTCCGGTCCGGCCCCGATGCCGATGGTCGGGATGGCGAGGAACTCGGTGATGCGTGCGGCGACCTCCACCGGCACCATCTCCAGGACCACGGCGACCGCGCCGGCCTCCTGCACGGCGAGGGCGTCCTGGCTCAGCTCCTCGGCGGCGTCGTCGCCCCGGCCCTGCACGCGTGGTCCGCCGAGCGCGTTCTCCGACTGCGGCGTGTACCCCAGGTGCCCGACGACGGGGATGCCGGCCGACGTGATCGCCTGGATCTGGGCGGCGGACCGCCGTCCGCCCTCGAGCTTGACCGCGGAGGCTCCGGTCTCCTTCATGATCCGCACCGCCGAGGCGAGGGCCTGCTCCGGCCCGGCCTCGTAGGTGCCGAACGGCAGGTCGACGACGACGAACGCGTGCTGCGTCACCGAGGCCACCGCGCGGCCGGCCCGGACCATGTCGTCCAGGGTGACGGGCAGGGTGGTGGCGTGGCCCAGCATGGTGTTGCCGATGGAGTCGCCGACCAGGAGGGTGTCGATGCCCGCCGCGTCCATGATCGCCGCGGTGGCGGCGTCGTAGGCGGTCAGCATGGTGATCTTCTCGCCACGCTCCTTGGCCTGCTGCAGGTGGTGGACCCGCACGCGCCGGGCGCCGGCGGCGATCCCCGTCGGGGCGTCGTCGCCTGAGGTGACGGACCTCACACCGGGTGCGGGGTCGCTCGGGGCAGGAGTGTTGTGGCTCGTGGTTGCCATGGTCGATAGCGTAGGCGACAGCCGGTCGGGACCCTGTCTCGCTCCGGTCGGCGGTGCCGGAGCGGTACGTCACCCACGGTTAACAGGTATCGGGCAGGATGGGGTCATGGACAGGCAGCAGGAGTTTGTGCTCCGCACGGTCGAGGAGCGCGACATCCGCTTCATCCGTCTCTGGTTCACCGACGTGCTGGGGGTGCTCAAGTCCGTCGCGGTCGCCCCGGCGGAGCTCGAGCAGGCCTTCATCGAGGGCATCGGGTTCGACGGCAGCTCGATCGAGGGGCTGACACGGGTCTACGAGGCGGACATGATCGCCAAGCCCGATCCGACGACGTTCCAGGTGCTGCCCTGGCGCGGCGAGCGGCACGGCACCGGCCGGATGTTCTGCGACATCCTCACGCCCGAGGGCGAGCCGTCACTGGCGGACTCGCGCAACGTCCTCAAGCGTCAGCTCGCCAAGGCGAGCGACAAGGGCTTCACGTTCTACACGCACCCCGAGGTCGAGTTCTACCTGTTCAACCAGATGTCGGCGGCCGACCAGCCGCTCGTCCCGGTCGACAACGGCGGCTACTTCGACCACCTCGCCCGCGGCAGCACGCACGACTTCCGCCGTGCCGCGATCACGATGCTCGAGTCGATGGGCATCTCGGTGGAGTTCTCCCACCACGAGGCCGGTCCCGGCCAGAACGAGATCGACCTGCGCTACGCCGACGCGCTCACCACGGCCGACAACCTCATGACGTTCCGCACGGTGGTCAAGGAGGTGGCGCTCGAGCAGGGCGTCTTCGCCTCCTTCATGCCCAAGCCGTTGGCCGACAAGCCGGGCTCGGGCATGCACACCCACATGTCGCTGTTCGAGGAGGACCACAACGCCTTCCACGAGCCCGGTGCGCAGTTCGAGCTGTCCAAGACGGGCCGGCAGTTCATCGCGGGGCTGCTCGTGCACGCGGGTGAGATCACGGCCGTGACGAACCAGCACGTGAACTCGTACAAGCGCCTCTGGGGCGGTGCCGAGGCACCCAGCTACATCTGCTGGGGCCACAACAACCGCTCGGCCCTGGTGCGCGTGCCGATGTACAAGCCGGGCAAGGGCAACTCGTCGCGGGTGGAGTACCGCGCGCTGGACTCCGCCGCGAACCCGTACCTCGCCTTCGCCGTGCTGCTCGCCGCCGGTCTCAAGGGCATCGAGGAGGGCTACGACCTCCCCGAGGCCACCGAGGACGACGTGTGGGAGCTCACGGGGTCCGAGCGCCGGGCGCTCGGCATCGCACCGCTGCCCGACTCGCTCGACGAGGCGGTCGAGCTCATGGAGTCGTCCGAGCTCGTGGCCGAGACCCTCGGCGAGCACGTCTTCGACTACGTCCTGCGGAACAAGCGCAACGAGTGGGACGCCTACCGCGCGCAGGTCACGCCGTACGAGCTGCAGACGTCGCTGCAGTTCCTCTGAGCCGCGGTGGGGAACGGTGCGGCTAGGGTCGACCCGTGAGCTCGACGACGTCCGGCACCGGTAGACGCGAGACCCTGACCCGGAGGCTGCTCCGGGCAGGTTTCGCCGACCTGACACGCTCGTCCTCCCTGTGGGCCGACGACGCGCTCCAGCAGCGGTTGCGGCCGGACGACGGCGAGTCCTTGCTGCAGGCGCTCGGGGCCACGGCCGACCCGGACCTCGCGCTGCTGCAGCTGGTCCGGCTCGCCGCCGCGCCGGGCGCAGGGGACCGCATGGACAGTCTGCTGGCGGCCGACGCCTCGACACCGGCGGGACTCACCCGCGCGCGTCTCCTGGCGGTGCTCGGTGCGTCCTCGGCGCTGGGTGACGAGATCGTGCGGCGGCCGGAGCTCCTTGACGTCCTGGCCGACGAGGAGCCGAGCACCGGTGCCGACCCCGCCCAGGTCCGCGCGGAGATGCTGCGTGCCGTCGGGGCGGACCCCGCCGCCGAGGTGCCCGTCGCCGCAGCCGACCCGACCCCCGGCACCGACGAGACGCCGTCGTGGGCGGACACCGAAGCCCGCACCGCCACCGATGCGCTGCGACGGGCCTACCGGGCGCGCCTGCTGCGCATCGCCGCGACCGACCTGACGGCGGCCGACCCGCTGGTCGTGCTCCCGGGCGTCGCCGCGGCGCTGTCGGACCTGGCCTCGGCCGCCCTGGAAGGGGCGCTCGCCGTCGCCCGGGCACAGCTGCCGGACCATGGAGCCGGCGTGCGCCTCGCCGTGATCGGGATGGGCAAGACCGGCGGCCGCGAGCTCAACTACGTCTCCGACGTCGACGTCGTGTACGTGTGCGAGCCCGCGCTCGCCTCGGACGGCACGCCCGCCATGGAGGAGTCGGCGGCCATGCGGGTGGGCACGCAGCTCGCCTCCCGCCTGCAGAAGGTGTGCGCCGGGACGTCGGTCGAGCCGTCGCTGTGGGAGGTGGACGCCGCACTGCGGCCCGAGGGCAAGAACGGGCCGCTGGTGCGCTCGCTGGAGAGTCACCTGGCCTACTACGAGCGCTGGGCCGAGACGTGGGAGTTCCAGGCCCTGCTCAAGGCGCGGCACGTCGCGGGCGACGTCGAGCTCGGTGCCGCCTACCGCGACGCCGTCGACCCGTTCGTGTGGGCGGCCGTGAACCGCGACCACTTCGTGGAGGACGCGCAGGCGATGCGCCGCCGCGTCGAGCAGAACGTCCCGGTCGCCGAGTCCGACCGGCAGATCAAGCTCGGCAAGGGCGGTCTGCGCGACGTCGAGTTCACCGTCCAGCTCCTCCAGCTCGTGCACGGTCGCGCGGCCGAGGGCATCCGCGCGGCCAACACCTTCGCGGCCCTGGACGCGCTCGCGCACGCAGGGTTCGTCGGCCGCGAGCACGCGGCACGCATGGGGGAGTGCTACCGGTTCCTGCGTTCCCTCGAGCACCGGGTCCAGCTCTTCCGCCTGCGGCGGACGCACCTGCTGCCCACCTCCGAGGAAGACCTGCGCCGGCTCGCCCGCTCGCTGGGCATGCGCGGCCAGGGCGCCGACGACCTGATGCGTCGCTGGCGCGACACCCGTCGCGAGGTCCGTGCCCTGCACGAGGCCGTCTTCTACCGACCGCTGCTGCCGGCCTGGGCCCAGCTGTCGGACGACGAGCTGTCTCTCGCGCCCGACGCCGCCCGCGCCCGGTTCGCCGCCGTCGGCTACCGCGACCCCGACGGCGCGATGCGCCATGTCGTGGCGCTCACCGAGGGCACCTCCCGGCGCGCAGCCCTGCAGCGCCAGCTGCTACCGGTCATGCTCGGCTGGTTCGCCGAGGGCGCGGACCCCGACGCCGGCCTCCTGGCCTTCCGCAAGCTCTCCGAGAGCCTCGGGGCGACCCCCTGGTACCTGCGGCTGCTGCGGGACTCGGGCAACGCCGCCTACCATCTGGCGCACCTGCTGGCCTCCTCGCGGTACCTGGCCGACGCCCTGGCCAGGTCGCCGGAGTCGGTGCAGTGGCTCGCCGACACGTCGCGGCTGGAGCCGCGCGGGCCGGAGCGGCTCGCCGCCGAGGCCGACGCCGTCCTCACCCGCTCCGAGGATCCCGGCCCCGCGGCGACCAAGCTGCGTGCCCTGCGCCGCCGCGAGCTGGCCCGTACCGGTGCCGGCGAGGTGCTGGGCGTCCTCGACCCCGTGCGCGCGCAGGCCGCCATCTCCGACGCGGCGGACATGGTGCTGCTGGGCGGGATGCGCGTGGCCCAGTACTCGGCCCGCTCGGAGATGGGGCTCGGACCCGACCCTGCCGCCAACCCCACCCGCATGCTCGTCGTGGCGATGGGTCGCCTCGGTGGCCGCGAGATGGGGTACGGGTCGGACGCCGACGTGATGTTCGTGCACGACCCGGTGCCCGGCGCCGACACCAAGCAGGCCCAGGACTTCGCCCTGCGCACGGCGCGGACCCTGCAGAAGATGCTCTCCGCCGTCGGCCCCGAGCCGAACCTGCCCGTCGACGCGGACCTGCGCCCCGAGGGGCGCCAGGGGCCGCTGGTACGCACCTTCGACTCGTACGCCGAGTACTACGAGCGGTGGATCGACGTCTGGGAGCAGCAGGCGCTGCTCCGGGCGCGGCCGGTCGCCGGAGCGCTCGGCGGTGACGCCGACCTCGCGCGACGGTTCACCGAGATGGTCGCCCGGTACCGCTACCCGGCCGGCGGACTGGCCGAACCGGCGTCGCGGGAGGTCCGCCGCATCAAGGCGCGGGTCGAGGCCGAGCGGCTGCCGCGGGGCGCCGACCCCACACGACACCTCAAGCTCGGCCGCGGCGGGGTCTCCGACGTCGAGTGGGCGGTACAGCTCCTGCAGCTCCAGCACGCCCACGAGGTGCCGGCGCTCCGCGTCACGGAGACCGTCGCCGCGCTCGACGCCGCGGAGGCGGCCGGGTTGCTCGACGAGCTCGACGCGGAGTGGTTGCGCGAGGGCTGGGTGCTGGCCTCACGCCTGCGGTCCGCGCTGGTGCTGTGGTCCGGGAAGGTCGGCGGGCCGCGTGGCGACGTGCTGCCCGCCGACGCGTGGGCGTTGTCCGGGCTGGCGAACCTCCTGGGCGACGTCGGGACCGGCGGCGAGCTCGAGGAGCTCTACCTGCGCACGTCCCGCAGGGCCCGGACCGTCATGGAGCGGGTGGTCTACGGCGAGGAGTGAGCCGGCGCGCTGTCATTCCTCCGAGGTCAGGGTGAGGGCGTTGAGGCGGCTGCCCGCGTACCAGGTCGCGGCGACGAACCCGCCGACGATCAGGCCGTAGGCGAGGCCGAGACCGACGTCGGCCGTGACCAGGCCGGACGGCGCGATGGACTCGGTGACCGACAGCGCCCACTGCTGCACGCTGAGGTTCCGCGCGCCCGGCACGAAGCTGCCGACCAGGCTCTCCCAGATCAGCGCGTACACCAGGCCGATGATGACCGCGTGCCGGGTGACGATGGTGAGCAGCAGGAAGAGCACGCTGTACACCGCTCCGGCGGCCAGGGCCCCGGCGCCGAACGCGAGCACGGTGCGGGGGCCGGCGCCGAGCACGGCTGCGGCCAGCATCGTCGGGACGACGGCGAGCGCGACGACCGCCCCGACCGCGACCAGCAGCTTGCTCTGCACGATGGTGTGCCGGGAGACGGGCTTGGCGAGCAGGTGGACGATCGAGCCGTCGTCGATCTCCGGGGCGATCGCGCCGGTGCCCACGATGAGGCCGAACAGCGGCAGGAACGTGGAGAAGGCGACGGCGCGCAGCAGCGCCGCGGCGTCGGCCTCCGAGACGGGGGCGAGCAGGCGGGTGGCCACCGCGATCACGACGAGCAGCAGCGCCAGGGCGCCGAGCAGCCACAGGCGTCGGCCGCCCAGCATGCCCTGGGCGGTCAGGCGGACGATGGTGCGATTCACGATGGCTCCTAGTTCTCGACGAGGTAGGAGAACACGCTCTCCAACGACTCGTCCGCGGGCGAGACCTCGAACAGACGGACGTCCGCGTCGCGGGCGACCCGGGGGAGCAGCTCGGCGAAGCGGAGGAACTCCCGGGCCTGGACCCGCAGCACCCCGTCCTCGAGGCTGACGCCGGCGGTCGACGCGTCCGCCACGAGCGCGGAGGCGAGGGCCCGGTCGTCGCTCGAGGCGATGGTGTACTGGTGCGGCCGGTCGGTCATCAGCCGGCGGATCTCGCGGTAGTCTCCCGACGCCGCGTACCGGCCCGCGACGACCACCTCGATCTGGTGCGCGAGCTGCTCCACCTCCTCGAGGATGTGCGAGCTGAACAGCACCGTGCGCCCCTCGGCACCCATGCGCCGCAGCAGCTCGATCAGGTGCAGCCGCTGGCGCGGGTCCATCCCGTTGAACGGTTCGTCCAGCAGCAGCACCTGCGGGTCGTGCACCAGCGCGGAGGCCATCTTGACCCGCTGCTTCATCCCCTTGGAGTACTCGCCGATCTTGCGGTCCTGCGCCTGCTGCATGGCGACCGTCTCCAGCGCGCGCTGCGCGGCGGCGCCGGCGTCGGGCAGACCGTGCAGCTCGGCGCTCGCCACGACGAGCTGGCGTCCCGTGAGGAAGTCGTAGGTGGCCTCCCGCTCGGTGACGATGCCGAGGGCACGGTAGACCTCCGGGTTCTTCCACGTGGCCGCGCCGTCGAGCGTGACCGCGCCGGCCGACGGCGGCAGGAACCCGGCGAGCATGTTGATGAGGGTGGACTTGCCGGCGCCGTTCGGTCCCAGCAGCCCGGTGATCCCCGGACCGATCGACATCGTGACGTCGTTGACCGCGACGACGTTGCCGAACCAGCGCGAGCACGTGTCGATCGTGAGGGTGGCCATCAGACCTTCACCTTCCGGTAGCGGCGGGTCAGCGCCCAGTAGGTCAGGGCGACCACTCCCAGCGTCACGACGAGGAACACGAGCCCGGCGAGGTCGCTCGGCGGCCCGGCCGGCGTCGACGCCGTCACGCCGAACGCCCAGACCTGCACGCCGTCGACCAGCGTCATGGGGGAGAAGAGGCCGATCCACCCGGCCGCGGCCGAGTTGTCGGCGTCGAACGCGACCACGCCCTGGAGGCTGGAGACGATCGAGTAGCTGAGCGCCAGCACGGTGACGATCGCGGCGATGCCGAACCCGCGGCGTGAGGTGAAGGAGGCGATGAGCACCGAGAGGCTCGCCAGCACGGCGGAGAACAGCACCGCACCCAGCAGCGCCTGGGCGACGTCGACAGACTCGCGCCCGGCGTCGAATCCCGCGGCCAGCGAGCCGAGGTAGAGCACGACCAGCGGGACGGCGAGCAGGACGAGCACCGCCGTCGTCATCGCGGCGAGCTTCGCCCGGACGTAGTCGACGCGTTCGAGCGGCCGTGCCAGGTAGAGCGGCAGCGAGTGGAACCGCAGGTCCAGCGACACCGCCTGCGGTGCCGCCACCGCGACGAAGATCGCCAGCGCCGCCTGCATGATCATCGCGTACCGGGTGTACGGCACCACCGGGGCGTCGAGCTGACCCATGTTCGCCCCGACGACGGCGACGACGGCGAGCACGACCGCCGGCAGCACCAGGACGACGAACATGCCGATCGGCACGACCTTGGACCGCGCCGCGCGGCCGAGGCCGAAGGCGCCGCGCAGGCTGTGGGTGTACAGCCCGAGCGTGATCGCTCGGCGGGTCAGGCGCTCGCCGTCGTAGCCCCGGTAGCCGATGTTGTGGATGACGCCTGTCGGCGAGCCGTCAGCGTGCGACACGGGTGGCCTCCTCGTCGAACACCTCGGCGATGTGGTGGCGCCGGGGCTCCAGGCGGACCAGCCCGAGCCCGTGGTCCGCGACGACGTCGCGCACCAGGTCGTACGTCTCGTCGCCGGCGAGCTCCACCAGCAGCAGCAGCCCGTCCCGGGTGACCTCCAGGCCCGCGGCGCGCAGCGCGGCGAGCGCCGTGGCGGGCTCCGCGACGACCTCGAGCGCGAGCTGCGCGCTGGACCGGGTGAAGTCGGCGACCGACGACGACCGCAGGAGCGTGCCGCCGTCGATGATGACGACGTTGTCGCAGATCCGCTCCAGCTCGCCGAGCAGGTGGGACGTGACGAGCACCGAGATCCCGAAGTCGGTGTAGATGCGCCGCACCAGCGCGAGCATCTCGTCGCGGCCGGCGGGGTCCAGGCCGTTGGTGGGCTCGTCGAGGAACACCACGTCCGGGTCGTGCACCAGGGCCTGCGCCAGCTTGACCCGCTGCTTCATGCCGGTGGAGTACCCGCCGATCGGCCGGTAGCGCTCCTCGTAGAGCCCGACGTGCCGCAGCGTGTCGGCGGCGCGTTCGCGGGCCGCCGACGTCGGCAGCCCGGACATGCGCGCCAGGTGGACCACGAGCTCGGTGGCGGAGACGTCGCCGGGCAGGCAGTCGTGCTCGGGCATGTAGCCCACGCGGCTGCGCAGGGCGAGGCCTTCTGTGTCGATGTCGTGCCCGAGGACGCGCGCGCCGCCCGACGTCGCGCCCGTCAGCCCCAGGAGGATCTTGATGAGCGTCGACTTGCCGGCGCCGTTGGCGCCGACCAGCCCGGTGACGCCGTCACCGACGTCGATGGACAGCGACTCCAGGGCGGTGACACCCGGATATCGCTTGGTGAGTCGTTCCGTGGAGATGACTGGCACGGGCCTCACGCTAGCGACGCGGGCCGGCGGCGGATAGCCCTTCGGGCGCGGACCAGGGACTTCTCAGGGTGAACCCTGACGAGGTCGAGCCGGCGGGACGAGCGGCGGGTCGTCCGACAGGCCGGCCGGTGGCAGCGCGATCCACCCCTCGGTGCGAGCGTCCTGGACGGCGTCGGGCGGGACCGGCTCGCAGCGGCCGTGCAGCACGAGGCCTGCCACGAGGGCGCAGACGACGGCGTCGAGCGCGTCGTCGTGGTCGAGGCAGAAGGGTTCGTGACCACCCAGGTCCAGCCACGGGACGGACGCGGCGAGCTCCTCGAGGAGCCTGGCACGGACGGTCCCAGCCTCCGCCGAGCTGCCCTTGTACGTCCGGTACGGCAGCCCCCAGATCTTCAACGCCGCCGCCGGGTAGGTCTCGACCACGGCGCCCGATCCTCCGGTCCGGTCGACGACCGTCCCGGCCCGCACCAGACGGGACAGCACGGCCGCGCACCGCATGGCCGTGGCGCCGATCCGCTCGGCGGAGACGCTGAGCGGCCGGACCCCGACGCGTTCGACGACGTACCGGTCCGTCGCCCGCAGCAGGAGCGGTGCCCGGCTGAGCGGCACATCGAGGTCGAGGCCGCCGTCGCGGTGCGCGACGACGTAGTCGACGAAAGCCGTCGGCCAGCCCAGCGGGCAGTCGACGCCGGTCCTGTCCGCACGGTCGACCAGCGCGACGAGGTCGTCGTCGTCCGCGCCGAGTGCGACGTCCGTCAGGCGCGCTCCGTCGGCGTGCCAGTCGATCGTCGCGACGCCCGTCTTTCGCGGGTCGGTCGAGAGGTCGATGCCGCCGGACCGCATACGTGACCGCTCAGGACGCCAGGCGCTCGCGGGCGCTGCGACCGGTGCCGGCGGGCTCGGCGTCGCGCTCGGCGCGGGTGACCTCGGCCCAGACCTCGTCGAGGGAGAGGCCGAGGACGTCGGCGATCGCCGCGATGGTCGAGAACGCCGGGGTGGCGACGCGACCGGTCTCGATCTTCCGGAGGGTCTCCGGCGAGACTCCTGCGTCCAGCGCGGTCTGGAGCATCGAGCGGTCTGCGCGGGCATGACGGAGCACGGCGCCGAGGCGGCGCCCTCGCTCGACGTCCTCGGGGGTGAGCGGCAACCGGACCATGCTGCCGATTGTAGTACCGGGATAGTATGGCCGGGATAGTTATTGGGAGCACATGGAAGAGGCGTCGCATGATCGAGATCCTGAACCCTGCCGAGCTGGCCCGTGCGAAGCAGGCCGGCGCTCTGGTGGCGGACATCCTGCAGACGCTGAAGCGCCGGGCATCGGTCGGGACGAACCTCCTGGACATCGACCGGTGGGCGCGATCGATGATCGACGACGCCGGAGCGGTGTCGTGCTACGTCGACTACGAGCCGTCGTTCGGGCGGGGGCCGTTCGGCCACTACGTCTGCACGGCGGTCAACGACGCCGTGCTGCACGGGCGACCGCACGACGCCACGCTCCGCGACGGAGATCTGCTGACGCTCGACCTCGCCGTCCTCCTCGACGGGATCGCCGCCGACTCCGCGATCAGCTTCGTCGTCGGTGACTCGAGGCCAGCGGCGAGCATCGCGATGATCGAGACCACCGAGCGTGCGCTGGCGGCGGGCATCGCCGCGGCCCGGCCCGGGGCGCGCATCGGCGACATCTCGCACGCCATCGGCACCGTGCTGTCGGAGGCCGGGTACCCGATCAACACGGAGTTCGGCGGTCACGGGATCGGGTCGACGATGCACCAGGACCCGCACGTGGCCAACACCGGCCGGCCGGGCCGCGGGTACAGGCTCCGGCCGGGCCTGCTGCTGGCGCTCGAGCCGTGGGTCATGGAGGACACCGCCGAGCTCGTCACCGACCCGGACGCCTGGACGCTGCGCAGTGCAACCGGCTCTCGGACCGCGCACAGCGAGCACACCATCGCCATCACCGACGACGGGGCGGAGATCCTCACGCTGCCGACGCCGCCCGCGTGAGGTCGACGGCATTTCACTCGATCAGCATGATTCGACGCGGGCCGGGCAGCGGTGAGATGGACGCACGACCCAAGTGCCGCCCGGGACATCGCATCGAGCGCCTCGCGTTCAGCGACGGACCCCTCGCCATGCAGACTGCCTGGTCGAGGTCGACAGCGGTGCGGGAGGGAACGGAAATGACTCAGCAAGCCATGCCGATGCCGCGGGCGGGCGACGTCGACGAGGAGCGAAGCGGTCTGGCGACCGGCTTCATCGTGTTCGCCGCCGTCATGATGATGCTGGCCGGGAGCTTCCAGGCCGTCGCCGGCCTGGTCGGGATCTTCCAGGACGACTTCTACGTCACGACCTCGAACTACCTGCTGCGGCTCGACACCACCACGTGGGGCTGGATCCACCTGCTGCTCGGCGTGCTCGTCCTGCTCGTCGGGTTCGCCGTGCTGTCCGGCAGGACGTGGGGGCGAGTCGTCGGGATCGGTCTGGCGTCCCTCAGTGCGCTGGCGAACTTCATCTTCATCCCGTACTACCCGGTGTGGTCCCTGGTGGTCATCGCCGTCGACGTCTTCGTCATCTGGGCGCTGGCAGCACACGGGCGTCAGATGGCTCACTGACGCTCGTGGGGCTGCGGGCTGCGGGCTGCGCCCGTTCCCACCGACGTGCTGCACCGCACCGAGCGACGCAGAACGGCGGCTGACACCGCACGACGTCGGTGGACGTCCGTGCGGGTCAGCCGCCGTTCCGGCGACATCAGGAGGCCCTAGGCGGGCCGCCGATCAGATGTCGTAGTAGAGCTCGAACTCGTGCGGGTGCGGGCGCAGACGGATCGGGTCAATCTCGTGCGTGCGCTTGTAGTCGATCCACGTGGCGATGAGGTCCTCGGAGAAGACGTCGCCCTCGGTGAGGAAGTCGTGGTCGGCCTCGAGGTTGTCGAGGGCCTCGCCGAGGGAGGCGGGGACCTGGGCGATCTCCGCGTGCTCCTCGGGCGGCAGCTCGTAGAGGTCCTTGTCGACCGGCGCCGGCGGCTCGATGCGGTTCTTGATGCCGTCGATGCCCGCGAGGAGCTGGGCGGCGAACGCCAGGTACGGGTTGGCCGAGGGGTCCGGCACGCGGAACTCGACGCGCTTGGCCTTCGGCGAGTTGCCGGTGACCGGGATGCGGATGCACGCGGAGCGGTTGCGGGCCGAGTAGACCAGGTTGACCGGGGCCTCGTAGCCGGGCACGAGGCGGTGGTACGAGTTGGCAGACGGGTTCGTGAACGCCAGCAGCGACGGGGCGTGCTTGAGCAGGCCGCCGATGTACCAGCGGGCCATGTCGGACAGGCCGCCGTAGCCCTTCTCGTCGTAGAACAGCGGCTCGCCGTTCAGCCACAGCGACTGGTGCGAGTGCATGCCCGAGCCGTTGTCGCCGAAGATCGGCTTCGGCATGAAGGTCACGGACTTGCCGGCCTGCCAGGCGACGTTCTTGACGACGTACTTGAACTTCATCAGGTCGTCGGCGGAGTGCAGCAGGGTGTTGAACTTGTAGTTGATCTCCTGCTGGCCGGCGGTGCCCACCTCGTGGTGCGCGCGCTCGACGTCGAGACCGACCTGTGCCAGCGCGGCGCAGATGTCGTCGCGGAGGTCCGCGAACTGGTCGTTGGGCGAGACGGGGAAGTAGCCACCCTTGTAGCGGGTCTTGTACCCGAGGTTGCCACCTTCCTCCTCGCGGCCGGTGTTCCACGCGGCCTCGACGGAGTCGATCTGGTAGAAGCTCGAGTTCGCCGACGTGGCGAAGCGGACGTCGTCGAAGATGTAGAACTCGGCCTCGGGGGCGAAGAACGCGGTGTCCGCGATGCCGGTCGAGCGCAGGTACGCCTCGGCCTTGGCGGCGATCGTGCGCGGGTCGCGACCGTAGGGCTCGTCCGTGAACGGGTCCACGATCGAGAAGTTCATGATGAGCGTCTTGCGCTTGCGGAAGGGGTCGAGGTACGCCGTGGTGACGTCCGGGACCAGCTTCATGTCCGACTCGTGGATCGCCTGGAAGCCTCGGATCGAGGAGCCGTCGAACATCAGGCCCTCGGTGAAGGAGTCCTCGTCGAACTGCCCGACGGGGATGTTGAAGTGCTGCATCACGCCCGGCAGGTCGATGAACCGGACGTCGATGAACTCCACCCCCTCGTTGCGGGTGAAGGCGATTGCCTCCTCGGCATTGGTGAACATGCAGGCTCTCCTTGGTGAGACGGTGCCAGGTCGCTCGGCGCCCATGACGCTAGGGCCGCAGGGTTACCCTTGCATAGCGCGAATGTTTCGGCGGTGTTACGTGACCCTCTGGTTGCCGCGCGTAGGCTGATCACATGGCTTCACGAGGCGATCTTGGTTCCTGGTTGAACGGCGGAAACGTCCCGCCTGGTGAGACGCCGGGTCCCGACAGGCTCGGTCTGCCCTCGGCCGGAACCGGTTCGCGCGCGCCGCTGGGCCGCCGACTGGTCGCGCTGTGCCTCGACTGGGCGGTCGCCAGCGGTATCAGCTACGGATTCTTCGCCTACGACGCGGGCGCCACGCTGGCCGTCTTCGCCGTCATGAACCTGCTCCTGGTCGCGTCCGTCGGCTCGACGATCGGGCACCGGCTGCTCGGCCTGCGGGTGCGGCGACTCGGGGTCGCCGGGGAGCACATCGTCGGTTTCGGCCGCGCCGCGGTGCGCACCGTCCTGCTCTGCCTGGTGATCCCCGCCGTCGTGTGGGACACCGACGGCCGGGGCCTGCACGACAGAGCGGCCGGCACCGTCATCGTTCGTCGATGACCGTGCCGACCGCCGGGAGCTCGTCGGGCTCGGCGAGCCGGGGGCTCAGCGCCCGCGCATCCCCTTGCGGTCCGGACGGGCCTTCATGGGGTCGACGCCCTTGGGCACCGGGAGCCGGACCCCGCCGAGCGCCTTGAGCCGCTTGCCGACCTCGGCCGCCTCGGCGCGCGTCAGCGTCTTCTTCATCCGCTGCACCTTGCGGGCGACCTTCGGCAGGGGGATCTGGTCCGGCTCGGTGCCGACCTGCAGCGTGGTGATCGGGACGTTCTGCAGCACCCGCGCCGTGCGCCGGCGCTCGTCGTCGAGCATCCGCTGCACCCGGTGCGACGGGCCCTCGGAGACCAGGACGACGCCCGGCCGACCGATGCCCCGGAACACGAGGTCCTGCTGGCGGTTGACGGCGACCGGCTCGTCCTCGAAGCTCCACCCGCCGCGCACCGTGCCGAGGGCGGCACGGACGGCGCCCGGCTGCCCCTCGATCTGGGTGTACGCGGCGCGCTCGGCCTTGCGGGTGAGGACGAACATGGCCCCCAGCAAGGAGAACGGCAGCCCGATGACGGCCGCGTAGACCGGGTGGCCGGTGAGGAACCCGATGAGCAGCGCGATCGCGAGGATGCCGCAGAAGACCGCGAGCATGATCCAGGTGACGAGGGGGTCCTGCCGCCTCGTCATCTGGTAGGCGGCCCATACCTGGTGGTACCACCGCTGCTTCTTGGGCTTCTTCTGCTTCTTCGTGGGCGCGTCGGCGGAGTCGCCGGCGCCGGACTTGGTGCGGGCCATGGTGGTTGAGTCTACTGGGCCCGAGAGGCCATCAGGCTCGCGGCCTCCTGGCGCGCGGTCGTCGGCTCGGTGAGGTGCGCCAGAGCCGCGGGCACAGCCTGCCCGCGCTGGGTCATGGCCTGGCCCCACAGCCGCCCGGCGCGGTACGAGGAACGCACGAGCGGACCGGCCATGACGCCGAGGAACCCGACCGCCTCGGCGTGGTCGCTCAGCTCGACGAACTCCTCCGGGCGGACCCAGCGGTCGACCGGGTGGTGGCGCAGGGAGGGGCGCAGGTACTGCGTGATGGTGATGAGGTCGCAGCCGGCGGCGTGCAGGTCCTCGAGCGCCTGCTTGACCTCGTCGATGGTCTCGCCCATGCCGAGGATCAGGTTGGACTTCGTCACCAGGCCGGCCTCGCGGGCGCGGGTGAGCACCGACAGGGACCGCTCGTAGCGGAACGCCGGACGGATCTGCTTGAAGATCCGCGGCACCGTCTCCACGTTGTGCGCGAGCACCTCGGGGCGGGAGTCGTTGACCTCGTCGAGGAGCTCGGGGATCGCGTTGAAGTCCGGGATGAGGAGCTCGACACCCGTGCCCGGGTTGAGGGCGTGGATCTGCCGGACGGTCTCGGCGTAGAGCCAGGCTCCGCCGTCGGCCAGGTCGTCCCGGGCCACACCCGTGATCGTCGAGTACTTCAAGCCCATCTCCTGGACCGACTCGGCCACGCGGCGGGGCTCGTCGGCGTCGAAGTCGGCCGGCTTGCCGGTGTCGATCTGGCAGAAGTCGCACCGGCGGGTGCACTGGTCGCCCCCGATGAGGAAGGTCGCCTCCCGGTCCTCCCAGCACTCGAAGATGTTCGGACAGCCCGCCTCCTCGCACACCGTGTGCAGGCCACCGCCCTTCACGAGCCCCTTGAGCTCCTTGTACTCGGGACCCATGACCGCGCGGGTCTTGATCCAGTCGGGCTTCTTCTCGATGGGGGTGGTGGCGTTGCGGGCCTCGACCCGCAGCATGCGGCGGCCCTCAGGTGCGATGGTCACGACGTCGGTCCCTTCGTAGACGCGACTCAGCCTACGGCGGCTGTCGTGGACGGGGGGCGGGTGTCTTGATCGGTGACCGTGAGTTCCGTCACCAGGGGTGCCAGGTGCTCGACCAGGGCCGACGCCAGGAGCGGCCGGACCTCCTCGACGGTCACCGGCCGGCCGGCCTCGACGGACAGCGAGGTCACGTCGGCGTCGGCGATCCCGCACGGGACGATGGTGTCGAAGGCCGTCAGGTCAGGGTCGCAGTTGAGCGCCAGGCCGTGCATGGTGACGCCCTTGGCGACGCGCGCCCCGATGGCGCACACCTTCCGCTCGCGGCGCGCGGACGCTCCGTCCGCGGCGAACCAGACGCCGGAGCGTCCGTCGACGCGGACCGTCGCCAGCCCGAGCGTGGCGCAGACGTCCATCACGGCTTCCTCGAGCGTGCGGACGTACCGGACGACGTCGACGGGGGAGCGCAGCGCGACGACGGGGTACGCGACGATCTGGCCCGGCCCGTGCCAGGTGATCTTCCCTCCACGGTCGACGTCCACGACCTCGGTGCCGTCGGTGGGGTACTCGTCGCGTCGCGTGCGCCGCCCGGCGGTGTAGACGCCGTCGTGCTCGAGCAGGTAGGTGACGCCGGGCGCGCCGCCCCGGACGGACTCGTGCGTGCGGCGCTGCAGGTCCCAGCCCTCGCGGTAGTCCGTGAGGCCGGGCAGCGTGACGACGTCCATGCGGGCAGGCTACTCCTCGGCGTCCGGCTCGCTCGTGCGCTGTGCGCGGACCATCGTGACGAGCAGCTCCCGGAGCTCCTTCGCCTGCTGCTCGTCGAGGCCGCGCAGCGCGAGGTCCTCCGCGGGCTGCCTGCGCGCGGCCTCCTGCGCGGCGGCCATCCCGGCACCGGTGACCGTCACGGTCCGCCGCCGGCGGTCGCGCGGGTCCGTGGTCCGCGTGACGTAACCGGACCGCTCGAGCCGGGCGACGACCTTGCTCATGGTCTGCTCGGTGACGCCGGAGACGGCGGCCAGCTCGCGCTGGGTGTGCGGGCCGCCCATGAGGTGCAGCAGCACGGGGAAACCGGCATGGTTGAGCTCCCAGCCGGCCAGGTGCTCGTTCCACTCGTGCTCGATGCGGCGCACGACGGTGAAGAGCAGCCGACCGGTGGGCCAGTCGGCCGGTTCGTCGCTCGTCGGGTCGGTCACTTGCCCAGGATCCCCTTCCCGTGGAGAATACTCAACATGCTGAGTAATAGATGGACGGGCGTTGTCCGTGGTCTGGTCATTCTGGCAGCCATCGGCGTGTGGCTCGCGGTCGGGGCTTTCGGGGGGCAGGCCCAGGGCCAGCTCAGCAGCGTCCAGACCAACGACTCCGCGGCGTTCCTCCCGGCCAGCGCCGAGTCCACCGAGGCCGCCGAGCTGGCCGCGCAGTTCACCGACGACGAGGCGCTGCCCGCCCTCGTCGTGGCCGAGACCGCCGACGGCTCGCAGCTCACCGAGGACCAGCTCGCCGCGGTCCAGGCGTTCGCCGACGCCGCCCCCGACGCCCCGCTCGAGGGCACCAGCGGCGACGAGCCCGCCACGGTCGGCGACGCCAGCGTCGCCGACCCGGTCGTCGTCCCGTCCGAGGACGGCCAGGCCGCCCTGGTGGTCGTCTCC
This sequence comes from Isoptericola sp. S6320L, assembly GCF_023015685.1. Lineage (NCBI taxonomy): Bacteria > Bacillati > Actinomycetota > Actinomycetes > Micrococcales > Promicromonosporaceae > Isoptericola > Isoptericola sp. S6320L. Next base: position 18,258 of record NZ_JALKAT010000033.1, read on the forward strand.
CTGGACGCCGATCTCGCGCAGGAGGACGTGGGCGCCGAGGAGTCCAGCGTCTCCGAGCTGGCGATCGGCGCGCTGCGCGCCCTGTCGGCCGCCGACACCGCCGACGGCGGGCTCGCCGGTTCCGGTCTCGAGTCCTGGGTCACCGGGCCCGCCGGGTTCGTCGCGGACCTCGTGGCAGCGTTCGGTGCCATCGACACCGTGCTGCTGCTCGTCGCCCTGGGCGCCGTCCTGGTGATCCTCGCGCTCGTGTACCGCTCGCCGGTGCTGCCGTTCGTCGTGATCTTCAACGCCGTCCTCGCCCTGAGCCTCGCCGGCCTGGTCGTCTACCAGCTCGCGGCCAACGACATCCTGACCCTGAACGGCCAGTCGCAGGGCATCCTGTCGATCCTCGTCGTCGGCGCGTCGGTCGACTACGCGCTCCTCGTCGTCGCCCGCTACCGCGAGGAGCTGCTCGTCACACCCTCGCCGTACACCGCCCTGCGCCGGGCGGTGCGAGCCTCGATCGAACCGATCGCCGCCAGCGCGGGGACCGTCATCGCGGGTCTGCTGTGCCTGCTGCTGTCCGACCTGTCCTCGAACCGCAGCCTCGGCCCGGTCGCGGCGATCGGCATCGTCGCGGCGTTCCTGTCCGCGCTCACCCTCCTGCCGGCGCTGCTGCTGGTCGGCGGACGCCGTGCCCGCTGGGTCTTCTGGCCCCGCATCCCGCACGCCGCCCCCGGCGCGGCCGACGGTCTCGGCACGCCGCAGGGCGAGCAGCCGGCCACCGTCGCCGCCGCCGAGGCGTCCGACGACGACGTCCAGGTCGCCGTCGCCGGTCACGGGGTGTGGTCGCGCGTCGCCAGGTTCGTCGGCCGGCACGACCGGCCCGTCTGGATCATCACCGCCCTGGTCCTCGCGGCGGGTGCGGCGTTCGTCCCGACCCTCGACGCCGACGGCACCGGCGACTCCGAGGTCTTCCTGACGCAGGTGGACTCGGTCGACGGGGAGGAGGCCCTGACCCGGCACTTCGAGGGCGTGTCGGCACAGCCGGTGACCGTCATCGCGCCGGCCGAGGACCTCGACGCCGTCGTGGAGGCCGCGGAGTCGACCGACGGCGTCTCCGCCGCCACGCCCGTCACCGACCAGCCTGCTCCGGCACCCGGGGCGCCCGCCCAGGGTGATCCCCTCGTCATCGACGGCATGGTGCGCGTCGACGTCACCACGTCCGCACCCTCCGACAGCCAGGAGGCCGTGGAGACGGTCTCCGCGGTGCGGGACGCCGTCCACGACATCTCGCCCGACTTGCTGGTGGGCGGTGCGGCGGCGGAACGCCTCGACACGCAGGTGGCGGGTCAGCGGGACCTGCGGGTCATCGTGCCGGTCGTGCTCGCGGTCGTGCTGCTGATCCTCATGCTGCTGCTCCGCTCGGTTCTCGCGGCGGTGCTGCTGATGGCCGCCAACGTGCTGTCCTTCGGCGCGGCGCTCGGCGTCGCGGCGCTGCTGTTCAACAACGTCTTCGACTTCCCGGGGGCGGACCCCTCGGTGCCGCTCTACGCCTTCTGCTTCCTCGTCGCGCTCGGCGTCGACTACTCGATCTTCCTCATGACGCGGGTCAGGGAGGAGAGCCTGCGCGTGGGCACCCGGCAGGGGGTCCTGCGCGGGCTGGCGGTGACCGGGTCGGTGATCACCTCGGCCGGCGTGGTCCTCGCCGCGACCTTCGCCGCGCTCGGCGTGATCCCGCTGCTCTTCCTGGCCCAGCTCGCCTTCATCGTGGCGTTCGGCGTGCTCGTCGACACGCTCGTGGTGCGCAGCCTGCTCGTGCCTGCGCTGGTGCACGACATCGGCGACCGGACGTGGTGGCCGGCACGGCTGGCACGGCACACGGCGCGCTGACCGGCCGGACCGCCCGGCGTCGGGCACCATGGTCCCCATGGTGGATCACGGGGACACGACGGTGACGGCCGACGCGGACGGCGTCGCGCCCGCCGACTACGCGCCGCTGCGGCTGGCGATCATCGGGTACGGGGGAGCCGGGCGCGAGATCCACGGCCGGCTCGCGGCCGAGGCCGGGCACACCGTCACGGCCGTGCTGACGCGGGACTCGGGCCGGCGCAACCAGGCCGCCGGCGACTGGCCGGGTGCGCGCCTGCTCGGTGACCTGGCCGAGCTGATCGAGCTGCGGTCTCGCTACGACCTCGTCGTCGTGGCGAGCCCGACGGCGCTGCACGCCGAGCACGCGGCGGCGCTCGCCCGCGCCGGCGTCCCGTTCGTCCTCGACAAGCCGATCGGCGTCGACGTCCACGAGGCCCGCGCGGTCGTCGCGGAGGCCGGTGCGACCGGCACGCCGTTCACCGTGTTCCACAACCGTCGCTGGGACCCGGAGCAGCGCACGCTGGCCGCGTTGCTCGGCCGCGGGCAGCTCGGCGAGGTGCACACGTTCGAGCGTCGCTGGGAGCGGTGGCGTCCCGTGCCGCGCAAGCGGTGGAAGGAGAACGACACGGCCGGCGGTGGCCTGCTGCTGGACCTCGGGCCGCACCTCGTGGACTCCGCCACCCAGCTCTTCGGCCGCGTCACCAGCGTGTGGGCGCAGACCCGGGCGCTGACCACGCCCACCGAGGACGACGTCTTCCTCGTGCTGGCGCACGAGCCGGGCGGTGGGTCGGCCGCCAGCCCGCACGCCGTCGTCTCCCGCTTGTGGGCAGGTTCCGTCGTCGGCGCGCCCGGGCCCCGGACCCGGGTCCTGGGGACCGGCGGCGCCTATCTGGTCACGACGTTCGAGCAGGACGCCTCACCGCTCGAGCGGTTCGACGACGACGCCCCGGCCGGGACGCACGGCTGGCTCACCCGCGGTCGGGACCGCGAGCCGGTGCCGGTCGCGCCCGGGGGGCACGCCGACTTCTACCGGTCGCTCGCGCCCTGGCTCGCGGGGGACGCTCCCGCCCCCGTGGACCCTGCGGACGCCGTCCGCACCACCGAGGTGCTCGACGCGGCACGGACGTCCGCCCGGGAGGGCCGCCAGATCAGCCTCTGAGCCGGGGCTGTGGACGGCCGGAGCAGGGCGATGCCCGTTCGGTGTTCCATGGGGGCGTGCAGACCGACGACGTCCTGACCGTCCCCGCCGATGCCGCCGCCCGCGCGGAGCTCCTGGAACGGCTGCGGCTCCTCGCCACCGTGGACCATCCCTGCGTGGAGCCGGTGGGCACCGCGGCGACGAGCTCCGACGGCACCCTCCGTGTCCCGCGCGGCGCCGGGACCGCGACCGATCTGCCGACGGTGCTCGCCGTGCGCAGCCGGTGCGACGTGCCCGAGGCAGCGGGGATCGCCGTCGCCGTCGCCCAGGGCTTGGCGGCGCTGCACAGCGCCGGGATCGTGCACGGGCCGCCCGCCGCCGCCGACGTCGTCGTGGCGCTCGACGGCCGGCCACGCCTCCGCCCGCGGCTCGCCTGCCCGGAGGGAGCCGTCGCGGAGGCCGACGACGTCCACGGCCTCGCGCTGCTCGTCGACTCGCTGGTCGACCCGGCCGACTCGGACGCGACCGTGGCGCTCCGGGCCGCCCTGGCTCCGGCGCTCGCGGGTGATCCACGCGTCCGGCCGGAGGCGGGCACGCTCGCCGCCAGGGTCGACGACGCCGTGCCGCCGGTGCCCGTACGGCTCCCGGAACCGGCCGTGCTCGCCGCCGCCGTGCTGGGACGTGGCCGGGGAGCCGAGCGGACGGCCGACCCGGGGCGCCGTTCCCGGCACCGCCGGGCGCGCCGGCCGCGGACCGGTCCGGTGCCGACCACCCGACGCCGTGCGGACCTGCGGCCCCGGCCACGCCGTGCGGGCGCCGTCCGGCGTGCCGGTGCGTGGCGGACCGGGCTCGGGGTCGCCGGCGTGGCCGTCGTCGTGGCGGCGCTGGTCGGCGTCGGCCTGCACGTCGCCGGACCGGCAGGTCCGCCGGCGGTGGTGACGGCGGCCGAGGAGCCTGCGCCCCGGGGACCGGTCGGCGCGGAGCCACCCGGCGCGGAGCCGCAGGGCGCGGACGCCGGGGACGTGGAGGCGGAGGACGACGACCTGACGCTCGACCGCACCGACCCGGCGGGAGCAGCGGCGGAGCTGACGCGGCGGCGTGCCGAGCTCCTGACGGGAGAGCGGGCTGTGGAGGAGGTCTCGCTGGCCGGCTCGGCCGCCCACCAGGCCGATGCTGCGCTCGTGGCCCGCGCGCAGGGGGACGGCACCTCGGTGTCCGGTGCCGAGCTCAGCGTCACCTCGGCACGGACGACCAGTGGGCCGGCCGACGGTGCGGCGGAGGTGGTCGTGGAGTACGTCGTCGGGCCGCACGAACAGGTCGGCCAGGACGGGAGCACGGTACAGGTACCGGGCGGGGAACGGCAGACGGCGGTCCTGACCCTCTCCTGGACCGCCGACGGGTGGCGCGTCACCGACGTCGCCTGAGGGGCAGGGTGCCCCGCCCGGTGCTGCCCGGTGCTGCCCGGTGCTGCCGAACGCCGACGGGCGAGGACCCCTGAGGGTCCCCGCCCGTCGGCGTGATCGGTCAGCGGGTCAGAGCCCGACCTCCGACTCGAACGCGGCCTCCTCGATGCGGTTCTTGATCGCGGTGAGGAAGCGGGCGGCGTCCGCGCCGTCCACCAGGCGGTGGTCGTACGAGAGGAAGATGTGCGCGAACTGGCGGATCGCGATGCTCTCCTCGCCGTCGGGCCCGGTCACCACGGCGGGCCGCTTGGTGATGGTGCCGGTCCCCAGGATGGCGACCTGGCCGACCGGGACGATCGGTGTGTCGATGAGCGCCCCGCCGGAGCCGGTGTTCGTGATGGTGAACGTGGCACCGCTGAGGTCGTCCGGGCCCACCTTGTTGTCCCGCGTGCGGGCTGCGAGGTCGCCGATCTGGCGGGCGATGCCGGCCAGGTTCAGGTCGCCGGCGTTCTTGATCACCGGGACGATGAGACCGCGCTCGGTGTCGACCGCCAGGCCGATGTTCTCCGAGCTGTGGTAGGTGATCTCGCCCTTGTCCGTGTCGATCGAGGCGTTGATCTTGGGGAACGCCTTGAGGGCCTCGACCGCGGCGAGCGTGTAGAACGGCAGGAACGTGAGGTTCGCGCCCTCGCGCGCCTTGAAGCCGGCCTTCGCCTGCGCACGGAGCCTGGCGACCTTGGTGACGTCGACCTCGACCACCGTGGTGAGCTGGGCCTGCGTCTGCATCGCCTCGAGCATGCGCTCCGCGACGACCTTGCGCAGCCGCGACATCTTCTCGGTCGTGCCGCGCAGCGGCGAGACCTCGGGGACCGTCGGCTTCTTCGGTGCGGACGCCGGAGCCTCCGACGCGGCGGGTGCCGCGGCCGGGGCGGCGGCCTTCTCCGCAGCGGCGAGGACGTCCTCCTTGCGGACGCGACCGCCCACGCCGGTGCCCTGGATGGACGAGACGTCCACGCCCTTCTCCGCGGCGAGCTTGCGCACGAGCGGGGTCAGGTAGGAGCTCTTGCCACCGGCGGGTGCCGCCGGTGCCTCCGAGGCGGGGGCAGGCTTCTCGGCCGCCGGAGCGGGCTGCTCGGCGGCGGGGGCCGGAGCGGGCGACGACGGAGCCGGGGACTGTGCCGGTGCCGCCTTCTCAGCGGCGGGCTCCGCGGGGGCCGGCTCGGGGGCGCCGACGGGCTCGGGAGCCTTGGCGGGCTCCGGCTCGGCCTGCTCCGCCGGGGCGGAGCCGGAGCCGACGAGCGCCAGCACGGCGCCGACCTCGACCGTCTCGTCCTCGTCCACGACGATCTTCTGGAGCGTGCCGGCCACGGGGGAGGGGATCTCGGTGTCGACCTTGTCGGTGGAGACCTCGAGCAGGGCCTCGTCGACCTCGACGGTGTCGCCGACCGCCTTGAGCCACCGGGTGACGGTGCCCTCGGTGACGGACTCGCCGAGTGCCGGCAGGGTCACCTCGGTGCCCTCGCCGTCTCCACCCGGCGAAGCCTGCTCGGCAGGCTCCTCGGCGGACTGCTCGGAGGACTCCGCGGGGGCGGGCTCCGGCTCGGCCTGCTTCTCCGGCTCCGGCTCGGCGGGCTTCTCGGGCTCGGCCTCGGGCTCGGGAGCGGCCTCGGCCGGTGCCGCAGCATCGCCGCCGCCCGATCCGTCGCCGATGACGGCGAGCGTGGCGCCGACCTCGACGGTCTCGTCCTCCTCCGCGAGGATCTGCTCCAGCACGCCCGCGACGGGGGAGGGGATCTCGGTGTCGACCTTGTCGGTGGAGACCTCGAGCAGGGGCTCGTCGACCTCCACGGTGTCGCCGACCGCCTTGAGCCAGCGGGTGACGGTGCCCTCGGTGACGGACTCGCCGAGTGCCGGCAGCTGCACGTTCTCAGACATGACCTGTGGAGTCTCCTTCGATCAGTGGGTCAGGCGACGTGCCGAGGCCGGTCGACCGGTGTTCCGGTCGGAACCTCTCCGGTTGCCGCGTTCCTGGGTCACTGCGCCTCATCTTGTCACTTCCTGGTGTTCGGCCCCAATCGTGGCCACCCTCCGAGAACTGTGACGCTCGGTACATCTCGCGCGGATCGGCCGCTTTCGTGTCATCGGGCACCTTCACCGTCGTCTCCGGGGTGACCGTGCTCACCCTCAGCCGGCAGAGGTAGTCTCGCGACATGTCGTTGAGGTCCGCGATGGACCGCCTGCTCGGGCGGTCCCCGTCGTCGTCGTCCAGTGCCGCGCCGTCCGGGGGCGGACGTGCCGCTGCCGTCGGGCACCTGCAGGAGTTCGTGCGTTCCCGGGTGGGCGTCGAGGCCTACGTCGAGCCGCCCAACGCGCAGACGCCCGCCACGGTGCTGCTCGTGGCTACTACGGGGGAGTGGACCCGTCGCCGGGTCCCCGACGAGCGCACCGGGTTCGACGTCGCCCGGTCGCTCGGCGTGCCGGTCTACAACGTGCGCTTCACGGGCTATCCGCAGCGGATGCGGGACTGGAACTCCGCGCAGCGCGCTGAGAGACGGCGGGGTTCCGCCTCGTCCTGAGGCCGGACGACGGCGCGGCCGTCCGGCACGGTGGGTCCCGCGCCGGACGGCCGCGACGATCAGGCCGTGCCGGCGCGGCCCTCGAGGAAGCCGAGCAGCGTCCGCACACCGACGCCCGTGCCGCCGACCGGCGTGTAGCCGAACGGGGCCTTCTCGTTGTACGAGGGGCCGGCGATGTCGAGGTGCGCCCACGGGGTGTCCCCGACGAACTCGGCGAGGAAGTGTCCGGCGAACAGCATCCCGCCCGCGCGGTCGGACGCCGCGTTGACCAGGTCGGCGGTGTTCGACTTCAGCCCTGCCTTCAGCTCGGCGGGCAGCGGCATCGGCCAGAAGGGCTCCCCGGTGGCGTCCGCGGCGACCTTCACCTCGTCGCGCACGTCGTCCGAGCCCATGACGGCGGAGGTCCGGTTGCCGAGCGCCACCATCTGCGCGCCCGTCAGGGTCGCGATGTCCAGGACGGCGTCGTGGCCGTCCTCCACCGCGGCGACGAGACCGTCGGCCATGACCAGCCGGCCCTCCGCGTCGGTGTTGGTGATCTCGACGGTCTTGCCACCGCGCATCGTCACGACGTCGGAGGGGCGCTGGGCGGTGGCGCTGGGCATGTTCTCGGCGAGGCACAGGTAGCCGGTCACGGCGACGGGCAGCCCGAGGCGGGCGGCGGCCACCACCGTGTGCAGGACGGCAGCGGCTCCGGCCATGTCCGACTTCATGGTGAGCATGCCGGCCGGCGGCTTGAGGGAGATGCCGCCGGTGTCGAAGGTGATGCCCTTGCCGACGATCGCGACCTTCCCGGTCGCCTTCGGCGGGGCGTAGGTCAGCTTGACCAGCCGCGGCCCCCGCGACGAGCCCTGCCCGACGCCGGCGATGCCGCCGTAGCCACCGGCGACGAGCTGCTTGTCGTCGAGCACGGTGACCTTCACGCCCTTGGCGCCGAGCTCCTTGACGGCCGTCTTGGCCGCGTCGGCGAACGCCGCCGGGTAGAGCACGTTCGGCGGGGCGTTGACGAGGTCGCGCGTGCCGTGCACGGCCGCGGCGAGCACCGTGGCCCGCTCGACGACGGCCTTGGCCCGGGCCGAGCGCGTGAACGTCGTCGACACCTGCAGCGTGGCGACGGGGGTCAGCCGGGTGGCGGCCTTCTCGTCGCGGTAGGCGGTGTACGCGTAGGCGCCCAGCAGCGCACCCTCGACCACGGCGCCGAGCTCGGCCTCGTCGACGGCGGGGAGCGCCACGACGGCGTCGGTGGAGCCGGCGAGCGCGCGCACGGCGGCTCCGGCGGCGACCCGCAGGGTCTCGTGGTCGAAGGTGCCGTCGGCCCGGCGCTCACCGAGGCCCGTGAGGACCAGCACGTCGGCCGCGACGCCGTCGCCGGCGGGCACCGTGCGCACCTCCTCGAGCGCACCGGTCACCCCCAGGCGCGGGGCCAGGGACTCGATCTGCTCGACGAGCCGGGTGGGGAGCTGGTCCGCCACGACGGCGACGCCGTCGGAGGTGGAGCAGGTCCCGACGACGAGCGCGTCGGCAGCGATGGTGGACGGTTTCTTGCCTGTCAGGGTGAGGTCAGCCACGCGGTCCAGGTTAGCGCGGCCGCCGGCGTGGGTGCGTCGGGCGCGTGCCGGTAGTCTGCGGGCGTGGTCCTTCCCCTGTTCGTCCTCGCCGTCGCCCTGTGCATGGCTCTCGCGGGGTGGGCCGCGTGGTTCGCGGCCCTCGACCGCGCCGTGATCCTGCGCCAGCTCTTCGGCGCGGGCGCGGTCGAGGCGGTCCTCGTCCTGCAGGCCGTGGTGGCGGGCGTGCTCCAGGTGCGCGGTCACGACGTCGACGGTGCGCTCTTCTGGGGCTACCTGCTCACGGCGGCCCTGCTGCTGCCGATCGCGGCCGTGTGGGCGTTCGCCGAGCGCAGCCGCTGGTCCTCCGTGGTGCTCTGCGTGGCCTCGCTGACGGTCGCCTTCCTGCAGTGGCGGCTCTGGATCATCTGGGGGGCGTCCTGATGGGCGCGGCCCCCGGGCCGGGCGCGACGGGGGGCGGGTTCGGCCGGCTGCTCGTGACGGTCTACGGCATCCTGGCCTTCGCGGCGACGGGCCGTTCGGCGTACCAGGTCGCGACCAAGCTCGACGAGGCCCCGGCGGCCTACCTGCTGTCGTTGCTCGCCGCGGCCGTCTACGTCGTGGCGACGATCGCCCTCGCCCGGGGTGGACGCGGCCGGTGGCGCACGGTGGCATGGTGTGCTGTCCTCGTCGAGGCGGTGGGCGTCGTCGTGGTCGGCGTGCTGTCCGTCGTCGTCCCGGAGCTCTTCGTCGAGGCCACCGTCTGGTCGGCCTTCGGGCAGGGCTACGGCTACGTCCCCCTCGTACTGCCCTTCATCGGTCTCTGGTGGCTCTGGCACACTCGCCCAGGACAGCACGCACCCGTGACCGCGCCGGACGAACCGACGGAGGCTCGATGACCCCGTACTCCCTCCTCTTCCACGGCGTGCTGCGCCGCATCGAGCCGGAGCGTGCGCACGAGCTCGCGTTCCGGGCGATCGAGACGGCCGGGCGCGTGCCCGTGCTGCGCGACGTGGTGCAGGGCGCGCTCGCGCCGTACCTCGGCCGCGGTGCCGGCGGTCCGGGCAGCGTCGAGGTGCTGGGCCGGACGATCCCGGCGCCCTTCGGGCTGGCGGGCGGGTTCGACAAGAACGCGCGTGCGGTGCGCGGGCTGACGATGCTCGGTTTCGGGTTCGTCGAGGTCGGCACGGTCACGCCGCGTCCGCAGCCCGGCAACGAGGCACCGCGCATGTGGCGCGAGCTCGACGTGCGCGGCGTGCGCAACCGGATGGGCTTCAACAACGACGGCGCCCTGGAGATGGCCGAGCGACTGCGTCGGCTCCGGGCGACGCCCGCCGGGCGTGCCGCCGTCGTGGGCGTCAACATCGGCAAGAACAAGACCACGCCGGCCGACGACGCGGCGCAGGACTACGCGACGTGCGCGCGGCTGCTTGCCCCGCACGCCGACTACCTGGTGGTCAACGTCTCCTCGCCGAACACACCGGGCCTGCGTGACCTGCAGACGACGGCGGAGCTGCGACCCATCCTCGCGGCGGCCCGGGAGGCCGCGGACGAGGCGACGTCGGTGGCGGGGGTGCGCAGGACGCCGCTCCTGGTGAAGATCGCCCCGGACCTGGCGGACGTCGACGTGGACGCCGTCGCGGACCTCGTCGCCGAGCTCGGGCTGGACGGTGTCGTGGCGGTGAACACGACCATCGGCCACGACCGCGGCCCCGGCGGGCTGTCGGGGCCGGTGCTGCTGCCCCGCGGTCTGGAGGTCGTGGCACGGCTTCGCGCGCGGCTCGGTCCGGAGCCCGTGGTCATCGGGGTCGGCGGCGTCACCTGCGCCGACGACGTCCGTGCCTACCTGCGGGCCGGCGCCGACCTGGTGCAGGGCTACACGTCGTTCGTCTACGAGGGGCCGGGGTGGCCGTCCCGGCTCAACCGGGCGTTGACGCGGTCGGCGGGCTCGGCCAGCGCGGGGCGAGTCGCGTGATCCGACCACGGTGGGAGTGGTCGCTGGTGGACCTCGACGGCCGGCGGCTCGATCCGTCGCTCAGCCCGGTGTTCACCGCCCAGTACGACGCCGAGCAGTGGCTCGGGGAGCACTGGCGCGAGCTCGCCGGCTCGGGGGCTGCGGCGGCGACGCTGCTGCACGACGGCACGCAGGCGACCCCGACGATCGAGCTGCGCGTCCCCTGACGGCCCGCCCTGCGGGCCGGGTGCACCCGGCACGACGGGTCGGGTTCACCCGGTGACGCGTCGCCAGGCCCGCGCGAGGCGCTCCACGGCCTCGGCGAGCGTCTCGGGGGTGGCGGTGTAGATGAGCCGGATCCGGTCCTGGGCGGTGCCGTCCGGCGTGAACTGGGGGCCGGCACCGATCCGCAGGCCCTCGGCGACCGCCGCGGCCGTGAGCGCCTGGGCGGCCGGCCGGCCGATCCCTGTCCAGAGGCAGAGCCCGCCCTTCGGCACCGGTACGTCCCAGTCGGGGAACCGGTCACGGACGAGCCCGACGAGCAGGTCGCGACGCTCGCGCAGCCCCGCCACGCGGGCGGGCAGGATCTCGTCGCGGCGCGCGAGGAGCTCGACGACGGCGAGCTGCTCGAGCACCGGGGTGGCGATGTCGAGGGCCTGACGGGTCCGCGCCAGGCGCTGCACCAGCTGCGGCGTCGCGCGCACCCAGCCGATCCGGATCCCGCCCCAGAATGACTTGGAGGCCGACCCGACGGACACCAGCCGGGTGTTGGTGCCGTCGCCGCAGAACGGGCCGGGCACCGTGCCGCCCTCGAGGTCGAGGTCGGTGAGCGTCTCGTCGCCCACCACGGTCACGCCGTAGCGGTCGGTCAGGTGCACGACGGCGTCGCGCTCGTCGGCGGTGAGGGTCCGGCCCGTGGGGTTGTGGAAGTCGGGGACCAGGTATGCCAGGCGGGCGCGGGTGCGGTGCACCGCCGACGCGAGCGACTCGACGTCGCCCGTGGGCACGCCGATGACGCGGGCGCCGGCCCGCTGCAGGGCCTCGATGGCGTGGTAATAGGTGGGGGACTCGACGACCACCGGCTCGGTGCGGCTGACGAGGGTGGTCGCCAGCAGTGCGATGGCCTGCTGGCCGCCGGTGGTGACGAGGATCTGGTCCGGGGTGGTCGGCACGCCGCGGGCCCGGTACCGGGCCGCGACGGCCTCGCGCAGCACGTCGAGGCCGAGGTGGGCGTACCCGCCCGTGCCCAGGTAGGCGGGCAGCATCTCGAGGGCGCGCTCGTACGCGCCGTGCAGCGCGTCCGGGGCCGACGGCGTCGCCTGGGACATCTCGATCGGCCCGACGCCGTCGGCGAGCGGCGGCAGCGGGCCGTCTCCCGCCGGCGTCTGGGGTCGCAGGGGCAGGCCGGCGGTGCGGGGCAGGATGGCCACGGTGCCGGAACCGACCTGGCTGGTGGCGAAGCCGAGCTCGCGCAGCCGGGCGTACGCGGCCGACGTCGTCGTGCGGGACACCCCGAGCGCGCGTGCCAGCTCGCGCTCGCTGGGCAACCGGGTCAGGGGAGCGAGCGATCCTGCGAGGACGGCGGAGCGCAGGGCGTCGGCGAGAGCGAGGTAGACCGGGCCGGAGGTGTGCCACGCGCCCAGGAGGCGTGACGCGGCCGGCGCGGAGAGGCTCCGCACGGCCGTGGTGGTCGGGGTGGCCAGGCTCATACGGCCACTCTTCTCTTATTGGCTATGGAATGCAACGCCAATGCCGGGGATCGTGGATGCCATGACCGACACCTCGACCACCCCGTCCGTGACCGCCGTGCTTGCGCCCGTGGCTGGCGCACCTGTGGTCGCCGCACCCGTGGCCGCCGCACCCGTGGCCGATCTGGGGCCGGTGCGACGTGGCGCGCAGCTGGTGCTCGGCCTGCTCGCCTTCACGGTCTCGATGGCGATGCTCGTGCACGCCGGCCAGGGCAGCATGCCCTGGGACGTGCTGCACCAGGGCCTCGTCCGCACCACGGGCTGGTCGTTCGGGCTGGTCGTGGCCCTCACCTCCGTGCTCGTGCTCACCGCCTGGGTGCCGCTGCGACAGCGCCCCGGCATCGGGACCGTCGCCAACATCGTCATCATCTCCCTCGCGATCGAGCCGAGCCTGTCCGCGCTCGAGACCCTCTGGCCGCAGCCGGGGACGATCGGCGGGGTGCTGCTCGCGCTCGGCGGGATCGTCCTCAACGGCGTCGCGACCGCCGCCTACGTCGGCGTCCGCCTGGGCCCGGGGCCGCGCGACGGGCTGATGACGGGCCTGGTGGCGCGCACCGGCTGGTCCGTCCGGGCCATCAAGACGGGCATCGAGGTGGGGGTCGTCGCGCTCGGCTGGGTGCTGGGCGGCACGGTCGGCTGGGCCACGGTCGCGTTCGCGCTGGGTGTCGGTGTCGTGGTGCAGGCGGCTGCGCGGTGGCAGCGGCTCGTGCCGGGCGGGCTCGGCGCACGGCCGGCGTCCACGGGGCGGCCGAGCGTCCGGCCGAGCGTCCGGCCGGTAGCCGCCGTGCCGTCGTCGGGCGGCGAGGCGAGGCTGCGTCGCCGGGCCCGGGAGATCGCCCGCGCCCTGGACTCGTTCGGTGAGCACGGGCGGACGCTCTGACAGTCCCCGGACGCGGACGAGCGTCTCTGTCCGTCCCGAAACAGGCCCTGTTCCGGGACGGACAGAGACGCTCGTCGGCTCGTCGCGGGTGGGCGTCAGGCGACGCGCGTCTTCGGCATCCCCTCGAGGGTCTTGCCCGGGTCGCGCTCGACGACGTCGCCCAGGACCTCGTCGATCCGTGCCATCAGCTCGGCCGGGATCTCGACACCGGAGGCCTTGACGTTCTCCGCGACCTGCTCCGGCCGGGAGGCGCCGACGAGCGCGGCGGCCACGTTGTCGTTCTGCAGCACCCACGCGACGGCGAGCTGCGCCATCGACAGGCCGAGCTCGTCGGCCACGGGCTTGAGGTTCTGCACGCGCTCGAGGACGTCGTCGCGCATGAACCGCTGGATCATCTTCGCGCCGCCCTTCTCGTCGGTGGCGCGCGACCCGGCCGGCAGCTCCTTGCCGGGCACGTACTTGCCCGAGAGGACGCCCTGCGCCATCGGCGACCAGACGATCTGGGACAGACCCTTCTCCTGGGAGGCAGGGACGACCTCGTCCTCGATGACCCGCCACAGCATGGAGTACTGCGGCTGCGAGGAGATGAGCCGGAACCCGAGGTCCGCCGCCAGCTCGGCGCCGGCGCGGATCTGGTCCGCCGTCCACTCGGAGACGCCGATGTAGAGCGCCTTGCCCTGACGGACGATGTCGGCGAACGCCTGCATCGTCTCCTCGAGGGGGGTCTCGACGTCGTACCGGTGCGCCTGGTACAGGTCGACGTAGTCGGTGCCGAGCCGCTGCAGCGAGCCGTTGATCGACTCCATGACGTGCTTGCGCGACAGCCCGGTGTCGTTGGGGCCGCCGGGGCCCGTGGGCCAGTAGACCTTGGTGAAGATCTCGAGCGACTCGCGGCGCTGGCCCTTCAGCGCCTCGCCGAGGACGGACTCCGCCGTGGTGTTCGCGTAGACGTCCGCGGTGTCGAACGAGGTGATCCCTGCGTCGAGGGCTGCGTGCACGCACTGCGTGGCGACGTCGTTCTCGACCTGGGAGCCGTGGGTGAGCCAGTTGCCGTAGGTGATCTCGGTGATCTTGAGACCGCTGTTGCCGAGGTACCGGTAGTTGACCATGCCGTCACCCTACGCCGACGGTCGGATCGATTCGACCCCCGCGGTGCGGCCGATGCGGCCGACCCGGCGGGACTCAGCTCGGCCAGACGCCGTGCTTCTTGTGCATCGGCTTGGGCAGCCGCGAGCGCCGGAGCTGGAACGCACGCATCACGGCGTACATCATGGTCCCGCGCGGGACGTCGTAGGTCTTCGTGCCGTCGGCGCCCACGGTGCCGAACTTGTCGCGCAGCTTCCGCTTGAGCCGCTGCCACATGATGACCGCATCGAGCAGGGTGATGAACACGACCGCGTACAGGCCGAGGAGCACCAGCGCGCCGAGGGTCGGGCTCTGCATCACCAGCAGGTTGAGGAAGATGAAGACGAACGCGACGGGGAGGAAGAACTCGCCGAGGTTCCAGCGGGCGTCGACGTGGTCACGGACGTAGCGGCGCACCGGGCCCTTGTCGCGCACCGGCATGTACCGCTCGTCGCCGGTCTGCATCGCCTTGTACTCGCGGTTGCGCTCCTCGCGCATCTTCTCCTTGTTCGCCTTGCGTGCCGCCCGGCGGTCGTTCGGCACCAGGGGCCGCTGGTTCTTGGCCGCGGCCTCACGACGCTTGGGCGTCGGCCGGCCCTTGCCCGCCCGCACGATGGCGGGGTCCTCGACGGAGGGGCTGTCGGCAGAGCCGGTGGCAGCGGAGTCGGCGGTGTCAGGCTTGCGGAAGATCACGCCACCAGGGTAGTCGAGCGCAGGGCCGTCGCGGGACGCCCCGGTAGCGTGGAGGGGTGAACCACACCGAGAAGGACGTGGCCGCGCTGCGCGCTCACGTCGACGAGCTGTTCCCTGCCGTCCAGGCGGACCTGGAGACCCTGGTCCGGATCCCGAGCGTCTCTGCGGCGGCCTTCGACCAGGCGCACGTCGCCACCAGCGCCGAGACGGTCGCCGGCCTGCTGCGCGGCGTCGGTCTGCCCGACGTGCGGATACTGCGGTCGGCTCGCCCGGACGGCTCGGCCGGAGCGCCCGCCGTCGTCGCCCGCCGTCCGGCGCGCACGGGGGAGCCGACCGTCCTGCTGTACGCGCACCACGACGTCCAGCCGCCGGGGGACGCGCTGGCCTGGGACACCGACCCGTTCGAGCCCACGCAGGTGGGCGAGCGGCTGTTCGGTCGCGGCGCGGCCGACGACAAGGCCGGGCTGATGGCCCACGTCGGAGCGCTGCGCGCCCTGGCCGCGGCCGGCGACGAGCTCGGCGTGGGCGTGACCCTCTTCGTCGAGGGCGAGGAGGAGTCGGGCTCGCCGAGCTTCGCCCGGTTCCTGGCCGACCACCACGAGCTGCTCGCCGCCGACGTGATCGTCGTGGCGGACTCGACGAACTGGAAGGTCGGTGTCCCGGCCCTGACGACGTCGCTGCGTGGCCTGGTGGACGGCGTCGTCACCGTCGAGGTGCTGGACCACGCGGTCCACTCCGGCATGTTCGGCGGCCCGGTCCTGGACGCCAACGTGCTGCTCGCGCGCCTCGTCGCGACGCTGCACGACGACGCGGGCAGCGTGGCGGTCGCCGGGCTCACCGGCGCCGGTGAACCGGAGGTCGACTACGCGGAGGCGGACTTCCGCGGCGACGCCTCGGTGCTCGACGGCGTCGCGCTCGCCGGGACCGGCACCATCGCCGGGCGGCTGTGGACCAAGCCGGCCATCGCGGTCATCGGCATCGACGCCACCTCGGTCGCGCACGCCTCGAACACCCTCGCGCCGCGCGCCGCGGCGAAGATCTCCGTCCGCATCCCGCCCGGCCTCGAGCCGGAGGCGGCCGAGGAGGCGTTGCGGGCGCACCTCGAGGGGCACGCGCCGTTCGGCGCCCGGGTCACGTGGACCCCGGGGGAGCAGGGCAAGGCGTTCGGGGCGCCGGCCGACTCGCCCGCCATGCGGGCGGCGCGCACCGCCTTCGCGGCGGCGTGGGGAACCGAGCCGGTCGACATCGGCGTCGGTGGCTCGATCCCGTTCATCGCGGACCTGCTCGAGGCGTTCCCCCAGGCGGCCGTGCTCGTCACCGGCGTCGAGGACCCGGACTCGCGTGCGCACGGGGCCAACGAGTCGGTGCACCTGGGCGAGCTGCGCAACGTCGTCCTCGCGGAGGCGTTGCTGCTGCGCCAGCTCGCGGGCGCGGTCTGACCGGGCGCCTCGTTCGGCAGTTCCTGTCCTGTTCGGCAGCTCGAGCTGCCGAACAGGACAGGAACTGCCGAACGAGGCGGGCCATCGGTGGGTGTCAGGCCCGGTCGGTCTCGCGGTGCGCCACGTCGACCGACCGGGCCCAGGCGGCGAGGTCCTCCGGGAGGGCGGGGCTCTCCACCCCGACGTCGTCGCCGAGCAGCGCGACGACGTCGGCGGGGGCGACGCGCGACCCGTCCCTGCCCAGGAACCGCCCGGCCACCCAGCCGCGGGCAGAGAACCTGCCGCGGCAGGTGAACACCTGCTCGATGTACACCACGCGGGCGTCCCAGCCGAGGACGCGGGTGCTGATCTCCACGCGCTCGAAGAGCTGCAGCGATCGCTTGTACGTCACCGTGGAAGCGGCCACGACGGGGTACCAGCCCCCGTCCTTCAGCAGCGGGAACCCGCCGAGGTCGGCGATGAGGTTCGAGCGGGCCACGTCCATCATCTGCAGGTACGAGCCGTTGTTGACGTGGAGGTACAGGTCCAGGTCGCCCGGGTGCACGCGGAGCACCGTCGTGGACGGGTCGAGCAGACCCCGCCCGGGGACGCGGCGGCGGGGGAGCAGGGAGGCCCTGGCGAGCTGGATCATCCTCGTCATGGCGTCACGATATGTCAGCGACGCGCGGTATCAGGTATCGGTGCTGCGGGCCGTGCCCGACGGCGTCACACCGGTGGCGCGGTGTCGTACTGCAGCGCTCGGCGCACCTGGGCCGCGACGTCCTCCGACTCCAGGCGCGCCACGAGGTGCAGCGCCATGTCGATGCCGGCGGACACCCCGGCCGAGGTGATGACGTCGCCGTCGTCGACGAACCGCGCCTCGGTGTCGACCAGGACGCTCGGGTCGATCCGTGACAGCTCGTCGTAGTGGTCGCGGTGGGTGGTCGCGGGCCGGCCGGCGAGCAGTCCCGCGGCGGCGAAGACCTGGGCCCCCGTGCAGACGCTGGCCATCACGGGCGTCTGCACGCGCACGGCACGCAACCACTCCAGGTGTGCGCTGTCCTCGAGCAGCCGGTGGGTCCCCCATCCGCCCGGGTGCACCAGCACGTGCAGGGGACCGACGTCGTCCGCCGAGCGGCTGGGCAGCATCCGCAGGCCGGCGGCGAGCCGCACGCCGTCGCCGTTGCACGAGAAGGTGCTCACGTGCGGCTTCAGCTCCGAGTGCTCGGACCACGAGGTGAAGACCTCGAACGGTCCGACCACGTCGAGCTCGTCCGCCTCGTCGAACACGAGGACTCCGACGCTCAGCCCGCCGTCGGTGCTCATCGCACGGTCATCGCCTTCCGTCCGTGTCAGATACCGGGCAGCGCCAGCATCTGGTCGAGGGCCACCTGGGCCCAGTGCGCGTCGTCGGCGTCGACGACGATGCGGTTGACCACGCGCCCCTCGACGAGGGACTCCATCGCCCAGACGAGGTGGGGCAGGTCGATGCGGTTCATGGTCGAGCAGAAGCAGACCGTCGAGTCGAGGTAGTGCACCTGCTTGTCCGGGTGCGCGGCGGCGACGCGGCGCACCAGGTTGAGCTCGGTGCCGATCGCCCACGACGAGCCCGGCTCGGCGTTCTCGAGCGCCTTGATGATGTACTCGGTGGAGCCGACCATGTCCGCGGCGTTGACGACCTCGTGCTTGCACTCCGGGTGCACCAGCACGTTGATGCCGGGCACAGCGGCGCGGATGTCCGTGACGTTGCGCTCCGAGAACCGGCCGTGCACCGAGCAGTGGCCGCGCCACAGGATCATGCGGGCGTCACGGAGCTCGTCGGCGGTCAGCCCGCCGTCGGGCTTGCGCGGGTCGAAGACGACGCAGTCGTCCAGGCTCATGCCGAGCTGCAGCACCGCCGTGTTGCGGCCCAGGTGCTGGTCGGGCATGAACAGGACCTTGCCCGTCCCCTCGACGCCGCCGACCTTGTCGAACGCCCAGCGCAGCGCCACCTGGGCGTTCGACGACGTGCACACCGTGCCGCCGTGCCGACCCGTGAACGCCTTGATGGCGGCGGTGGAGTTCATGTACGTCACCGGGATCGTGTCGGCCGCGACGCCGGCGTCCTCCAGCACCGCCCAGGCCTCCTCGACCTGCGAGATCTCCGCCATGTCCGCCATGGAGCAGCCGGCCGCCATGTCGGGCAGCACGACCTGCTGGGAGTCGGCCGTCAGGATGTCCGCCGACTCCGCCATGAAGTGCACGCCGCAGAAGATGACGAACTCCGCCTCCGGCCGCGCGGCGGCCGACTGGGCCAGCTTGAACGAGTCCCCCGTGACGTCCGCGAAGTCGATGACCTCGTCGCGCTGGTAGTGGTGGCCGAGCACGAAGGCGCGGTCACCGAGGGCCGCCCGTGCGGCGCGGGCACGCTCGACCAGGTCCGGGTCTGACGGGGAGGGGAGCGCGCCGGTGCACTCGACACCGCGCTCGGACGCGAGGTCACGGCCCTGCCCGAGCAGGAGCAGCGGGGACGATGCCGGTTCGACGAAGGTCGACGTCTCGTTCAGCAGAGTGCTCACGCGCCCCATCTTCCCACGACGCGCAGATGTGTCACGATCGGCACCGTGCACGCGCTCATCGTCGCCGCGTCGGGCGGCCCTGACCCCGAGGACCCGGCCGTCGGGGCCGCGGCGCTCGCCGCCGCCTGGTCCGCCGCCGCGCCTCGCTGCGCCGTCGAGCCCCTCGTGCTGCCGGCCGCGGAGCCTCCGCCGCCGGCGCGCCCGGGCGACGGCCCGGCGCCTGTCGGGGTCTTCGTGCCGACGACGGCGCTCGGGCTGTCCAGCGTCGGGCCACCACCGGTCGCCCCCGAGGTCGCCCTCCTGGGCGAGCGCATGGGCGGCGCGGACCTCGTCGTCGTCCACGTCCGGGTGCTCGACGGGGCGGCCCTGCACAGCGGCCCCGCGGCCGCGGCGGCACGTGCCGCCGCACCGCACGCCGTCCCCGTCGTCGTGCTCGCGGGGCGCTCCGAGGTGTCGCGCCGCGAGCTGGCCGCGGCCGGCGTGGTGGGCGTCCACGAGGTGGGCGAGCCGTGGGACGCCGCCTCGGTGGGGCGTGCGGCTCGCACCTGGGCGCCCTCGTGGGGCACGCTGTGACCTGACTCATCGACTCGCCGAGAATCCGGCGTAGGATCGGGAACAGCCGAACCGGCCCACCTGTTGGAGGAAGCATGACCGACACCACCGAGATCGCCACGCACGGCGTCGAGCTCTCCGAGGTCGCCGCGAACAAGGTTCGCACCCTCCTCGAGCAGGAGGGCCGCGACGACCTGCGGCTGCGCGTCGCCGTCCAGCCCGGCGGCTGCTCCGGCCTCATCTACCAGCTCTACTTCGACGAGCGTCTGCTCGACGGGGACGCGCTGCGCGACTACGACGGCGTCGAGGTCGTCGTGGACCGCATGAGCGTCCCGTACCTCGACGGCGCGAAGATCGACTTCGCCGACACCATCGAGAAGCAGGGCTTCACGATCGACAACCCGAACGCAGGCGAGTCCTGCGCCTGCGGCGGCTCCTTCGGCTGAGACCAGACTCAGCGACGTGACGCGGCCGAGCTCCCCGGAGCCCGGCCACCGAGGCGGACGGTCAGGGCCCACCAGGGCCGGCCGTCCGCCTCGTGCGTCTGCGCAGCGGTGACGGTGTGCCCGCGCAGGCGGGCCCAGGCGGGGACGTCGTGCTGAGCGGCCGGGTCCGTGGCCAGCACGGTCAGCTCGGTCCCCGAGGGCAGCTCCTGGGCACGCTCCGCGAGCCGGATCACCGGTAACGGGCAGCGGAGCCCGCGCGCGTCCACCACGTGCTCCTCGCTCGGTCCGACCGTGCTCACAGGCCCCGGACCCCCAGCATGTCGCGCACCGTGGCCACCGCACCCGGCAGGACCTCGAGAAAGCGCTCGACGTCCGCGGCGGTCGTCGAGCGGTCCAGCGCGACACGCACGTTGCCGTGTGTCAGCACGCCCATCGCGGCGAGGACGTGCGACGGCTCGAGCGTCCCGGCGGTGCAGGCCGACCCCGAACCGACGGCGAACCCGGCGCGGTCCAGCTCGGTCACGAGGGCCTCGCCGTCGACGTAGAGGAACGAGAACGTCACGACGTGGGGCAGCCGGCCGGAGGGGTCGCCCACCACCTCGACGTCCGGTATCGCTGCCACCCGGGCGCGGATCTCGTCGACCAGGGCACGGCGCCGGGCATCGGCCTGCGCCCGGTCCTCGTGGACCGCCTGGAGCGCGACGGCGGCCGCGAAGGCGGCGGGGACGCTCACGCCCCCCGGAGCCCACGGCTCGGGGTCCTCGGGGCCCGTGGCGACGGTGCGCGTGCGCTGCCGGACGGCGACCACGCCCACGCCGGCAGGTGCTCCCCAGTCGGCGGGGTCGGCGGCGAGGACGTCCCAGGCGGGATCCACCGTCGCGTGCCCCAGGCTGGCACCGGCGTCGACGAGGAGGGGGACCCCCGCGGCGCGGGCGGCCTCGTGCACGGTCTCGACCGGCTGAGTCGTCCCCACCTCGCCGTTGGCGTGCTGCAGCGCCGCGAGGGCGACGCCGCCGCTCCCGAGCGCCGTCGCGTAGGCGTCGGCGTCGACGCGGCCGTGCTCGTCGACCGGGACCGTCACCCGCCGGCCGCCCGGGGGAAGGGCGTGGTCGGCGGCATGCAGGACGGCGGCCCGTTCCACGGCACCGACGACGACGTCGCTCCCGTGCCGCCGTCGTGCCCGGACGACCTGTGCGACGGCGGCGTGCAGAGCCGCGGTGTGCGACGGGGTGAACCGGACCTCCTCGGTCCGGGCGCCGAGGACGTCGGCCACGGCCTCGCGTGCGCCGTCCAGCAGGGCTGCCGCGCGGCGGCCCTCGGTGTGCAGCCTTCGCGGGTCCGCCCACCCGTCGTCGAGCGCCTGGAGGAATGCGGTCCGCGCGAGCGGGTGCCAGGGGGCCCGGCCACCGTTGTCCAGGTGGACCCGGTGCGGGTGGGGACGGTCCGTGCTGCCGGTGGGGTGTGTCACACGGAGCCCTTCGACGTGGTGGTGAACGGGTGCGCAGCGCGCCCCACCATGATGCCGTGAGCCGCGCGAGGGCGGCGAATGCGTGCGCGATCTGACAGGCCTACGGGGCGTGTCGCGAACCGTCCGGATGGCGACGGAGAGCGGTGTTCCCGTCACGTAGGAACCGGGCCCTTCTGGCGTCGAAAGCGTGAAGGGCGCGCTAGGCTGCTCCCATCGAGGACGAAGGTCCTATCCGTGCGCTCTGAGCCAGAGCGCGGCGGTCGGACGAGACGTGAAAGGCCTCCCTTGCACTCGAAGAGCCCCACCCGCACCCGGCGGGCACTGGCGTTGCGTGCGACGGCTCTCGCCGTCGCGGTCGCGACGCTCGCCTCCGGCTGCGCCAGCGACGCCGCCCAGCGTGGATACCTGCCCGGCTACAGCGACGGGGAGGTGACCAACCAGACCGGTCGGATGACAGACCTCTGGGTCGGATCCTGGGTCGCAGCACTCGCCGTCGGTGTCATCACCTGGGGGCTGATGCTGTGGTGCGTCGCCGCCTACCGCAAGCGCCGCGACGACCACCGCCTGCCGGTGCAGACCCGCTACCACATGCCGCTCGAGATCATGTACACGATCGTGCCGACGCTCATGGTCCTCGTGCTGTTCTTCTACACGAACCGCGACATGACGGCCGTCCTCGACACCACGTCCGAGGAGCCCGACGTCAGCATCCAGGTCATCGGCAAGCAGTGGAGCTGGGACTTCAACTACCTCGACGACGACGTGTACGAGTCCGGGCAGCAGCTGCTGGACCCCGGCTCGCAGACCGTCGAGGACGAGGTCGACGGCGCGCCGGGCACGTCCCAGGCGCTCCCGACGCTGTACCTGCCCGTCGGTGAGCGTGTCGAGTTCACGGTGGAGTCGCGCGACGTCATCCACTCGTTCTGGATCCCCGCGTTCCTGTTCAAGATGGACATGATCCCCGGGCGGTCGAACACCTTCCAGGTCGTGCCCGAGCGCGAGGGCACCTACGCGGGCAAGTGCGCCGAGCTCTGCGGAGAGTTCCACTCGGGGATGCTCTTCAACGTCAAGGTCGTCGACCGCGCCGAGTACGACGCCCAGATGGCCGAGCTCGCGGCCAAGGGGCAGACCGGCGAGCTCGGTCTCGACCTCAACCGCCAGCAGCACGGTGAGTTCACCGACGAAGAAACCACTCCGGAGGTCGAGGGCTGATGGCCACCACCGAGACCGCGTACGGAGCGGAGGCCGTCCCGGGCCTTCGGCCCGAGCGGCAGACCCTGGGCCGTACGGTCGTGAAGTGGATCACCTCCACCGACCACAAGACCATCGGCTACATGTACCTGATCACGTCGTTCTTCTGGTTCGCCGTGGGAGGGATCCTGGCGCTGCTCATCCGCGCCGAGCTCTTCATGCCCGGCATCCAGATCGTGCAGAGCAAGGAGCAGTACAACCAGCTCTTCACCATGCACGGCACGATCATGCTGCTGCTCTTCGCGACACCGCTCTTCGCCGGCTTCGCGAACGTCATCATGCCGCTGCAGATCGGCGCGCCGGACGTGGCGTTCCCGCGCCTGAACATGTTCGCCTACTGGCTGTTCCTCTTCGGCGGGCTCATCGCCGCGGCCGGCTTCTTCACCCCGCAGGGTGCGGCGTCGTTCGGGTGGTTCGCCTACGCGCCGTTGTCCAACACCACGTTCAGTCCGGGGTTGGGAGGAGATCTCTGGGTCTTCGGCCTGGCGCTGGCCGGGTTCGGGACCATCCTCGGTGGCGTCAACTTCATCACGACGATCATCTGCATGCGCGCGCCCGGCATGACGATGTTCCGGATGCCGATCTTCACGTGGAACACGCTGGTCACGAGCCTGCTCGTGCTCATGGCGTTCCCGCCGCTCGCCTCGGCGCTCTTCGCCCTCGGTGCCGACCGTCGCTTCAACGCCCAGGTCTTCAACCCGGACAACGGGGGAGCGGTGCTGTGGCAGCACCTGTTCTGGTTCTTCGGGCACCCCGAGGTGTACATCATCGCGCTGCCGTTCTTCGGCATCGTCTCCGAGATCTTCCCGGTGTTCAGCCGCAAGCCGATCTTCGGCTACAAGGGCCTCATCTACGCGACGATCGCGATCGCCGCGCTGTCCGTGACGGTCTGGGCGCACCACATGTACGTCACGGGTGCGGTCCTGCTGCCGTTCTTCGCGTTCATGACGATGCTGATCGCCGTGCCGACGGGCGTGAAGTTCTTCAACTGGATCGGCACGATGTGGCGGGGCAAGCTCACCTTCGAGACCCCCATGCTGTGGTCGATCGGGTTCCTCGTCACGTTCCTGTTCGGCGGCCTGACCGGCATCATCCTGTCGAGCCCTGCGCTGGACTTCCACCTGTCGGACTCGTACTTCGTCGTGGCGCACTTCCACTACGTCGTGTTCGGCACCGTGGTGTTCGCGATGTTCGCCGGCTTCTACTTCTGGTGGCCCAAGTTCACCGGCACCATGCTCAACGAGCGGCTCGGCAAGATCCACTTCTGGATCCTGTTCATCGGCTTCCACATGACCTTCCTCGTGCAGCACTGGCTGGGCGTCGAGGGCATGGCCCGTCGGTACGCGGACTACATGCCCGACGAAGGCTTCACCTGGGAGAACCAGCTCTCGACGGTCGGTGCGTTCATCCTGGCGGCCTCGACGCTCCCGTTCCTGTGGAACGTCTACTCGACCTGGCGCAACGCACCCCGTGTCACCGTCGACGACCCGTGGGGCTACGGCCGGTCGCTCGAGTGGGCGACGTCCTGCCCGCCGCCGCGGCACAACTTCACGTCGCTGCCGCGGATCCGGTCGGAGTCGCCGGCCTTCGACCTGCACCACCCCGAGGTCGCTGCCATGGAGGACCCGCACGTCAACCAGGACGGCCTGGAGCAGGTCTACGGCGGTGCCGACCGCCGTGGTCAGGCCCAGCACGTCGAGGAGCTCTCGATGCAGGAGTATCCGGAGAAGCACGCGTCGGCCACGGTCGTCGACGAGCCTGAGGACGAGGAGAAGAACAAGTGAAGATCGAGATCCGCCTCTTCATCTGGCTGGCTCCCTTCTTCGTCGTCGTCGGCGTGCTCTACGGGTTCTTCAGCGGCTGGAGCGAGCCGGTCGGCTTCCTCGGGATCCCGCTCGTCGGCGGGCTGATGGCCATGATCGGCGCGTACCTGGCTCTGCAGGCCCGTCACATCGATCCGCGCCCCGAGGACGACGAGCAGGGTGAGATCGACCAGGGCGCCGGCGACCAGGGCGTCTACGCCCCGTGGTCGTGGTGGCCGCTGGTGCTCGGAGCCGGTGCCGCCGTCGCGTTCCTCGGTCTCGCCGTCGGCTGGTGGGTCTTCTACATCAGCCTGATCCTCGGCCTGGTGGGCCTGGTCGGCTGGGTCTTCGAGTTCAGCCGCGGTCAGCACGCTCACTGAGCCGTCTCACGGCACCTGACGAAGGGCCCCGTCCTCGCTGGAGGATGGGGCCTTTCGTCATCCACGAGATAGATTGCCCGGTCCGTGGAACGGGCGCGCGACCCCGTGGCCACCACAGGCCCCGGGAACCCGGCCTGCGCCCGGGACAGGCCGTTCTCGGCTCGGGGACTGGCACCGCGTGGCCTCGCGGACAGATCCACATGCCGACGAAAAGCCCGGCTCCTGCGCTGTGTGCGCGGGAGCCGGGCTTCTGGTCGTGCGGAGACGCCCTGTGCAGGGGTGTCTCAGGCGGGGACGATGAGTCCGGTGGTCTGGGTGCGGGCGCGGTCGAGGCGGGCGGCGACGTCGCGCCAGTTGGCGATGTTCCAGAACGCCTTG
>NZ_JALKAT010000034.1:0-42812 GCF_023015685.1 Isoptericola sp. S6320L
CACGCCGCTATCCCCACGGGGGTAGCGGCGTGTCGTGCACCCACAGCGTGAGAGGGGGGCTCAGGCCGACGCGCGCACCACGAGCCGCGGCTCCAGCACCTCGTGGACGTCGTCGGTCCGCCCGTCGAGCCGCTCGCGCAGGAGCGCCACCGCACGGGTCCCCATGACGTCACGCTGCTGCTGCACGGTGGTCAGAGCGGGGCGGGCCCGCCGGGCGAGCATCGTGTCGTCGTAGCCGACGACGGCGAGGTCGGCCGGGACACGCCGCCCCGCGTCGAGCGCGTGGTCGAGCACGTCGACCGCCTCGACGTCGTTACGTGCGAACACCGCGGTCGTGCCGTCCTGCACCAGGGCGTCGAGCGCGGCCGGGTCCGGTCGCACGACCCGCACCTCCGCCCCCAGACCGGCGGCCCCCATGGCCGCCTCGTACCCGCTGCGCCGGGCGATCCCGGCCGGGCGGGTCGACGACGTGACGTGGGCGATGCGCCGGTGCCCGCGCGCGACCAGATGGTCGACGACGAGCGCCGCGCCCTGCTCGTCGTCGTTGTTGACGGAGTCGATGCCGGCCACCGGGGTCGCGGTGCGGCCCACCATGACGACCGGTGCGCGACGGGCCGCGGTGACCAGCACCTCCTCGGGCACCCATGACGAGACGACGACGAGCCCGTCGACACCGAGGTCGAGGAGCTGCTGGACGCGGCCGGCGAGCCGTCCGCGCTCCCGGGACCCGTGCGCGAGCACCACGGAGAACCCCGCGGCCTCGGCCGCCTGCTCCACCGCCGCGACGATCTCCGTGTGGTACGGGTTGTCGAGGCTGGAGATGACGGCGCCGAGCAGCATGGACCGTCCCTGCTTGAGGGTGCGGGCGGTGAGCGACGGCCGGTAGCCGAGCTGGTCCGCGACGACGAGGATGCGTTCCCGCGTGCGCTCCGACACCCCGGCGTCACCGCGCAGCGCCAGGGAGACGAGGGACTTCGACACCCCGGCGGCGGCGGCGACGTCGAGCAGGGTGGGGCGTGGTCGGGACGAGGCGGGCGGCACGCGGCCATCCTGCCCAGCCGACGGCGACGGCGCGACATCGACGCGCGGGCGGACCACGGCGAGCGTCTGGAACGTTCCAGAAGTTCCGGCGTCGTTCACCGGGAGGCCACCACCGCGACGCTGCCCAGACGTTGCCCGTCCCTAGCGTCGCCGTCGTGACGATCGCCCCGAGCCCCGAGACCGCCCGCCCCGACACGCTGCCCGGCACCGCCGGGGCACCCACGCTGCGCACCCGCCCGGCGGCACTGCTGCTCGACTTCGGCGGCGTCGTGCTGACCACCAGCAAGCGTCCCGGCGGCCTCGAGGCCATGGCCGAGCACGTCGCCGCGACGCTCGCCCGTGCCGGCCATCGGCGATCCGCGGCGGAGCTCCTGCCGGTGCTGCAGGGTGGCAAGAAGGCGCTGAAGGACTGGAAGAACGCCTCCTCGCGGTTGCTGGAGCCCACCGAGCTGGACCACCGCACCATCTGGCGCGAGTTCTACGGCTCCCCGCTGACCGCGGCCGAGCGGGAGGTCCTCGCCGGCTCCGCCGGGCAGCTCCAGGAGACGATCACCCGCACCCTGACCGACCACGCCGTCCGCCCCGGGGTGCGCGACCTGCTGGCCACCGCGCGCGACCTCGGCGTCCCGCTCGGCATCGTCTCCAACGCCCACTCCGGCCGTGCGCACCGGGCGATCCTCGCCGAGCAGGGCCTCGCCTCGGCGTTCGCCGTGCAGGTGTACTCCGACGAGGTCGGCATCCGCAAGCCGCACCCCGGCATGATCGAGCTCGCCGCCCGCGCGCTCGGTACGACGCCGGACCGCTGCTGGTACGTCGGCGACACCTTCGACCGCGACGTCGTCGCCGGGCGTCGCGCCGGGACGGGCGCCGTCGTGCTCACCCGCGACCACCACACCGACCGGCCGCCGTTCCCCGTGGCCGAGGAGCCGGACCTCGTGCTGGAGGACCCGCGCGGTCTCGCCGGCCTGCTGGCGGAGTCCCGGCCGGACGCCCCGGCCCGGCCACCGGCACCGCCAGCGTCCGCCGCCCGCAGGGCCGTCAGCGCGCTGCTGCTCGATCACGGGGGTGTCATCGCCGTCTCGCGGCCCGACGGCGCCACCCGGCGCGCGTTCGCGGCGCGCCTGGCCGCGGGCCTCAGCGCCGCCGGGT
The DNA here is from genome assembly GCF_023015685.1 of Isoptericola sp. S6320L. Classification (NCBI taxonomy): domain Bacteria; kingdom Bacillati; phylum Actinomycetota; class Actinomycetes; order Micrococcales; family Promicromonosporaceae; genus Isoptericola; species Isoptericola sp. S6320L. The sequence goes on from NZ_JALKAT010000034.1 coordinate 2,191, forward strand.
ACCCGACCGGCACCGACGAGGCCGTCGACGTGCTCGACCGGGCGCGCGCCGCGCACAAGGCCTGGAAGGACCAGAACGAGCAGGCGGACGACGGCGGCACCGCCGTCGCCGAGATCGACGCGCCGACGTTCTGGGTCGACCTCGTCGGGCCGCTGCTCGAGCACCACGGAACGGGCGTGCGGCACTGGCTGCGCGCCGAGGCGCACGCCCTCATGGTCGACTACGCCCGGACCAAGTCCACCCCCACGGTGCGACCCGGCGTGCGCGAGCTCCTCACCGCGGCCCGCGACGCCGGCGTGCCCGTCGCCGTCGTCTCGAACACGGTGTGCGGGCGAGCGGTGCGCGAAGAGCTGGTCGAGCACGGCCTCGACGACCTGGTCGGCGCCCACGTGTACTCCGACGAGCTCGGGCTCCGCAAGCCCGATCCCACGACGGTCCGCACCGCCCTGGCCGCCCTCGACGCCGACGCTGCCCGCGCCGTGTTCGTCGGCGACAAGCCGCACCGCGACGTCGTCGCCGCCCGCGCCGCCGGGGTCGGGACCGTCGTGCTGGTGCGCGGCGGCTCCACGGGCGACGAGGCGCTGGCCGCCCTGCCCGCCGGCGGCGAGCACACCCCCGACCACCAGGTCGCCGAGATCGACGAGGTCGCCGCCCTGCTGCGCGGCCTCGTAGCCCGCGCCGGCACCCGCCGGTGACCCGCACGACGAGCACCATCCGACCGAGGAAGGCCACCATGACCAGCTCGCCGACCACAGACCCCGCCCCCGCCCGCCACCCCGTGAGCGCGGCCGGCGCACTGCGCCGCCGCGTGCACGACCCCGACGGCATCTCCGGCTCCCAGAAGCTCATGATCCTCGTGCTGTCGATGACGCTGTTCGGCGTGGCCGACATCGTCGCGGACATGCTGCCCTCGTTCTCCGTCGGACCGCTGGAGCTCGAGGTCGCCTACTTCGCCTTCATCCCCGTGGTGCTCGCCGCGCTGCTCACCCCGTTGTGGGTGGCGCTCGGCGTCGCGATCGGCGAGGCCGTGATCGCCGACCTGCTGCTCGGCAGCTTCGGCGGGTTCGGCGAGCTCGAGGGCTTCCTGCAGCTCTTCATCGGCACCTACGTGGCCGGCTGCCTCGTCAAGGACCCCCGCAAGGTGCAGCAGCTCTTCGCCGCAGCCCTGGCGCTCGTGGCGATCGACAAGGTCTCCTCCGCGGTCATCGACGTCGCCAAGGTCGCCGTCGGCGTGGACCCGGAGGAGCTCGAGGACCAGGGCGGCACGCTCCTCGCCGTCGTCGTCGCCGAGGGCTTCGAGCTCCTCATGGCGCTGCTGATCACCGGCGTGGTCTTCGGCGGTCTCGCCGCCGCCTGGCTCGCCCCGCGCCTGCACGGCAAGATCGAGCCCCTCATGGGCCTGCGGCCCCGCGACCCGCAGAACCCGCCCCGGCTCGTCGGCCCCTGGGGGCTGTCGTTCTGGTGGGTCGCGATCCTTGGCATCCTCACCGCCGCCTTGATCGGCGTCCTCAGCCAGTGGGAGGAGTTCGTCGGGCGGGAGGAGGCCGTCACCACCGCCGGGTCGTTCGACACCGAGCTCACCGACACCTACGGCGACAACGTCGTGTGGATCGCGGCGCTCGTCGGCCTCGTGGTCGGCCTGGCCGTCGTCCTCGCCCTCGTCGCGGTGGTGCGCCGTCGCCGCGACGCCCGGACGGACGCGGCGGCCCGGTCCGGCTCGACCCGCCAGGACGAGGACCGCTGATGCCGACGCCGACCACGGTCACCGCGCCCGGTGCCCCGTCCGCGCCGCCGTCGCAGGCTGCCGCCGCCGTCGAGGTGCGCGGGCTGACGTTCCGCTACCCGGGGGCGGAGCAGGACTCGCTGCGGGGGGTCGACCTGCGGATCGCGCAGGGCGACTTCGTGGCCGTGGTCGGCGGCAACGGCTCGGGCAAGACCACGCTGTGCAAGGCCTTCAACGGTCTGGTGCCCCACTTCTGGAACGGCGACCTCACCGGCTCGGTGGAGGTCTTCGGCCGGGACACCGCAGGCCTCGGCGTCGCCGAGCTCGGCGCCGACGTCGGCTACGTGTTCCAGGACTTCGGCAACCAGCTCGTGCGCCCCACGGTGCGCGACGACGTCGGGTTCGCCCCGCTCAACCTCGGCCACGCCGACTGGGCCGAGCGCGCCGACCGCGCGATGGCGGGCCTCGACCTCACCTCGATCGGGGACACGTTCACCTGGCAGCTCTCCGGCGGCCAGCAGCACCTGACGGCGCTCGCCGGGGCGCTGGCGCTCGCGCCCCGGCTACTCGTCGTGGACGAGCCCGCCGCCGAGGTGGACCCGGCCCGCGCGACGGCCCTCTACGAGCACCTCGCCCGGCTGAACCGCGAGCGCGGGGTCACCGTCGTGGTCATCGAGCACCACGCCGAGCTGGTGGCCCGGTACGCCCGGTCGGTGGTGCTCATGGCCGACGGCGCCCCGCGATGGCACCTGCCGGTGCGGGAGGCGCTCGGCCGGGTCGACGACCTGGCCGAGGCCGACATCCCCGTCCCGCAGGTCATCGACCTGGCGCGCCGGCTCGCGCCCGGCACGCCGCGCCTGCCGCTCACGGTGGAGGAGTGCACGACGCTGCTCTCGTCGCTGCCCTCGCCGCCTGTTCCCCTCGCGACCTCCGCCACGGTCCCGCGCGCCGCGGTCCGGCACGCGCCGCCCGTCGCCACGGTCGCCGGCGTCACGCACGGGTACCGCACCATCGCCGGCGGCCGCTCCGTCGTCCTCGACGACCTCCACCTCAGCCTGCACGACGGCGAGAAGGTAGCGCTGGTGGGCTCCAACGGTGCCGGCAAGTCGACCCTCCTGGCGCTCCTCGCCGGGTTGACCCTCCCCCGCGACGGCACCGTCGAGGTGGACGGCCGGGACACCCGTCGGGTGTCCGCCGCCGAGCTCTCCGACGCCGTCTGCTACCTGGTGCAGCGCCCCGAGGAGATGTTCCTCGCGGACTCCGTGCGCGGCGACGTGGCGATGCACCCGCGCGGCCGCCGGGTGCCCGACGCCGACACGCTGGTGGAGGAAGTGCTCGAACGGGTGCGGCTCACCCAGGTCGCCGACCGGGACGGGCGGCTCCTGTCCGGCGGCCAGCAGCGCCGCGCGGCCCTCGCCGTCGCGCTGGCCATGCGCCCCCGCCTGCTGCTGCTCGACGAGCCCACCTCCAGCCTCGACCTGCGCTCGCGCGACGACGTCATCGCCATGCTGGCGGCGCTGGCCGCGCACATCCGCTGCACCGTCGTCGCCACGCACGACATGCACCTGGTCGCCGAGTGGGCGGACCGCGTGGTGGTGCTCGACGGCGGACGCGTCCTCGCGGACACCGACCCGGCCACGCTGTTCGCGTCGCCCGAGATCCTCTCCCGCGCCCGCCTCGTGCCGCCCCAGGTGAGCCAGGTCGGCGCCGCTCTCGGCATGGCGCCCGTGCCGTTGTCGGTGGACGAGCTCGTGGAGCGTGCCCGATGAGCGCCGCCACGTCCACGCCCGCCGAGACCCGGCCCGCGCAGCGCCGGGCCCGCCGTCGGACCGGCTGGGACCGCACGAGCGTCGAGTGGGTCAAGCTCGAGCTCATGCGGGTCGCCTACGCCACGCGCGGCGGTTTCCTCGCGCGGCGCGACCCGCGCGCCGTCGTCCTCTGGTACGCGGTCTGCGCGCTGGCGCCCTGGTTCACCTACGACCTGCGGGTCCTGGGGGCGTTCTTCGGGCTCGCCCTCGGCGCGGCGCTCGCCGCGCGGATCGGGCCGCTCCTGCTCGGTCTGTTCGTGCTGTCCACCGTGGGACAGGTGGGCTACCTGCTCGTGCTGGTCCTGGTGCTGGGCGGCGACCTGGGATCGGTCACCGGGCTGGCCCAGGCGTACTTCAAGCTGAGCACGGTGTCGCTGGTCTCCATGGCGGCGTTCGTGTCGCTCGACCCGGAGAAGATCACCGACGCCCTGCTGGCGCTGCGGGCGCCCGCCATCCTCGGGTTCGCCGTCAGCTACGGGTACCGGATGGTGCCGGTGCTGGTCGACGAGTTCCAGACGATCGTCGACGGTCACCGGATGCGCGGTGCGCCGTCACGCGGGGCCGGGTTCCTGGGGTGGCGCGCCCTGACGCGGGCCGGCCGGATCGCCGTGCAGGCCTTCTACCCGCTGATCCTCAACACGGCCAAGCGCACCCGCACCACCGTCGAGGCGCTCGAGACGCGCGGGTTCACCGCGGCCACCGCCGCCGGCGACGGGCGCCGCCTCCGGCTCGCGCACCTGCGCTGGACCGGGGGCGACGCCCTGCTGCTCGGGGCGACCTTGGCCGTGGTGGTGGCGGTCTACGCGTTCGCGTGACCGGCACGCTCGGAGCGGACCCGGCCCACCTCACCGCGTGGCGACGGCGGGCACCTCTTCCGGCTCGGTCTCGCGGTCGACGCGCGCCGCACGCAGGCGGGAGAGCACCACGGCTCCCATCGCGATGCCGGCGGCCACCAGGGCGATGGCGATGCGCAGCACGTGGTTGGCGTCCGCAGGCACCGAGAGCATGACCACCGCGGGGGCGATGAGCAGCGAGACCAGGTTCATCACCTTGATCAAGGGGTTGATCGCCGGGCCGGCGGTGTCCTTGAACGGGTCGCCCACGGTGTCGCCGATGATCGTGGCCTCGTGCGCCTCGGAGCCCTTGCCGCCGTGGGCGCCGTCCTCCACGATCTTCTTCGCGTTGTCCCAGGCGCCGCCGGAGTTGGCCAGGAAGATCGCCATGAGCACCCCTGCGCCGATGGTCCCGGCGAGGAACCCGGCCAGCGGGCCGACGCCCAGCCCGAAGCCCACCGCGATGGGTGCGAACGCCGCGAGCAGGCCCGGGGTGGCGAGCTCGCGCAGGGAGTCCTTGGTGCAGATGTCCACGACCTTGCCGTACTCCGGCCGCTCGTCGTAGGTCATGATCCCGGGGTGCTCGCGGAACTGGCGACGCACCTCGTAGACGATGGCGCCGGCGGCCCGGGTGACCGCGTCGATCGCCAGGCCGGAGAACAGGAACACCGTGGCCGCGCCGAGGATGACGCCGACCAGCGTGATCGGGGAGATGATCTCGTAGCTGAGCATCGCGCCCACGAGCCCGCTGCCCACCGTCGTCACCTCCGCGACCGCCGTCTCGACGGCGTCCGCGTAGGAGCCGAACAGCGCGGTCGCGGCGAGGACCGCCGTCGCGATGGCGATGCCCTTGGTGATCGCCTTGGTGGTGTTGCCGACGGCGTCGAGGTCCGTGAGGATCTGGGCGCCCTCGTCGTCCACGTCGCCGCTCATCTCCGCGATGCCCTGCGCGTTGTCGCTCACCGGACCGAACGTGTCCATGGCGACGATCACGCCGACCGTGGTCAGCAGGCCGCACCCCGCGAGCGCCACCAGGAACAGCGACAGCCAGATGGACCCGCCGGCGAGCAGGAACACGCCGCAGATCGCGGCCGCGATGACGCCGGCGGTGTAGACGGCCGACTCGAAGCCGACGCCGATGCCCGACAGCACCACGGTGGCCGCGCCGGTGCGGGAGGTCGCCGCCACGTGCTTGGTCGGCTTCGAGTCGGTCCCGGTGAAGTACCCGGTGATCCACAGGATGATGCCGGCCAGGACGATGCCGATGAGCACGGCGAGCGAGGCGACGACGCGCGGGTCGGAGGTGACGCCGGTCAGGTCCGCGGTGCCGCCCATCCCCGTGAACGAGCCCGGGAGGTAGACGAACGCGGCCAGGGCGGCGAGACCGGCGCCGACGACGGCCGAGACGTAGAAGCCGCGGTTGATGGCGGTGAGGCCGGACTCGTTCTCCCGCATCCGGGTGATGACGACGCCCAGCAGGGCGACGAAGGCGCCCACCGCGGTGACGACGAGCGGGAACACCAGGCCCTGCTCCCCCATGACGGCCTTGCCCAGGATGAGGGCGGCGACGAGGGTCACGGCGTAGGACTCGAAGAGGTCGGCGGCCATGCCCGCGCAGTCACCGACGTTGTCGCCCACGTTGTCGGCGATGGTCGCGGCGTTGCGCGGGTCGTCCTCGGGGATGCCCTGCTCGACCTTGCCGACCAGGTCGGCTCCGACGTCGGCCGCCTTGGTGAAGATCCCGCCGCCGACGCGCATGAACATCGCGAGCAGCGCGGCCCCGAACCCGAAACCCTCCAGCACGGCCGGGGCGTCGGTGCGGTAGACCAGCACGACGACGGCGGCACCCAGGAGGCCCAGCCCGACGACCGACATCCCGACGACGCCGCCGGTGCGGAACGCGATCCGAGCACCCGTCCGGCGGCCGTCGGGCCGGGTGGCGGCCGCGGCGACCCGGACGTTGGCCCGCACGGCGAGCGACATCCCGAGGTAGCCGATGGCCGCGGAGAACCCGGCACCGACGAGGAACGCGACCGACCGTCCGACCCGGACCCCGCCGTCGCCGGGCAGCAGGAAGAGCAGGGCGAACACCACGACGGCGAACAGCGCCAGGGTCCGGAACTGCCGGCTGAGGTAGGCGGACGCGCCCTCCTGGACCGCCTGGGCGATGTCCTGCATCTTGTCGGTGCCACCGACTGCGGCGAGCACCTGCCGCCGCAGCACGGCGGCGCACACGAGCGCTGCCAGGGCGATCACCGCGATGACCGCGACGATCGTGATGCTGTCGGACCCGAGTGTGAGCATCCGTCCTCCTCGACGTGTGCCACGCGCCGCGTCCGGGTCTTCCTCGACCGGGGCGGAGCGTCTGCTGGACACCCCGCCGTCGCCGTTGACGGCGGGATGCGCGTGAGTCTACTCACACGTGACGGCCGTCACGAACGGACGTCTGCCCCGGGCACCCAGGGGCCGCCGTAGACTCCCCGGCACAAGGTCAACGACGACTGGATCGGAGCACAGCGTGAACTCCTTGGTGCTGATGGTGGTGGGCCTGGCCATGGTCCTCGCCGGGTACTTCCTCTACTCGAAGTTCCTGGCCAGCCGCATCTACCGGCTGGACGAGGGCTACCGCACGCCGTCCCACGAGATGCGCGACGGCGTCGACTACGTCCCGACCAACAAGTTCGTCCTCTGGGGTCACCACTTCACCTCGGTGGCCGGCGCCGCACCGATCGTCGGGCCCGCCATCGCCGTCATCTGGGGCTGGCTGCCCGCGTTCCTCTGGGTCACCCTCGGCACCGTGTTCTTCGCGGGCATGCACGACATGGGGGCGCTGTGGGCGTCGGTCCGCAACAAGGGCCGCTCGATGGGCATGCTGTCCGGCCGCTACATCGGCGCTCGCGGGCGCGGCCTGTTCCTCGTGGTGATCTTCCTGCTGCTGCTCATGGTGATCGCCGCGTTCGCCGTGGTCATCAAGAACCTGCTCATCGCGACCCCGTCGTCGGTCATCCCGGTCTGGGGTGCCATCGCCGTGGCGGCGGTCATCGGCCAGATGATCTACCGCTGGAAGATCAACCTGCTCGTGACGACCGTGATCGGCGTCGTCGCCCTCTACTCGCTCATCCTCGTCGGCGACCGGTTCCCGGTCGTCCTGCCCGACCCGATCCTCGGCATGTCGCCCGCGACGTTCTGGATCGTGGCCCTGTTCGTCTACGCCGGCATCGCGTCGCTGCTGCCCGTGTGGGTGCTGCTGCAGCCGCGCGACTACATCAACGGCGTCCAGCTCTTCATCGGGCTCGGCATCCTCTACGGTGCCGTGCTGTTCTCGACGCCGGCCGTCGTCGCCCCCGCGGTCAACCAGAACGTGCCGGCGGACACGCCCAGCCTCGTCCCGCTGCTCTTCGTGACCATCGCGTGCGGCGCGATCTCGGGGTTCCACGGCATGGTGTCGTCCGGCACGTCGTCCAAGCAGCTGGACAAGGAGACGGACGGCCGGTTCGTCGGCTACTTCGGCGCGGTCGGCGAGGGCATGCTGGCGCTCGGCGCGATCATCGCCACGACGGCGGGCTTCCGGACGGTCGCGGACTGGGAGGCGGTCTACTCCTCGTTCGCCGTCAACGGCGTCGGCGCGTTCGTCGACGGCGGTGCCGCGATCGTCAACGCCGGTCTCGGCATCCCCGCCTCGTTGTCGGCGACCATCCTGGCCACGATGGCCGTGCTGTTCGCCGCCACGACGATGGACACGGGCGTGCGCCTGCAGCGGTTCGTCGTCCAGGAGGCGGGTGAGCTGGCGGGTATCCGGATCAACAAGGTCGTCGGCACGATCGTCGTGCTCGTGGTCGCGATGGGGCTGGTCTTCAGCTCCGGCGGCGAGGGGGACGGCGGGCTGCTCATCTGGCCGCTCTTCGGCACCACGAACCAGCTCCTGGCGTCCCTCACGCTCGCGGTCGTGGCGGTGATCCTGCTCCGCAAGAAGCGCAACCCCGTGCCCGTGCTGGTCCCGCTGGTCTTCGTCCTGGTGATGTCGATCTACGCGCTCGTCGTGCAGCTCGGGACGTTCTGGGCGGACCAGAGCTGGCTGCTGCTGGGCCTCGACGTCGTCATCCTCGTCGCGTCGCTGTGGGTGGCCGTCGAGGCCGCCGCCGCGATGAACGCCGCGCGCAAGGGATCCTTCGACCCGGAGTCCGACGAGCCGGTGCCCAGCGGCTCGGCCGCCGCCGGCGCGCGCGGTGCGGGCGGGAACCCCACCCAGGAGGCCTGATGCCCGGCACCCCGAGCGCCCTCGCCGCCTTCACCGCAGGTCTGCGCGAGCTCTACGAGGCGCCGTACCGGCGCACGATGGCTCGCGCCCAGCGGGACGAGGACGACCTGTTCACCCTGGTCGTGCTCGCCGAGGCGCTCGGGGTGCCCAACCCCGCCACGTACTACACCGTCGAGCTGCTGCCCCTGGTGGCCGACCGCGTGCACGAGTGGCACACCCGCCTCGGCATGGACCGCTCCCCCCTGGACCACGTGTCGTGCTGCTAGACCTCCACGGCCTGGCCGCCCGCCGCCGTGTCATGTTCCTCGGCGGCAAGGGCGGTGTCGGCAAGACGTCGATCGCCTCGGCGGTCGCGCTCGACCAGGCCCGCGCCGGCCGCCGGGTGCTGGTCGTCTCCACCGACCCGGCACACAACCTGGGCCACCTGTGGCAGCGCGAGGTGGGCGACGACGTCGTCCACCTCGCCCGAGGGGCTGCCGACGGGTCCCTCGACGGCGTCGAGATCGACCCGGGGCGCACGACGGCGGCGCACCTGGCCGCGGTCCGGGCCACGTTGCGCCGGCTCATGCCCGAGCACCTGGGCGGTGAGGTGGACCGGCACCTGGACCTGGCCCGTGACGCCCCCGGCATGCACGAGGCCGCGATCCTCGAGCGGGTGGCCGACCTCGTCCAGACAGGCACGGCCGACTACGACCTCGTGGTCCTGGACACCGCGCCCTCGGGGCACACCGCCCGGCTGCTGTCCCTGCCGGAGACCATGGGGGCCTGGACGGACGGCCTGCTGCGCCGCCGGGACCGGTCCGACCGCCTGGGCGCCGCCGCCCAGATGCTGGGCGGCCGGGGCGAGGCGACCGCACGGCGCGACGCCGAGATCCGCTCCGTGCTGACCCGGCGGCGGGAGCGGTTCGCGCACCTGAGGGACGTGCTGACGGACCACGACGCCTGCACGTTCGTCGTCGTCCTGGCCGCGGAGCGGCTGCCCGTGCTGGAGACGGTCGAGCTCGTGGGGCAGCTCGACCGGCTCGGGGTGGACGTGGGCGGGCTCGTGGTCAACAAGCGCTCGCCCGCCGACGCCGGCGAGCTGCTCGCCGCGCGCCACGCGGCGGAGTCGGTGCACCTGGCCACCCTGCGGTCCGCGCTGCCCGACGTGCCCGGCTGCGAGGTGCCGCTGCTCGCGGCCGAGCCCGTCGGAGCGGAGGGGCTGGCCCGTCTGGCGACCTGGTGGCACTGAACCTCACCGGGTGGGCAGCCCTCGGTAGAACGCACGGACCGCCCGGTCGAACTCGTCGGGCCGGTCGAGGTTCGTGACGTGCCCGCACTCCGGGATCACCACGAGCGTCGACCCCGGGATCACCCGCGCCATCTCGTGCGCCACACGGAGCGGCGACCGGGCGTCCAGCTCTCCCCAGAGCAGCAACGTCGGCACCCGGACCGCTGGCAGGTGGGCACTCAGGTCCGTCGCGGCCATGATGGCCAGCTGGGTGCGCAGGCTGTCACGGCGCACGCTCGCCGCCATCGCATCGACCAGCGCCGTGAACGGGCCGGGCGGCCCCGCGGCGAACAGGTCGGGCAGGACCAGGTCGACCTCGCCCTCGGGTGCTGCCAGCAGGGGCTCGAGGGCGGCGACGCGTGCAGCGACCTCAGCGGCCGGCAACGATCCCTTCCATCCGGCGTAGGCGCCGGTCAGGATCAGGCCGGACACGAGCTCGGGGTGCCGCCGGGACAGCTCGAGGGTGACCGTCGATCCCCAGGAGAGCCCGCACACGGGGGTCGGTGCGAGCCCGAGGGTGACGATCAGGCCGGCCAGCACGTCGGCGTAGTCGGCGAGCGCGAAACCCTCGGGCAGCCCGCCCGAGGCCCCGGCGCCCGGCTCGTCCCACGCCACCACGGTGAGCTCGTCCGAGAGCGACCGCAGCTGCGGAGTCCACAGGCGGCCGTCCTCTCCTGCCCCGTGCACCAGGACGAGCGGCGGACCCTCGCCCGCGCGGCGGTACGCGACATCGACACCGTTCACGGACCGGCGCCTCACCATCGCGCGCCTCCTCCCACCGGAGCCCGGCCTCGCCGCCGCTCTCCACCCACGACGGTACGGAGGTGGCCGCGCGGTCGCACGACCATCGTCGACGGCAGTCCGCGGCGTCGGGTCGCACCCGAGGCCCGCACGGCGTCGCTCGCTAAGGGTTTTCCTCACGGTCGGGCATCGGTGTACGGGTGTTGTCCATCGCTGGGTGGCGTCCCAGACTCGGTTCTGTGAGCATCCCTGACGAAAGGTTCGCCATGACCCGATCGACAGCCTTCGACCTCCGCGGCGCCGCAGTGCGTCGCACCTTCTCCGCCCTCACCGCCCTCGTGGTCGCCGCCGCGGGCGCGCTGGCCTGGACCACCGCCGGTCCCGCCGCGTCGGCCTCCGCCGCGAGCTGCGCGCCCGCCTGGTCGGCGGGCACGGTGTACACCGCCGGCGACGTCGTCTCGCACGACGGCGAGAACTGGGACGCGCAGTGGTGGACGCTCGGCGAGACGCCGGGCACCACCGGCCAGTGGGGCGTCTGGCGCTCCGCGGGCGCCTGCGACGGCGGCTCGACGCCCGACCCCACGGACCCGCCCGTCGACCCCGGTGACTTCGTGGTATCCGCCGCGCAGTTCGACCAGATGTTCCCGCAGCGGAACGCGTTCTACACCTACCAGGGCCTCGTCGACGCCCTCGGCGCGTACCCGGACTTCGCCGCGGCCGGCGGCCCCGAGATCGCGAAGCGGGAGGCCGCCGCGTTCCTGGCCAACGTGGACCACGAGACGGGCGGGCTGCGCTACGTCAAGGAGATCAACGAGGCCAACTACCCGCACTACTGCGACACCACGCAGCCGTTCGGGTGCCCCGCCGGTCAGTCGGCCTACTACGGCAAGGGCCCGATCCAGCTCTCCTGGAACTACAACTACAAGGCCGCGGGCGACGCCCTGGGCATCGACCTGCTCAACAACCCCTACCTCGTCGAGACCGACCCGGCCGTCGCCTGGAAGACCGGGCTCTGGTACTGGAACACCCAGTCGGGCCCCGGCACCCTGACCGGCCACCAGGCGATCGTGACCGGCGCCGGGTTCGGCGAGTCGATCCGCTCGATCAACGGCGCCCTGGAGTGCGACGGCGGCAACCCGGCCCAGGTGCAGAGCCGGATCGCCTCGTTCCAGCGCTTCGCGCAGATCCTCGGCACGACGACGGGTGGCAACCTCGGCTGCTGACCTCGCCGCAGGGGCCGACGGCGGGACCCACCGCCGTCGGCCCCTCGTCGGTCCGTGCCCCCGACCGACCCGTGCGCGCGTGCGAGGATTCCCCCATGCCGGAGAACACCCCCGTCACCCCTGCACCGCACCCGCACCCCGAGGTTCCCGTGGAGGCCCGGGAGCACGCCGAGGACCTCGGCGCGTTCGTCACCGCCGCGCCGTCGTCGTACCACGCGGCCGCCGAGGTGGCCCGCCGCGCCGAGGCCGCCGGGTTCGTACCGTTGGCCGAGACGGACACCTGGGACGTCGCCCCGGGCGGCCGCTACGTCGTCGTGCGCGACGGCTCGGCCATCGCCTTCGTCGTGCCGCCCTCGGCCGGGGCGACCACCCCGTTCACGGTGCTCGGCACGCACACGGACTCCCCCGGGTTCAAGCTCAAGCCGCGCCCCACCACCGGGCGCGAGGGCTGGGTCCAGGCCGGCGTCGAGGTGTACGGCGGGCCGCTGCTCAACTCCTGGTTGGACCGCGAGCTCGAGCTCGCCGGGCGCCTCGTCACCCGCGACGGCACGGAGCACCTGGTCCGCACCGGGCCGTTCGCCCGCATCCCGCAGCTCGCGATCCACCTCGACCGCCAGGTCAACGACGGCCTCACGCTCGACAAGCAGCGCCACACGCAGCCGGTGATCGGCCTGGGCGAGGTCGGCGACGCCGACGTGCTCGCCGCGCTGGCCGCGCGGGCCGAGCTGCCCGACGGCGCCGCCGTCGACCCGGCCGACATCCTCGGCTACGACGTCGTGGTCGCCGACACCCAGGCACCGCGCGCGTTCGGGACGCACGAGGAGCTGTGGGCCTCGGGCCGTCTGGACAACCTGCTGTCCACCCACGCGGCGCTCACCGCGCTGCTCGGCGCCACGCCCGCGGACCTCCACGGCGTCGCCGTGCTGGCCGCGTTCGACCACGAGGAGATCGGGTCGGAGTCGCGTTCGGGCGCCGCCGGACCGTTCCTCGCCGACGTGCTGGGCCGCGTCTCCCGGGCCCTCGGGGCGGGCGGCGAGGACCGCCGTCGGGCGCTGGCCTCGTCGGTGTGCGTCTCGTCCGACGTCGGCCACGCCGTGCACCCGAACTACCCGGAGCGCCACGACCCCGCCAACCACCCGCGGGCGGGCGGCGGTCCCATCCTCAAGATCAACGCCAACCAGCGCTACACCACGGACGCCCACGGGGCGGCGCTCTGGCAGGCGGCGTGCGACGCCGCGCGCGTGCCCACCCAGGAGTTCGTCTCGAACAACACGATCCCGTGCGGGTCCACCATCGGGCCGATCACCGCCACGCGGCTCGGCATCCGCGTCGTGGACGTCGGCGTGCCGATCCTGTCGATGCACTCCGCCCGCGAGCTGACCGCCGTCGTCGACCCCTGGTACCTCGCGCGCGCCATGGGCGCCGTGCTCGTCCGGTGACGCGGCGCTGAGTGGCCCCTACCGCAGCCCCAGCTTGCGGGTGCAGTGCGGCCACTGCCCCCAGCCGGCGCGGTCCTGGAGGATCTGCGCGCGCTTGGTCTGCTCACGGGCGCTGTGGCGGTGCGGCAGGCCCGAGCCGCCGACGGCGCGCCACGTGCTGGCGGTGAACTGGTACATGCCGTAGTAGCCGTTGCCCGTGGCGATCCCGGGCCGGCCGCCGGACTCGCACCGCGCGAGCTGGCCCCACACGTCGCGGGTCCGGAGCTTCTTCGCCGACACCCAGCCGGTCTTCCCGCCGGGCAGCTCGACCTTGACGCGGTTGACGTCACGGCCGGTGGTCCGGGCGAGCTTGGTGACCTTCGTGCCCAGGGCCGCTCGCGCCACGGTGCGGGACGCCCCGCGGACCTCGCGGGTGATCGCGACCCGCTTGGTCGTGAACCGCTGGCCGCCGACGTCACGCAACGGCGTGGCCGTCACGTGGCGCTTGCCGATCCAACCCACCTTCCCGTTCGGCAGCCGGACCTCCAGCAGACGGGTGCGGCGCTCGAGCACCGTCAGCCGCGTGCCGTCGTCCGGCCGGGCCACGACGCGGCTCGACCGCCCGCGCTTCTTCGTGACCTTGGCCCGGTCGGCCTTGACCCAGCGCACGGTGCCCTGGGACGCCGCGGCGAGAGGGCCGACGGCGGCGGCGGGCGCGGCGCTCGGCGGTGCGGCCGCCGGGAGGGTGGCCGCGGTGGTCGCCGGCAGCGCGGACGCCGCGGCAGGGGCTGCGGCGGCGTTCGCCGGAGCGACCGCGAGCGGGGCGAGGGCGACGGCGGTGGCCGCCGTGAGGGCAGCAGCGAGCCGCCGGGTCCTGGTGGTGGGCATGAGACCAGGGAACGATGGTCACGAACGGATAACAGCCCGGTCGAGACTTCTTTCACAAGACGTCCATGACCATTCCTCAAGCCATTCATCAGAGAATAGACAAATGCTTCTGAACGGTCAGGTCGATCATTCTTCGCTTATGCCCTGCGAACGGCGATAGAGCCACCGGGCCGGCCCGCCGTCGGACGGGCCGCCCCGTGGTGTCGCCCGATCAGACGCGACGGCGGCGGCGTACCGTCAGGACGCCGAGACCTCCCAGGACGAGGGCGACTGCCGCGACGACCACGCCCGTGACCGCCGTGCCGGTCTGCGGCAGCTCCGCGCCGGTCTGCGCGCGGACCTGCTCGGCCGACCCTGCGCTCACCTCGGCCGCGTCCCCGGACGTCTCCGGGGCACCCGGTGTGACCGCCACACCCTGCGGGCGGCCGATCGTGCCGTCGGAGGTGTCGTCGCCCTCGTCCACGACCGCGGCCGGGCTCTCGCTCGGCGCGACCGGCTCGGTGGGCTCGGTGGGCGTGAGGTCGGTTCCCGGTTCGACGGGCTCGCCCGGAACGACCGGGGGCGTGTCGGGGAACTCCGGCGTCGGCTTGGGCTCCGGGGTCACCACGGGCTCCGGGGTCTCCTCGGGGGCCGGGGTCTCCTCGGGGGCCGGGGTCTCCTCGGGGGCCGGGGTCTCGAGGCAGACCGGCTCCTGGCCGCCTTCGCCGAAGTGCTCGTCGTAGTGGCTCACCTGCACCCAACCGACGCACTCACCGGCCGCCACACCCAGCGCGGCCCAGGGGATGAAGCCCTGCCCGATGTACTGGGCGACCTCGTGCCGCGTCCCGGCACACTCGGCGTCCGTGCGGTCGACGCACTTGCCCTCGAAGTGCGCCTGCCCGATCTGGGCACCGTTCTTCGACGTCCGGACGTTGACGTGACCGTTGTCCGGGAAGACGTCCCCGTCGGGGAGCTGGATGCCCTCGGCCGTGACCTGGTACGGCGTGACGTCGTCCGAGCCTCCCGCCCAGGCCAGGGCGGCCGGGGCGATGACGAGAGCGGCGGTGAGAGCGGCGGCCGGGAGCGTGCGCATGCGAGTCCTTCGTCGGGGCGGTGCCCAGCGGCCGAGGGCGCCAGGCGTGTTCCGGGAGCTGTGGTCCGGCCGGGACAGACAGACATGTCGGGTTCATGGCATGAAGACGACAGGACGGCCATACCGGGCTGATGGTTTCGCGACCGATCTTAGACGTCGGCGGTGCGAGCGGACCTCCCCCGTGGCACGCGATGCGGGTGAATGGCAGGTGCGAGACTGTCGGCGTGCCATCCGAGACGCCGTCCGCCGACCACCCGTTGCTGGACGTGCTGACCGCTCGGGGCGCCCGGGCCGACCGGCTCAAGCACGCCCGTACGTTCCCGGCCCGCGCGGCGGCGCACACCGACTGGCCCGGCTGGGCCGACCCGCAGCTCGTGGCGGGCTACCGGGCCCTCGGGGTCGAGCGTCCCTGGACCCACCAGGTCGCCGCGGCGGACGCCGCGTGGCGGGGAGAGGACGTCGCACTGGCGAGCTCTACGGGCTCCGGCAAGTCGCTGGCGTTCTGGCTGCCCGCGCTGACGGCCGTGCGTGCGGGACACGCCGTGGCGCGGGACGGGCAGGGGCGCATCGAGTCGACGGTCCGCCGCAGCACGGTGCTGTACCTGTCCCCCACCAAGGCGTTGGCGGCGGACCAGCTGACCGCGCTGACCCGGCTCCTCGACGCCGCCGGCACCCGGGACGTCCGGGCCACCACGTGCGACGGTGACACCCCCACGGAGGAGCGCCGCTGGGTCGCCGAGCACGCCGACGTCGTCCTCACCAACCCCGACTTCCTCCACTTCGCCCTGCTGCCCGCCCACCGCCGCTGGACGCGGCTGCTGCGCGGGTTGCGCTACGTCGTCGTCGACGAGGGGCACGCGTACCGCGGCGTCTTCGGTGCCCACGTCGCCCTGGTCCTGCGGCGGCTCGCGCGGCTCGCCGAGCACTACGGCGGCACGGCACCCACGTTCGTCGTGGCGAGCGCGACGACGGCGGACCCCGCCGCGAGCGTCGCCCGGCTCCTCGGGACCTCGCCCGACGACGTCACCGAGGTCACCGACGACGGCTCACCTGCGGGACGGCGCACCGTCGTCCTCTGGCAACCGCCCGAGCTCACGGGCCCGGCGTTCGAGCGCTCCGGCGGCGCGACGGCGGAGGACGAGGACCCCTGGGCCCTGCCGGACCCCCTGGACCCCGAGGCGAACGAGACCGACGCCGTCCTCACCGTCGAGGGCGCGGCCGAGCACCCGCGCCGGTCCGCCACCGCCGAGGTGGCCGACCTGCTCGCCGACCTCGCCGCGCACGGTGCCCGCACGCTCGCCTTCACCCGTTCGCGCCGCGGTGCGGAGTCCGTGGCCCAGCAGGTCCGCGACCACCTGCGCCCCGTGTCGACCGAGCTGGCCGGCCGGGTCGCCGCCTACCGGGGCGGCTACCTGCCGGAGGAACGGCGCGAGCTCGAGCAGGCCATCCGCTCGGGCGAGCTCCTGGGGCTGGCCACGACCAACGCGCTCGAGCTCGGCGTCGACATCTCCGGCCTCGACGCGGTGCTGGTCGCGGGCTGGCCCGGGACCCGGATGTCCCTGTGGCAGCAGGCCGGGCGGGCCGGACGCGCCGGCGCCGACGGCCTCGTGGCGTTCGTCGCGCGCGAGGACCCGCTGGACACCTACCTGGTCACCCATCCCGAGGCGGTGTTCGACGCCCCGCTCGAGGCGACCGTGTTCGATCCCGGCAACCCCTACGTCCTCGCCCCGCAGCTCTGCGCGGCGGCGCAGGAGGTGCCGTTGCGCGCCGAGGACCTGGCCCGGTTCGGCGACCCCGCCCGGGTCCGCGAGGTGCTGGACGTGCTCGTCGCCCGCGGCCTGCTGCGACGTCGCCCCTCCGGCTGGTACTGGACGCACGCCCAGCCGGCGGCCGGCATGGCGGACCTGCGCGGGTCCGGCGGGCGGCCGGTGCGGGTGGTCGAGGCGAGCACGGGCCGCCTGCTGGGGACGGTCGACGCCGCCTCGGCGGACGGTCAGGTGCACGACGGCGCGGTCTACGTCCACCAGGGCGTCACCTACGTCGTCGACCACCTGGACCTGGACGACCACGTGGCGCTCGTGGTGCGCCGCGACGTGGACCACGGCACCTGGTCGCGCGACGTCATGGAGATCTCCCTCGAGGAACCCGGCGACCCCGAGCACCCGGCCCCCGAGGGGTCGCGCCCCCCGCAGCGGCGCGAGTGGGGCCCGATCACCTGGGGACTCGGCCCGGTGGAGGTCACCAGTCAGGTCGTGAGCTTCCAGCGGCGTCGCATCCCGGACATGCAGGTCCTCGACACGGAGGCCCTCGACCTGCCGTCCCGGACGCTGGGCACCACCGCCGTGTGGTGGTCGGTCCCGGACCACGTGCTGCGGGCCGCCGGTGTCGACGCCGACGAGACGCCGGGTGCGCTCCACGCGGCCGAGCACGCCGCCATCGGGCTCCTGCCGCTGCTGGCCACCTGCGACCGGTGGGACCTCGGCGGGGTCTCCACCGCTCAGCACCCCGACACCGGTGAGGCGACGGTGTTCGTCTACGACGCCTACCCCGGCGGGGCAGGGTTCGCCGAGCGGGGCTACGAGCTCGGCGAGCGGTGGCTACGCGCCACGCGGGAGGCCGTCGCCGCCTGCCCGTGCGCCACGGGCTGCCCCGCATGCGTCCAGTCGCCCAAGTGCGGCAACGACAACTCGCCGCTGGACAAGGCGGCGGCCGTGCGGGTCCTGGACGCGCTGCTCCGGCACGCCCCGGACGGCTCGCCGTCGTCGGCACCGACGGTGGCGACGTAGCGCCTACGATCGTCGCGTGACCACCGACGACCTGACCGCGCTCCGCCGCACCCGCGAGGCGCGGCGTGTGGATCCCGCCAACGCCCGCTCCTGGCTGCTGCTCAACGCGCTGCGCCACGACGACTTCGACGCCGCGCAGCTCTCGCGCGCCGACCAGCTGGTGCTCGACTGCGAGGACGCGGTCGACGAGTCCCGCAAGGACGAGGCCCGTCGCGGTGTCCTGGACTGGTTCGCCTCCGGCGGCCGCGCCTGGGTGCGCATCAACGAACGCGGCTCCGACGCCTGGGCCGACGACGTCCGTGCCTTCCGCGACGCCGAGGGCCTCTGCGGGGTGATGCTCGCCAAGACCGAGAGCCCCGACCAGGTGGTCGACACCGTGCAGCGGCTCGGCGGGCACCTTCCCGTGGTGCCCCTCGTCGAGTCGGCGCTGGGGATCGAGGACGCGGTGAGCATCGCCCGCGCCCCCGGCACGTTCCGGCTCGCGTTCGGCTCGGGCGACTACCGGCGCGACACCGGCGCGGCCAACGAGCCGCTGGCGATGGCCTACCCGCGCTCGCGGCTCGTGACCGCCAGCCGGATCGGCGGCCTGCCCGGTCCCGTCGACGGTCCCACCGTGGGTTCCAGCCACCCCCTGCTGCGCGAGCAGTCGGGCGACGCCGTCGCGATGGGCATGACGGGGCGCCTCTGCCTGGACCTCGAGCAGCCCGCCGTGGTCAACGAGGTCCTGTCCCCCGCGCCCGCCGACGTCGCCTGGGCGTTCGACTTCCTCGCGGAGTTCGAGGCGTCCGGGTCGGTCATCCGCGACGGGTCCGACAAGCCGCGGCTCGCCCGCGCGCGTCTCATCACCGAGCGCGCCCAGCTGTTCCGCATCGACCCGAGCTGACGGGCGGGGCCCGGCCCGCGCCGTCGCCTCGGCGCGGCCGGCCGCGTCCCACGGCCCAGCGGTGCCCGCCACGGACCGCGCGGCGGTGACCGTCACGAAGCCACCGTGCCCGACGTCGCAGGCCACCACCTGCGCGTGGTTCTGCCGGACGGCGCGCTCCGCCGTCGTGCAGGCGTCGTGTCCCCAGCGCAGCGCCGTCGCTCCGGCCAGCGCACCGAGGTCCGCGGCCGAACGCGCCGTGGACCGCGCCTGCTGGGCCGCGCCCAGCGCCGCGACCGCCGTGCAGAGCAGAAGGACCACCGCCGCCAGCCCGAGGACGAGCACCGTGCCGGCGCCGCGCTCGCGGTCACTGCTCCTGGCACGAGGCGGACCCGTCATGGCTCCACCCAGGCGACGGCCTCGCCGGTCGCCCGCAGCGGCCCGTGGGCGAGCCATCCGCCGACGACCGGCCGGGTGACGACCACCCGCACCCAGTCGCCCTCCTGGGTCACCGTGGCCTCGGCGTCGCCGCCGGCGACCCGTGCCACGGCGGAGCCCGCGGCGGAGAGGTCCCCGCTCACGGCGGCCTGCCGGGCGCCCGCCCGGGCCGCGTCCGCCGCGCGCAGCTGCGCGGTGGACGCGGCCGCGAGCGTGAGCACCGCGACCAGGAGCAGGGCGACCACCGGCATGCCGACGGCCAGCTCGGCCGTCACCGAGCCGCGTTCTCCCCGGTCGCGCGCGCTCACACCGACAGCGCCGAGCTGATGATCGACTCGAGCATGCCGCGCACGGCGTCGCTCTGGAGCACCAGGATGAGCAGCCCCGCGAACCCGACGGCGGCGATCGTCGCGATCGCATACTCCGCGGTGGCGAGGCCGGCCTCGGGGTCGAGCGCGTCGGAACGGCCGGTACCGGGCTCTCCCGCCAGAACCCCGGGGGCCAGGTCGTCGTCGACGCGCTGCGTCTTCTCGGTCATGCGTTCTCCTCTCTCCACCGGGCTCGCACCCGGCTTCCGCGCCTCCGGCCGGTCGACCGGAGGCGATCCGCCCGACCACCGGCCGGGTGGGCACGCTCAGCCGGACAGCAGGTCCACGCCGAGCGCGAGCAGCACGGGCACGAGCCCGACGAGCACGAAGGCCGGCAGGTAGCAGAGGCCGAGCGGCAGCACGAGCCGGACGGCCAGGCGTGCGGCCGCCGTCCGGGCTGCCGCCTGGCGCTCGTGGCGGTGCCCCGCCCCGGCGGCCCGCAGCGACTCGCCGGGTGCCGCGCCGTCGACCCACGCACCGCGCAGCGCCCGCCGCAGCACGTCGAGCCGGTGCGGGGCCGCGAGACGGCCTGTCTCGCCACAGGCGCCGGCCCAGGCCGCGTCCCACCCGGCGCCCAGCCGGAGCGCCGCGGCGACCCGCGCGAGGTCGCGGCCGTCCGGACCGTCGACGGCCGCGGCCACCGCCTCCAGCGCACGCGGCACGCCCGCGCCGGACCGCACCGCTGCCGCGACCAGCTCGAGCAGGCACGGCACGTCCATCGACGCCGCCACCGGACCCTGCCCGGCCGGGTCGTCGTGCGGGGACGGGTCGGCGGCGAGCGTCGACACCCGACGGCTCGACGCCCGTGCCGCCCACCGCCACGGCGACAGACCGGCGTAGGCGGCCAGGGCCACCAGCACGCCGAGAACGGCAGGGCTCACGGCGGTGCTCAGCACCGCAGGGCTCGTCAGCGTAGGGAGCGTCAGTGCGGCGCTCGTCAGTGCGGCGCTCACGGACCTGCTCCCGCCGTCCGGGCCGTGGCGACGAGCCGCTGGGTCCAGGTCCGGCCGGCGAGGAGCGCGAGCACGCCGAGCAGGACCGCAGCGGTGCCGATCCCGCCGTCGGTGGCGGTACCGAGGGGGTCGGCGCCGAGCGCCGTCCCGAGGACCGCGCCGAGCGCCGGCAGCCACAGCAGGACACGCGCCGTGGCCTGCGGTCCGGCGAGGGACGCCTCGCGTTCCGCGTCGGCCTCGGTCTGGGCGACGAGAGCTGCGCCGACGGCCTCCAGCACGCCTCCCAGAGGCGCACCGACCTCCCGGGCGAGCCGCGCCGCGGCGACGACGGCGTGCGCGGGCCGGGTACCCCCGACGGTCGCGGCCAGCGCCTCACGGTCGGGGAGGCCGTCGGCATCGACCGGTACTCCGAGCGCCCGCGACCAGGCCGCCGCCGGCGACGCGCCGGAACGCAGCAGCGCACCCACCTGGGCCACGGCCAGCCGCACCTGGTCCGCCTCGGGCTCGGACCGCCGCGTCAGCCGGCGCCACCAGCCGGCGCCCGGCCGGCGACCCGTGCGCGCCGTCGACGGGACGACGAGCGACGCCGCCCGGCGACCGCCGGGCACCGTGACGCACCAGGCCGCGCAGGCCACACCGAGGCCCACCAGCGCCGTGCTCAGCACCGGCCCCACCGCCTCAGCAGGTCCTCCCAGCCGGGTCCCGGCGCCGGGTCCCCGGTACCCGGGCCGTCCCAGGTCGCCACCGGGCGGACCTCCAGCTCGCCCGGAGCGGCGAGCCGCACCACGGCCACCTGCGCCAGGTGCCGCACGCCTCGACGACGACGCAGGTGCAGCACCACGTCGAGGGCCGCGGCCGCCTGCGCGGCGACGGCGGCACGTGGCATCCCGGCCAGCGCGGCCAAGGCTTCCAGGCGGGCCGGGACGTGCTCGGCGGCGTTCGCGTGCACCGTGGCCATCCCGCCGTCGTGCCCGGTGTTGAGTGCGAGCAAGAGCTCCCGCACCTCGGCGCCGCGGCACTC
Source organism: Isoptericola sp. S6320L (assembly GCF_023015685.1). Classification (NCBI taxonomy): domain Bacteria; kingdom Bacillati; phylum Actinomycetota; class Actinomycetes; order Micrococcales; family Promicromonosporaceae; genus Isoptericola; species Isoptericola sp. S6320L. Next base: position 23,853 of record NZ_JALKAT010000034.1, read on the forward strand.
GCCGAGGACGATCCGGTCGGGCCGCATCCGGAGCGCCCCGTGGACCAGATCGGTGAGGGTGACCTCGCCGGTGCCCTCCACGTTGGCCCGCCGGGCCGCGAGCGCCACCACGTGCGGGTGGACGGGCGCGAGCTCGCGGGCCTCCTCTACCGTGAGCAGGCGCTCGCCGGGCGGCACGAGACCGAGGAGCGCGGCGAGCAGTGTCGTCTTGCCCGTCCCCGTCCCACCGGTGACCAGCAGGTTGGCCCGCCCGGCCACGAGCCCGGCCAGGAGCGGCCCCCACGCGGCGGGCACGGCACCGCGGGCGGTGAGGGCCGGCAGGTCGAGCACGGCCTGGCGCAGCACGCGCAGGGCGATCACCGCACCCGAGGGTGCGATCGGCTCGACCGCGGCATGGAGACGGGTCCCGTCCGGAAGACGCGCGTCGACCACGGGGCTGGCGTCGTCGAGCCGGGCCCCGGCGACGGCGGCCATGCGGACCGCGAGCGCCCGGACCTCCGCGGCGCCCGCCAGCCGCACGTCGCTGCGGCGCAGCCCGTCCCCCCGGTCGACCCAGACCTCGTCGGGACCGTTGACGAGCACGTCGGTGACGCCCGGCTCCTCGAGGAGCGGCTGCAGCGGGCCGGCGCCGGACAGCTCGGCCCGCGCGGCGCGGGTGAGGTCGGCGAGCGCATCGGAGCCGAGGACACGACCGCTGGCCCGCAGCGCGTCGGCGACCGCCGCGTCGTCGGGCGTGCCGGCCGCGGCGCCGAGGCGGGTGCGCAACCCGTCCAGGAGCAGGGGGTCGAGCACGGCTGACCGGCCGCCGTCCCCCGGTGCGGGTCCGCTGCCGGCGCGGCCCGGCCCGGCGGCGCTCACGCGACCGCCCCGGTGGTCGTGGCCGCCGCGACCGTCGCCCCGGACGTGCGGGCCGGGCGGGCGAGCGCGTCCACGAGCCGCTCGGCGGCCGCACCCAGCGGGGTGCGGCGTCCGGTGCGGGGACCGTCGCCGCGCTCGACCGCCGCGGCCAGGCGGCCGTCCCAGCTCACGGTGGCGACCGCCCGGCGGCCGAGCGCCCGCTCGACCCCGGCCGTGTCGACCCGTCCGGGGGCCGGGCGGCGGGGCACCACGTGCACGGGGGCGGTACCGAGCGCGTCGAGCACCGCCAGGGTGGCCATCGCGCCGGCCACCGCCGGCGCGGTGAGCGGGACGACGAGGACCACCGCGTCGGCGGCGGTCACGAGGGAGCGGGTCGCCTCGCCCCAGCCGGACGGCCGTGGCAGGTCGAGCACCACCCGGTGGCCGGACCGCAGCAGCGCCGTCGCCACGTCCAGCACCACCGCGTCGTCGGGGCCGCCGCCGGGCGCCTGCTCCCGCGTGCCCGAGAGCAGCGGCACGGCGCGCCAGCGCGGCAGCGCGGCCACGAGCCCCTCGGCGTCGAGACTGCCCCGGGCGTCGGCCAGGTCTGGCCAGCGCGCACCAGGGTCGGCCTCGACCCCGAGCAGCACGTCGAGCCCCGCGCCGGGCACGTCGAGGTCCACGAGTGCGGCCGCGCCCACCCGTCGCCGCAGGGCACGTGCGAGCGCCGCTGAGAGCACGCTGGCGCCGGCCCCGCCGCAGGCGCCGACGACGGCGGTGAGGCGGGCCGGCCCCCGCTGCGCGGAGGCGGACGGTTCGGTGGCGTGATCCATGCCGCCACCCTGGAGCGACCGGAGGCTCCGCCGTCGGGCGGGGGTCCCCGGCGGTGGAACGACCCGCCTGGGGACGGACTCGCCGCGGGCTACACGCTCAGGACGGCCCGTCCCGTGCGCCGTAGCTCGCGCTCGCGACGCAGGGCGGGCAGGAAGCAGAAGACGCCGAGCACGCTCACCGCGCCGCCGAGCACCATCGCCGTCGGGGTGGACAGCAGGTCGGCGGTCCAGCCGAGGGCGGGCGAGGCGATCGCATAGGTGGCGAAGGCCGTCATCGACGCCAGAGAGAGCACGGTCGAGCGGTTGCGCGACGCGGCCTCGCGGTGCAGCAGCGCGTTGTACAGGGGGCCCGCCGCGCCGTGCAGCGCGTAGGTGACGAGGTAGGCCACCACGAGGGCCGCCGGGCCGGCCACCAGACCCATCCACACCGCGCCGAGCCCGTTGAGGACGCGCGCCGCCATCGCCGCGCGCACCACCCCGATGCGCCGGGAGGCCATGCCTGCGAGCGCCGAGCCGAGCGCGAAGACGCCCCACCCCACGGATGCCACCGGTCCCATGATCGCGCCGGCGCGCGCCTCGCTGCCGACGAGCTCGGCCAGTCGGATCGGCTGCAACGACTCGAACACGACCATCGCCGTCGACCAGAACACCTCGACGAGCAGCAGCCCGAGCAGCACCCGGTTGGTGGCGGCGAGGCGCAGCCCGTCGGCGACGACGGCGGGCGTCCGGCGGGCCGAGGCGAGCGCACGCCGGGCCGCTCCCCCGCGGCGGGCACCGCCGTCGGGCACGGGACGGACCTCCCGGAGCAGGAGGCACACCGCGACGAGGTGCACGACGGCGAGCCCGGCGTAGACGACGTACGGCAGGGTGAGCGCGGACCAGGCCGTCACGGGATGCCACCACACGAGCGCACCGGAGACGAGCGCGCCGGACGCGACGGACAGGCCCACGACGCCGCCGTGCCGTGCCAGGGTGCGGTCGACGTCGGCGCCCGGGCTGGTCGTGTGGACGGTGTCGACGAACCACGCCTCGAGCGGGCCGGAGTCCAGCGCCCGGAACGCCCCCGTGGCGGCGGCCGCGACGGCGAACTGCCAGAAGCTGCCCGCCACGGCGAACACGGTCGCCGCAACCACCTGGGTCGCCGCGGCGGCGACGAGCACGGGCTTGCGACCGAACGCGTCCGCGGTGCCGCCGGTCGGCAGCTCGAGCGCGAACACGACGATCCCGGTCACCGACGCGAGCGTCAGGGTCTGCGTCACGGTGAGCCCGCGCTCCACCGGGAGGAGGGTCGTCACGGCGACGACCAGGCCCACGGGGAACCAGCGGGTGGCGCTCAGCAGCAGGAAGACCCGGCGCGCGGCGGCCGGCGTGAGCCCGGTCACGAGCCGGCGTCCTCGGTGCCGTCGGCGCCTCCGGTGGCCGGCACGTCGTCCGGCTCGAGCGGGAACGACGTCATGTACAGGTGCAGGCGCCTCGCGTCCGGGGTACCGGCGCCCGCGTGGGCGTACCGGGCGACGACGGCGTCCAGCTCCGCCTGCATCTGGCGCGCCTGCTCCGGAGTCACCTCGACCCAGGCGTCGCCCATGCCGGAGACCTCCTGCCAGGGCATCGGCCAGGACTCGGCGACGTCGAGCCAGCGGGAGTACGCGACGTCGAACTGCCGGTGGTAGTCACGCACGAGCCAGCCGAGCGCCGTGCGGGCGTCCTCGTCGTCGGCGAGGTCGGCGTGGGACCAGGCGTGGCTCTCGGTCGCCGCCTGCCAGATGCGCTCCTTGCCGCGGCCGCCGCCGGTGTCCTCCACCAGCCCGACCGACTCCAGCTTGCGCAGGTGGTAGCTGGTGGCGCCCGTGTTGGTGGAGAGCTCGGCGGCGAGCGCCGTGGCTGACGCCGGTCCGCCGCGCCGCAGGGCGCTCAGCAGGCGTGAGCGCAGCGGGTGGGCCAGGACCTTGACCGACTCGGCGGTGAGGTCGAGGCGGGTCCAGGGCTGCTCCGGGTTCGTGTCCATGCGTGCACAATACTCATGCACAATTCTTTTGCACAAGAATTGTGCCTCGCCTGGCGACCAGGACCACCAGCACCACCCCGAGCACCCCCAGCGCGAGCCCGGCCGCCACGTCGTGCACGTAGTGGACACCGGCAAGGACCCGGCCGGCGGCGATCGAGACCGCCACCGGCACCACGAACCAGGCCGTCCGGGGTGCCGCGACGACGCACGCCGTCGCGAACGCAGCAGCGATCACCGCGTGGTTCGAGGGCCACGACCAGTCACCCGGAGGCGGGCAGGCGAGCACGGTCCGCACCACCAGGGCACGGCACGGCCGCTCCTCGGCGACCAGCATCTTGACGGCCTCGCTCGTCACATAGGCACCGACGACGCCGGCACCAGCAGCCGCCAGGGTCCAGAACACGCGGCGCCCCCGTCGCCACGACCGGACGACGAGCCACGCGGTCACGGCGACCAGGACCAGCAGGCCCTTCCCTGCCACCAGACCGGCCACGGGTCCCCACAGGGACGACGACCCGGCCGCGCCCGCCAGCGCGAGGTAGAGGGGGTCGCGCACGGTGTAGGTCGTCGCCGACAGGAGCACGAGGATGCCGACGACCAGGCCGACCGGACGCAGGGCCACCACGGCTGGAGCGACACGGTCGCCCGAGGTGGGCGGGAGGCTTCGAGAGAACATGTCGACGGACGCTACGGAGCGCCCGGACGCGCCAGATCCCCCCGAGGGCACGACCCGGCTATGACCCTGGTGGTAGGCGGGCACGGCCGGGATCGTCCCCTCGGCGGACGCGTGCGGGCCCCCGGGTCGGCGATCATGGACGCATGGACGACCGCCCCCTCCCGGCGAGGCTGCGCCCGCTCGCCGGGCCGGTCGCCGTCGTCGTGCTCGCCGGCCTGCTCGCGCTGCCGCAGCCCCGGCCGTGGACCTTTCTGCTGCTCGCGGTCGTCGCGTGCGCCGTCGGCCTGTCCGACGACGGCGCGCGGCGCGGCGCGGCGGCGTTCCTCCTGGCGACGGCGACGGTCATGCTCCTGACCCTCGCGCAGGGGAACGATCCAGCCGTGGCCGCCCGGGAGATGTTGTTCGCCTCCGTACGCGGCGGCGTGCCGTGGCTCGTCGGCTACGCGTGGCGGCTGCGCACCCAGGTGCGCCGCCAGGCGGTCGAGCGGCTGGCCCAAGAGCGGCACGCGCGCCGGGATTCCGCGCGGCGGCGGCGCGACGCCGAACGACTGGCGCTCGCCGAGTCCCTGCACGACCACCTGGGCCACGACCTCAGCCTCGTCGCGCTGCAGCTCGGCCGCCTCGAGCTCGACCCGGACCTCACGGGACCCGCCCGGGACCGGGTGGCCGCCGCCCGCCGCCAGCTCGCTCGTGCCGTCGACGGCCTCGGCACGTCGGTCGACTCGCTGCGCAGCGGTGCCGCGCCCGGCCTGGCGCGCTCCGACGACGTCGCCGCCCTGCTCACCGAGGCCCGGCGTGCCGGCGCCGCCGTCAGCGTCACCGGCCTGTCCCACGAGCTGCCCAGGACGGCCGACCGGGCGTCGCTCGTGCGGGTGCTGCGGGAAGGCCTGACCAACGCCGTCCGGCACGCACCCGGGCAGCCCGTGACCGTCGCGGTCGCCGGCGAGGGGCCGTTGGTGGTCACCGTCCGCAACCCGTTGGCCCCGCACCCGCCCACCGGCGGGACGTCCGGGACCGGGCTGGCCTCTCTCACCGGCCACCTCGAACGGGCCGGGGGCACGCTCCACGCCGGCGACGACGGCGAGACCTTCACGCTCCGCGCTACCGTCGCGACGCGCCGGCCCGCCGGGGCCTTCACCGACGACCCGCCCCCGGACGACGGAGCGGACGATGACGACCACGAGGACGACGACGGGCCGGAGCGCGAGGCAGCACTGCTGTCCGGGGCGCGGCGGCGCGGCCGGGCCGTCCTCCTGGCGGCCACCGTGGTGATCGTCGCGGCCCTCGGCGCCGTCGAGGCCTTCACCCTCGTCGAGGCCCACCGTGCTCTGCTCCCGGAGCAGGACTTCGCCCGGATCGAGTTCGGAGACGCCCGCGACGAGGTCGCCCACCTGCTGCCCGAGCACGAGCTGCTGCCCCGTCCCGCTGCCGAGGCGGGGACGGCGTGCCACGACTACGCGATCACGACCGCTAGGTTCGACGACGCCTCCGGCGACGTCCACCGCGTGTGCTTCACCGACGGCGTCGTCGCCTTCGCCGGTCGTCTCGCCCCGGCAGACCGGTGACGGGGTCCGACGCCCGGCCGGAGGCGCGACCGGTCCGGGTGCTGGTGGCCGACGACGAACCACTGACGCGTGCCGGCGTCGTCGGCATCCTGCGGACCGATGCGGGGATCGATGTCGCGCGCGAGGCCGGCGCCGGGGACGAGGCCCTCGCGGCGGCCCGGGCGCACCGGTTCGACGCGCTGGTCCTCGACGTCCGCATGCCAGGACTGTCCGGACTCGAGGTGCTGGCCGAGCTGCGTCGCGAGGGGTCGGGAGCACCGGTTCTGTTCGTCACCACGTTCGGTGAGGACGACTACGTCGCCGAGGCCCTGGCCCTGGGTGCGGACGGGTTCGTGCTGAAGTCCGGTGACCCGCGCGAGCTGCTGCTGGGCGTGCACGCCGTGGCCGCCGGCGGGGCGTTCTTCTCCCCCGCCGTGGCCCGCCGCCTGCTCACCGTGCGACGCACCGCCGCCCTCGACGCGGCACATCGCGCCAGAGCACGGTTCGCTCTGCTCACGCCGCGCGAGCAGGACGTGCTCCGGCTCGTCGGACGAGGCCTGACGAACACCGAGATCGCGGCGGCGCTGCATCTGGCCGAGGGCACCGTCAAGGTGCACGTCACCTCGATCCTGCGGACCACCGAGGTGCGCAACCGCGTCGAGGCGGCGCTCGTGGCGGTGCGGGCCGACGAGGTCTGAGCCGCAGGCCGTAGGCTCTGTCGGGTGATCAACCCGTCGCCGGCCACGCCTCCGCCGCAGGGGCGGGCGCGGTCACGGGCGGGCCACCGGGTGGCGGCGTTCTTCGACCTGGACAAGACCGTCATCGCGACCAGCTCCACCGCGGCGTTCTCCCGGTCGTTCTTCGCCGGCGGGCTCATCACCCGCGGCGACGTGCTGCGCAGCGCCTACGCGCACTTCCTGTACATGGCGAGCAACGCGGACGCCGACCAGACGGAGCGGATGCGCCAGCACCTGTCCGAGCTCGCGACGGGGTGGGACGTGGCCAAGGTCGAGCAGATCGTCGCCGAGACGCTCCACGAGCACATCGACCCCTACGTCTACGCCGAGGCGGTCGACCTCATCGCGGAGCACCACGCGATGGGCCACGACGTCGTGGTGGTCTCGGCGTCGGGCACGGAGCTCGTGGAGCCGATCGCCGCGATGCTGGGGGCGGACCACGTGGTGGCCACCCGGATGGAGGTGGCCGACGGCCGGTTCACCGGCGAGATCGACTTCTACGCCTACGGGGAGAACAAGGCCACGGCGATCCGGGAGCTGGCGGCCGCACGGGGCTACGACCTGCAGCGCTGCTACGCCTACTCCGACTCCGTCACGGACGCCCCGATGCTGGCGGCCGTCGGGCACGGGTTCGCCGTGAACCCGGACCGCGGGCTGCGCCGGCTCGCGGCACAGAACGGCTGGGGCACGCTCACGTTCAACCGGCCGGTCGCGCTGCGTCCCACGATCCGCCCGACGCCGGTGCTCGCCGTGATCGGGACGCTCGCCCTCGCAGGGCTCGCCTGGACGTGGTGGCGGCGGTGGCGACGCCGGACCGGACACCCGGCTCCTCTTGCGGACCGTGGTGGCTCGGCGTTCCATGGAGACATCAGGACGGTGCACGGGACCCACGCACAGACAGTCCACTGAGGACTCGTCGAGCGGGCTTGTCCCGGTACGACGACGCGAGGACCACGCGCCTGCTACCCGCGGACCGTCCGGCGAGAGCGGCGCTCGGTGGACCGATCCCGGGCGCCGCCCTCGTGCGCGGAGGCCTTCGCTCGCGGAGCCCTCGTGCGCCGAGCTCGTGCGACCGACCGGCACACGGCCGGCCCGTGACCGCTCGGGAACTCGCCGCGACCGCTCGGGTATCCCAGCCGACCGCTCGCCGGAGAGCGCCGGCGTCCACCCGGGCGACCGATATGTCATCTCCCCTTACTATGGTCCCCGCGGGGCGTGATCTGCACCACGACGCAGGTCTACACTCCCCAGAGGGCGGCCCTCGGGCGCCCCACGGACGGAACGCGACGACGCGGAGGAACCCAGTGACCGACAGCCACTCCACCAGCCCGAGCCTGGAGAACCTGCTCCACGAGACCCGCGCGTTCCCGCCGAGTCCCGAGTTCGCCGCCCAGGCCAACGCCCAGCCGTCGATGTACGACGAGGCCGCCGCCGACCGCGTGGAGTTCTGGGCCCGGCAGGCCCGCGAGCTCGTCTCCTGGAAGACGCCCTTCACCCAGACGCTCGACTGGTCCGGGGCCCCCGTGGCGAAGTGGTTCGCCGACGGCACCCTCAACGCCGCGTACAACGCCGTCGACCGGCACGTCGAGGCCGGGCTCGGCGACCGGGTCGCCATCCACTTCGAGGGCGAGCCCGGCGACACCCGCACCGTCACCTACGCCGACCTGCAGCGCGAGGTCTCCCGCGCCGCCAACGCGCTCGCCACCCTGGGCGTCGAGTCCGGCGACCGCGTCGTCATCTACCTGCCGATGCTCGTCGAGTCGGTCGTCGCGATGCTCGCCTGCGCCCGGCTGGGAGCCGCGCACTCCGTCGTCTTCGGCGGGTTCAGCGCCGACGCGCTGCGCAGCCGCATCGCCGACGCCGGCGCCAAGCTCGTCATCACGGCCGACGGCGGCTACCGCCGCGGTGCGCCCAGCGCGCTCAAGCCCGCCGTCGACGCGGCGCTCGCCGCGAAGGAGGGCGAGCCGGCCACCACCGTCGAGCACGTGCTCGTCGTGCGACGCACCGAGCAGGACGTCGAGTGGACGCAGGGTCGCGACGTCTGGTGGCACGAGGCCGTCGAGGCCGCCGACACGTTCCACGAGCCCGCCTGGGTCGACGCCGAGCACCCGCTGTTCATCCTGTACACCTCGGGCACCACCGGGAAGCCCAAGGGCATCCTGCACACCACCGGCGGCTACCTCACCCAGACGGCGTTCACCCACAAGAACGTGTTCGACCTCCAGGCCGAGTCCGACGTCTACTGGTGCACCGCGGACATCGGCTGGGTCACCGGGCACTCGTACATCGTCTACGGCCCGCTGCTCAACGGGGCCACCCAGGTGATCTACGAGGGCACCCCCGACACCCCGCACCGCGGCCGCTGGTGGGAGATCGTTCAGAAGTACGGCGTCTCGATCTTCTACACGGCCCCCACCGCCATCCGCGCCTGCATGAAGTGGGGCGAGGAGATCCCGGCCGAGTTCGACCTCTCCTCGTTGCGCGTGCTCGGGTCCGTGGGCGAGCCCATCAACCCGGAGGCCTGGATGTGGTACCGCCGCGTCATCGGCTCCGACCGCACGCCGATCGTGGACACCTGGTGGCAGACGGAGACCGGCGCCATCATGATCTCCCCGCTGCCCGGCGTCACCTCGACCAAGCCCGGCTCCGCCCAGGTCCCGCTGCCCGGGATCGCGGCCACGGTGGTCGACGACGAGGCCAATCCCGTGCCCGACGGCGGCGGCGGGTACCTCGTGCTGTCGGAGCCCTGGCCCTCCATGCTGCGCGGCATCTGGGGCGACCTGCAGCGGTTCAAGGACACCTACTGGTCACGGTTCCCAGGCATCTACTTCGCGGGCGACGGCGCCAAGAAGGACGAGGACGGCGACATCTGGCTGCTCGGCCGCGTGGACGACGTCATGAACGTCTCGGGGCACCGGCTGTCCACCACCGAGATCGAGTCGGCCCTGGTGTCGAACGAGCTCGTCGCGGAGGCCGCCGTCGTCGGCGCCGCGGACGACGTCTCCGGCCAGGCCGTCGTCGCGTTCGTCATCCTGCGCGGCGAGCACGCCGACGAGGCGGGCACCGACGAGGGCTCGGCCCGCATCGAGAAGACCCTGCGCGACCACGTCGCCCAGGAGATCGGTCCCATCGCCAAGCCGAAGCGGATCCTCGTGGTCGCCGAGCTGCCCAAGACCCGGTCCGGCAAGATCATGCGCCGCCTCCTGCGCGACGTGGCCGAGAACCGGGAGGTCGGCGACGCCACGACGCTGGCGGACTCGTCGGTCATGAACCTCATCCAGGCGGGCCTCGCCAAGCCCGCGGAGGACTGAGCCGCTCCCGCCCGGCCCGTGCCGCCGTCGACGACGGCGGGGCCGCCCGCCGAGGAAGCACCACCTCGGCGGGTGGCCCCGTGGCTCGGCAACACCGTGGCTCGGCAACTGCGTGGCTCGGCAACTGCGTGGCTCGGCAACTGCGTGGCTCGGCATGGAGAATGACCACGTGCGCTTCCCCTTCCCGATCGAGATCCATCCCTTGACCGCCGCGTCGCAGGACGCCGTCCGGGAGCTCGCGGCCGCGGCCGAGGCCCACGACGGCGTGGCCCCGCTCTCGGAGCAGCCGCTGCTGCGCCTCGGGGACGACCACCCGGACCTCACGCACGTGCGCGTGCAGACCCGGACCGGCGCCACCACCGGCTACCTGCAGGTGGACCGTGGTGGCGACGTGGCGAGCGCCGAGCTCGTGGTCCACCCCGACCACCGCCGCACCGGCATCGGCACGATCCTGCTGCGCACGGCCGAGCGCGACGCCCGACTGCCCGACCGCTCCGGCGCCCCCGACCAGCGCGGCAAGGCGCTGCGCGTCTGGGCGCACGGCGACCTGCCCGCGGCCCGCGCGTTCGCCGCGGCGCGGGACTACGCGAGCGTGCGCGAGCTGCTGTTCCTCGCCCTCGCCCTCGACGACGTCCCGGCGGCGCCGGAGCCCCCGCAGGGCTACCGGCTCCGCACGTTCCGGCCGGGGTCCGACGACGAGGCATGGGTCGCGCTCAACGCCCGGGCGTTCGCGGACCACCCGGAGCAGGGCCGCCTGACCGTCCACGACCTGCACGCGCGCGCGGCCGAACCCTGGTTCGACACCGCCGGGTTCTGGCTGCTGGAGGGCCCCGACGGCCACCTCGCCGGCTCGGTCTGGACCAAGGTGCCCACCGGCCGGCCGGACGACGCGCGCGACGGCGAGATCTACGCCGTCGGCGTCGACCCGGCCGCGCAGGGCCGTGGCCTCGGTGCCCTGCTCACCGCGGCGGGGCTGCACCACCTGGCGTCCGTGGGGTGCACCCGGGCGGTGCTCTACGTCGACGGCGACAACCCTGCCGCCCTGGCGACGTACGAGCGGGCAGGTTTCGAGCGCGCGGCGATCGACGTCCAGTACGCGCCGCACGTCACCCACCGTTCATCAAACGATGCCAACATGGGGTCATGACTGCGTCCAGCCCGCGCACCGCCCGGCGTGACTCCCGCGGGCGGTTCGTCGCCGCGGCCACCGCCAGCACGTCCGAGACACGCACGACCGCAAAGGCAGGACCGCACCGCATGGACCCCCAGCTCGCCGCTCACATCGCCGAGCACATCGCCGAGGACACCGACGACACGACCGACCACGTCGAGATCGTCGCGCCGGAACCGACCCCGCTCCCGGAGGACCGGTTCGCGGACCGCGAGCTCAGCTGGCTCGCCTTCAACGAACGCGTGCTGGAGCTGGCCGAGGACGCTTCCATGCCCCTGCTGGAGCGCGTGCGGTTCCTGGCGATCTTCGCCTCGAACCTCGACGAGTTCTTCATGGTGCGGGTGGCCGGCCTGAAGCGCCGCATCGCCACCGGCATCGCCGTCACCGCGGCGTCGGGCCTCAACCCCCGGGAGGTGCTGCAGGGCATCGGCGAGAACGCCCACCGGCTGATGGAGCGGCACGCCGCCGTCTTCCGCGGCGACGTCCAGCCGGCGCTCGCCACCGAGGGCATCACGATCGTGCACTGGGACGAGCTGCTCGACAAGGAGCAGCAGCGGCTGCACAAGTTCTTCCGCAAGCACATCTTCCCGGTGCTGACCCCGCTCGCCGTCGACCCCGCGCACCCCTTCCCCTACATCTCCGGCCTCTCGCTGAACCTCGCCGTCGTCGTCGAGAACCCGCTGACCGGCAAGGAGCACTTCGCGCGGGTCAAGGTGCCGCCGCTGCTGCCCCGGTTCATCGCCGTCGACGACCGCGGGCGCCCCAGCGCGCCGACCCCGACGCAGGCGGGCGGCACGCAGAAGTCGTTCGTCCCGCTGGAGGAGGTCATCGCCCACCACCTGGACCACCTCTTCCCCGGGATGGAGGTGCGCGAGCACCACACCTTCCGCGTCACGCGCAACGAGGACGTGGAGGTGGAGGAGGACGACGCCGAGAACCTCCTGCAGGCCATGGAGAAGGAGCTGCTGCGGCGCCGGTTCGGCCCGCCGGTGCGCCTGGAGCTCGCCGGTGGCATCTCGCCGCGCATCCGCGAGCTGCTGGTGCGCGAGCTCGGCGTCGTCGAGGAGGAGGTCTACGAGCTGGACGGCCCGCTGGACCTCACGGGCCTCAACGTCATCGCGGACATCGACCGGGCCGAGCTGCACTTCCCGCCGTTCATCCCCACCACGCACCGCCAGCTCGCCGAGGTGGAGTCGGCGATGCCGGGCGACGTCTTCGCGGCGATCCGGGAGCGCGACGTCCTGCTACACCACCCGTACGACTCGTTCTCGACGTCGGTGCAGACCTTCCTCGAGCAGGCCGCCGCCGACCCCAAGGTCCTGGCGATCAAGCAGACGCTGTACCGCACCTCGGGCGACTCCCCCATCGTCGACGCCCTGATCGACGCCGCCGAGGCCGGCAAGCAGGTGCTCGCGCTGGTGGAGATCAAGGCCCGGTTCGACGAGCAGGCGAACATCTCCTGGGCCCGCAAGCTCGAGCAGGCCGGCGTGCACGTCGTGTACGGCATCGTCGGCCTCAAGACCCACTGCAAGCTGTCCCTCGTGGTCCGGCAGGAGTCCGACGGGCTGCGCCGGTACTGCCACGTCGGCACGGGCAACTACCACCCGAAGACGGCGCGGCTCTACACCGACCACGGTCTGCTGACCTGCGACCCGGACGTCGGCCAGGACCTCACGCGCCTGTTCAACCAGCTGTCCGGCTACGCGCCCCGCTCGCGGTTCCACCGCCTGCTGGTCGCACCGCGCACCGTGCGGTCCGGCCTCATCGAGCGCATCGACCGCGAGGCCGCCGCCGCCCGGGCGGGCCACGAGGCGTGGGTGAAGATCAAGGTCAACTCCGCCGTCGACGAGGCCACCATCGACGCGCTCTACCGGGCGTCGCAGGCCGGCGCCAAGGTCGACCTCGTCGTGCGCGGCATCTGCGCCCTGCGCCCGGGGGTGCCCGGGCTGAGCGAGAACATCCGGGTCCGGTCCCTCCTGGGCCGGTTCCTGGAGCACTCGCGGATCTTCGCGTTCGCGAACTCGGCGGGCCCGGCGATCGGCGAGGGGCCCGAGACCGGTCCGGAGGTGTTCATCGGCTCCGCCGACCTCATGCACCGCAACCTGGACCGCCGGGTCGAGGCCCTGGTGCGCATCAGTGACGAGGGCCAGGTCCTCGAGCTCCTCGAGCTCATCAACGAGTCGATGTCCGACAAGACCGCCTCCTGGCACCTGCAGCCGGACGGCACGTGGCTGCGGGCGGCAGGACCGGACGGGCGGCCGCTCGCCGACCTGCAGTCACAGCTCGTCCGCCGTCACCGCCGTCGACCCAGCATGACGCGCTGATCCCAGCGATGGTCTCCGCACCGCAGTCGCCCCGCCCGCTCCGCACCGCGACGCCGTTCGTCGACCCCCTCGGGGCCACGTCCGTGCAGCACGCTCCCGTCATCGAGACGGCCGGCGCGCTCGTGTGGCGCATCCGGCACAAGAAGCTCCAGGTGCAGCTCGTGCACCGCCCTCGCTACGACGACTGGTCGTGGCCGAAGGGCAAGCACGAGGAGGGCGAGTCCCTCGCCACGACGGCGGTGCGCGAGGTCGCCGAGGAGACGGGTCGCGCCGTGGTGCTGGGCCTGCCGCTGCCCGGCCTGCAGTACCTCACGCCCGAGGGACGCGTGAAGCGCGTGCACTACTGGGCGGCGCGGCGTGCGGCCTCCGAGCGCGACGCGCGCCCGCTCGCCGCCCGGTCCCCCGTCGCCGCGGTGGACAAGCACGAGATCGACCGGTGCGAGTGGGTCGACGCCGACGTCGCCGGCGAGCGGCTCACCCGGGCGACCGACCGGGGGCCGCTGGACGCCCTGGTCGAGGCCGCGCGCGAGGACCACCTCGCCACCCACGCCGTCGTCATCGTGCGGCACGGCCGGGCGCTGCCCCGTGCGGCGTGGTACGGCGCCGAGCAGGAGCGTCCGCTGACACCGGTCGGGCACGCTCAGGCGGCCGCGCTGGTGCCCGTCCTCGCGGCCTACGGCGTCGACTCCGTGGTCTCCAGCCGGTGGGAGCGGTGCGCGACGTCGATCGACCCCTACGTGCGGGCGTCCGGCGTCCGGCCCGAGTACAGCGACAACCTCGGCGAGGCGCAGCACGAGCGGTCGCCCGCGCGCGTCGCCGGCGCCGTGCGCGACCTCCTGGAGTCGGGCCGGTCGTCGGTACTGTGCACGCACCGGCCGGTGCTGCCGACGGTCCTCGACGTGCTCGGGCAGCACTCGCGCCGTGCGGTGGCGAACGCGCTGCCCCGGCGCGACCCGTACCTGGAGCCCGGCGAGGCGCTCGTCGCGCACGTCGCCACGACGGGCCGCGGCCCGCGGGTGGTCGCGGCCGAACGCGTCGCGCCACCGGTCTTCTGAGCCGGGCTCAGCTCCCGAGGACCCCCAGCAGGAGCCACGTGGTCCCGGCGGCGAGGAGGCCAGCCGCCGGTGCGGTCAGGAGCCAGAAGACGGCGATCGTCCGGGCCACCCCCCAGCGCACCGCGGAGAGCCGCCGCGTGGAGCCCACGCCGACGATCGCGGCCGTGATGGTGTGCGTGGTGGACACCGGGGCGTGGAGCACGATCGAGCTGACGTACAGCACGATGGCGGAGACCGACTCGGCGACGAACCCGCGCGCCGGGTCGATCTCGATGATCCGCCGTCCCAGGGTGCGCATGATGCGCCAGCCGCCGGCGTAGGTGCCCGCGGCCATCGCGGTCGCCGCCGCCAGCTTGACCCACAGCGGGATGCCCTCGACGGGGGTGACGGCGCCGACGGTGAGCAGCGCCAGCCACACGACGCCCATGGTCTTCTGGGCCGACTGGAGACCGTGCCCGAGCGCCACGGCCGCGGCCGACGCCGTCTGCGCGATCCGGAAGCGCCGGTTCACCCGCGACGGCGCCGCGTTCCGGAACGCCCAGAGCAGGGCGACCATGAGCGCGAACGCCGCCACGAAACCGATGACGGGCGACACGAGCAGCGGGAGCACCACGCGGTCGAGGACCTCCTCGCCGTGCACGACCATGCCGCCGGCGAGCCCGGCGCCGAGGAGACCACCGACGAGCGAGTGGGTCGACGACGTCGGCATGCCGAACCACCAGGCCACGAGGTTCCACGCGATGGCGCCCAGCAGCGCGCACAGCAGGACGCCCAGGGCGTCGACGGCAGGCGCACCGTCGAGGTCCACGATGGAGGTCGCGATGGTCTCGGCGACGGACGTGCCGAGCAGGGCGCCGACGAAGTTCATCGCGGCGGCCATCGCCACCGCGATGCGCGGCGTGAGCGCCCGGGTCGAGATCGAGGTCGCGACGGAGTTCGCCGCGTCGAGGAACCCGTTCGTGTACGCGAAGCCGAGCGCCACGACCACGACCACGACGACGAGGGCGAGCTCCACGCTCACGACTCCTTGAGGACGATCGTCTCGACGAGGTTCGCCACCTTCTCGAAGGCGTCGGTGGCCTCCTCGAGGATGTCGACGACCTCCTTGAGCTTGATCAGCAGGATCGGGTCGGCCACGCGGTCGAAGAGGTGCGCGAGCAGCGTGCGGTGCAGCTTGTCGCCCTGGTTCTCGAGCCGGTTGATCTCGACCCAGTACTCGGGGAGCTGGTCGAGCTTGCGCAGGCGCGGCATCGCGTCGGCCGTCAGCTCGGCGCAGCGCAGCAGCACCTGGATCTGCTCCGAGACCGCCATCGGCAGCTCGTCGATCTTGTACAGGACGATGAGGTGCCCCGCCTCGTCCATGGCGTCCATGCAGTCGTCGAGCGCGGAGGCGAGGCTGTAGATCTCGTCCCGTCCGAAGGGTGTGACGAACGTCTTGTTGAGCCGCCGCATGATCTGGTGCGTGGCATCGTCCGCTTCGTGCTCGGCCTCGGTCAGCCGCCCCACGATCTCCTCACGCTCGGGGCGCGACGCACCGAGGAGCTCGGCGAGCAGCGTGGCTCCGGTGACGGTGTGTCCGGCCAGGACGGCCAGCAGGTCGAAGAAGGTGGTGTCGCGCGGTGTGAGGCGCAGGCGCACGTGAGGCTCCCGGTGAGGAAGGACGCTCGGTCAGACACAGAGTAGATCCCGCCCCGCGGCCGGGCTAAATCGACCGTCCGGTGCGTTCCGGCTCCGGACGCAGAAGTGCGACGCCGGACCGGGAGCGCCTCTCGGCGCGTGGCCGCTCGTAGCGGCTGAAGATGGAGCCCGGGGCTACCGCGGTCCGACGTCGCGCGTCCATCGTACGACCGCTCCCCTCAGTCGAGCGAACCCGCACGCCAGAGCGCGGCGGCGTGCTCGAGCTCCCCGGCGGTGCCCACCAGGTCGGCCGCTCCGCGCGTCATGCGCGCCGCCGCCTCCGGGTCGGCGACCTCCCGCGCGTCGGCGTCGTAGGCGGCGCCGGTCGCCAGGATGCGGCAGAACGCCGCCGCCCGTTCCAGCGCGACCGCGAGGTCACCGGCATAGACCCCGGAGAGCACCGTGTCGGCCAGCTGGCGCAGGTCCGACGGCGTGGGCGGGCGCGGGACGCCGGCCACGACCTCCTGCACGGGCGCCACGTCGACGCCGAGCCGGTAGCGCAGGCCGATCGTGCGGGGGTCCCGCCGGACCCACTCGCGCAGCGCATACAGCCGCCAGAGCGCTCCCGGCAGGGTCGCCGGCGCGGCGTCCGACCAGAGCTCGGCGACGACGTCGAGGCCCTCGTCCTCGACGAGCCGGACGAGGCGGGCGACCACCTCGGGATCCTCGGCCGCGCGGGCGCGGTGCACGACGGCGCGGGCGGTGGTGTGCGCCACCTCGTCGCGCCGCGCAGGGTCGAGGGCGCCCGCCAGGGCGTCGGCGTCGCGCGGGTCGAGCATGGCCGGGCGACGGAAGCGTCGGTCGTTCACCCGCCCAGTCTCGCAGGTCCGGTTCGACGGGCGATGGCGCAGGTGGGCGCCCGATCCCCTGTGGGGATCGCCACGGGCGCTCGCCGTGCTCGCTCGGCGCAACGCTCCTAGCATGCAGGGGACGGCCCCGGGACCGGGACCCGAGAGGAGTTTGGTGATGACCGCATCCGCACCCAGCGGCGCCGGAGCACGATCGGCGCACCGCAAGGCGATCGGCCTGTCGTTCGCCGCCGCCGTCGGTGGCTTCCTGTTCGGATTCGACTCGTCGGTGATCAACGGCGCGGTGTCGGCGATCGAGGGTGAGTTCGAGCTCGAGGCCACGGTCACCGGCCTCGTCGTGGCGGTCGCGCTCCTGGGTTGCGCCCTGGGCGCCTGGGGCGCCGGCCGGCTCGCGGACCGCATCGGTCGCGTCAAGGTGATGCTGCTGGGCGCGGGCCTGTTCCTGTTCTCCGCGGTGATGTCCGCCCTGGCCTGGACCGCGCTGGACCTGTCGCTCTGGCGGTTCCTGGGCGGCATCGGTATCGGTATCGCGTCGGTCATCGCGCCCGCCTACATCGCCGAGATCTCCCCGGCGTCGATCCGCGGCAGCCTGGCCTCCCTGCAGCAGCTCGCCATCACGGTGGGCATCTTCGGCGCGCTCCTGAGCGACCAGATCCTGGCGAGCACCGCCGGCGGCGCGTCGGAGGAGCTGTGGTTGGGCTGGGAGGCCTGGCGGTGGATGTTCTTCGTCGAGGCGGTCCCGGCCGTCGTCTACGGGTTGCTGGCGCTGCGCATGCCGGAGTCGCCGCGCTACCTGGTCGCCAAGGGCGACGTCGGCGAGGCACGCAGCGTGCTCGCCTCGGTGCTCGGGCCGCAGGAGGACGCCGACGACCGCATCGAGGAGATCAAGCGGTCGATCGCCGTCGACGAGAAGAACGCCGACCTCGGCTCGCTCAAGGGCAAGGGGTTCCTCGGGCTGAAGTCCATCGTCTGGGTGGGCATCCTGCTGGCGATCTTCCAGCAGTTCGTGGGCATCAACATCATCTTCTACTACTCCACGACGCTGTGGCAGGCGGTCGGGTTCGACGAGTCGCAGGCGTTCCTCGTCTCCACCATCACCGCGATCACGAACATCGCGGTGACCTTCATCGCGATCGCCCTCATCGACAAGGTCGGGCGCCGTCCGATGCTGCTCATCGGGTCGGCCGGCATGGCGGTCTCGCTGCTGACCATGGCCGCGGTGTTCACGCAGGGCACCACCACGGTCGACGCCGCGGGCGAGTCGACGCTGTCCCTCGGCGACCCGTGGGGCACCATCGCGCTGATCGCCGCGAACGCCTTCGTCGTCTTCTTCGGCGCCACGTGGGGTCCGCTCATGTGGGTGATGCTGGGCGAGATGTTCCCGAACCGGATCCGCGCCGCGGCGCTGGGTGTCGGCGCGGCGGCCAACTGGCTGGCGAACTTCACCATCACGCTGACCTTCCCACCGATGCTGTCGGCGTTCGGCCCGGCGGTCCCGTACGGCATGTACGGGCTCTTCGCCGTGATCTCCTTCTTCTTCATCTGGTTCAAGGTGTCGGAGACCAAGGGCAAGGAGCTGGAGGACATGACCGAGGACGTACGTCGCCGCGTCTGAGCCACCCTCGCCACGGCACGGCGGCCAGTCCCTCCCGGGGCGGGCCGCCGTCGTCGTCCCGCCCCTCCCTTCCCCCGCCGAGGTAGGGGCTCACCCGCCGAGGTAGTGCGCCGGTCACCGAGGTAGCAACGCCCGGCGCGAGGTAGTGCGCCGTCCGCCGAGGTAGTGCGCCGCCCGCCGAGGTAGCAACGCCCGGCCCGAGGTAGCGCCCCGCCCGCCGAGGTAGCAGCGCGCGGCGCGAGGTAGCGCCCCGCCCGCCGAGGTAGCAGCGCGCGGCGCGAGGTAGTGCCCGACGGCGTGGGGTAGTGCCGAGCGGGAACGCCAAAGCCGGGTGTCGGGTCCCGTGCACGGTCGTCAGTCCCGAAG
>NZ_JALKAT010000035.1:0-42321 GCF_023015685.1 Isoptericola sp. S6320L
GGGGCGTCGGCCGAGCGGCGTGTCGTCCACCCACAACGGCGAAGAGGGGGCGGGTCAGGGGCCGATGAGGCCGGGCTTGCGCTCCATGCCCGCCAGGCCGTTCCACGCCAGGTTGACCAGATGTGCGGCGACGTCGGCCTTCTTCGGCCGCCGCGCGTCCAACCAGTACTGACCGGTCAGCGCCACCATCCCGACGAGCATCTGGGCGTACAGCGGCGCGATCTTCGGGTCCAGCCCGTTGCCCTTGAACTGGTCCGCGAGGATGTGCTCGACCTGCGCGGCGACGTCACCGATGAGCGACGAGAACGTGCCGGTCGCCTGGGCCACGGGGGAGTCGCGCACCAGGATGCGGAAGCCGTCCTCGGACGCCTCGATGTAGCCGAGCAGGGCCAGGGCGGTCCGTTCCACCATGAGCTTGGGGTGGCCGCCCTCGGCCAGCGCACCGGTGAGGGCCGACGTCAGGCCCTGCACCTCCCGGTCCACGATGACGGCATAGATGCCCTCCTTGCCGCCGAAGTGCTCGTAGACCACCGGCTTGGAGACCTCCGCCGTGGCGGCGATCTCCTCGACGCTGGTGCCGTCGAACCCCTTGGCCGCGAAGAGGCCCCGGCTCACCGCCAGGAGCTGCTCCCGGCGCTGGCTCGCGGTCATCCGGGCACGCGGGGCACGCTTGGACGCGCGGGAGTCGGCAGGCATGGGTCCATCATGCCTGGTCCGTGCCAGCCACCCTGTGGCCCGCACCACGTCGCGCCGGCGTCCGGTTCGCCCGGATGTGCGCGAGCCACCCCCGGCGACCTGGCAGACTGGGGCCCGGACGCGTGACGGCGGTGCGCAGCAGGTGGGCGGTACCGCGTGCTGCGGGGAGGATCCCGGACCGTCGTGGCGCACCGATCCGCCTTGGTGTAATCGGCAGCACACGGGTTTTTGGTGCCCTTGGTCCAGGTTCGAGTCCTGGGGGCGGAGCTCGCGACACCCGACAGAGACGGAGCACCGGTGGTTCCCACGGCCCCCCAGGGCGACCTGCACGCAGCCCACGGTTCGACGCCCGCGACGCACGGCATGCCACGACCGGCCGCCGTCGTCGTCCTCGCGGCGGGGCAGGGGACCCGCATGCGGTCCGCCACCCCCAAGGTGCTCCACGCCCTCGGCGGCCGCTCGATGCTCGGCCACGCGATGACGGCCGCCCGCGAGCTCGACCCGGTCCACGTCGCCGTCGTGGTGCGCCACGAGCGTGAACGCGTCGCCGCCGCGGCGCTCGAGATCGACGAGGCCGCCCTGGTCGTCGACCAGGACGAGATCCCCGGCACCGGCCGGGCCGTGCAGTGCGCGCTGGACGCGCTCGACGCGCGCGCCCACGCCGCCGTGGCCGCGGGCCTGGACACCACCGCGGTCGTGCACGACGGCGGGGAGCACCCGCTCGGCGACGGCCTCGACGGCGCGGTGGTCGTCCTCGCCGGGGACATCCCGCTGCTCGACGGCGCCGCACTGGCCGAGCTGCTCGACGCCCACCACGCCGACGGCAACGCCGTGACCATCCTGACCACCGAGCTCGAGGACGCCACCGGCTACGGCCGCATCGTGCGCGAGCAGGGCACCGGTGACGTCGTCGCGATCGTCGAGCACGCCGACGCCACGGCCGAGCAGCGGGAGATCCGCGAGATCAACTCGTCGGTCTACGTGTTCGACGCCGCGGTGCTGCGCCGCGGGCTCGGCGGGCTGGGCTCCGACAACGCGCAGGGCGAGGTCTACCTCACCGACGTCATCGCCTCCGCCCGGGCCGAGGGCGGGTCCGTGCGCGCGCTGCTCAGCGACGACCCGATGCTCGTCGAGGGCGTCAACGACCGCCTCGCGCTGGCCACGCTCGGTGCCGAGCTCAACCGGCGGATCCTGGCCGACTGGATGCGCGCGGGCGTGACCGTCGTCGATCCGGGCACCACGTGGGTGGACGCGGACGTCGAGCTCGCCCAGGACGTCACCCTGCTGCCCGGTACGCAGCTGCACGGGGCCACGCGGGTCGAGTCCGGCGCCACCATCGGCCCGGACACCACGCTGACCGACGTCGAGGTCGGCCCGGACGCGACCGTCGTGCGGACGCACGGCTCGCTGGCCGTCATCGGCGAGGGCGCGAGCGTGGGGCCCTTCGCCTACCTGCGCCCCGGCACGGTCCTGGGGGCACGGGCCAAGATCGGCACGTTCGTCGAGACGAAGAACGCCGAGATCGGCGCAGGTTCGAAGGTGCCGCACCTGTCGTACATCGGGGACGCGACGATCGGCGAGCAGAGCAACGTCGGTGCGGCCTCCGTGACCGTGAACTACGACGGCGTGCACAAGCACCGCACCGTCATCGGCTCGCACGCGCGGACGGGCGCGGACAACATGTTCGTCGCGCCGGTCGCCGTGGGCGACGGCGCGTACACCGGAGCCGGCAGCATCATCACGCGCGACGTGCCCGCGGGCGCCCTCGGCGTGAGCCGGTCCCAGCAGACGAACGTCGACGGCTGGGTCGAGCGCCGCCGCCCCGGCACGGCTGCTGCCGAGGCGGCCGCGCGGGCGAACGGCGCCGGCGAAGGGTCCGACGTCCTCGGCGCGCAGGCGCAGCGCGAGCTGGCCGAGCACAATGCCCTCACCGGGGCCGTCCCGGTGGTGCCCGACGACGACGCCGGGTCGCCGGAGTCGTCCGAGTCCGCCTGACACCGCCCGCACCTGTGCCCTCGTACGAAGGAAGAGCCCCCCTGATGAACACCTCCATCCCCGGTACCGGAGAGCGCAACCTGGTCCTCGCCGCGGGCCGGGCGCACCCCGAGCTCGCCGACGCCGTCGCCGAGGAGCTGGGCATCGGCCTGCTGCCCCTGTCGGCGTACGACTTCGCGAACAGCGAGACGTACGTGCGCTTCGGCGAGTCGGTCCGTGGCGCGGACATCTTCCTGCTGCAGAGCCACACCGCACCGGTCAACCAGTGGCTGATGGAGCACCTGCTCATGGTGGACGCCGCCAAGCGTGCGTCGGCCCGCACGGTGACCGCCGTGACGCCGTTCTACGGCTACGCGCGCCAGGACAAGAAGTCGCGAGGTCGCGAGCCGATCTCCGCGCGTCTGGTCGCGGACCTGCTGCGGACCGCGGGGGCGGACCGCATCATGAGCGTCGACCTGCACACCGCGCAGATCCAGGGGTTCTTCGACGGTCCGGTCGACCACCTGTGGGCGATGCCGCTGCTCACCGAGTACGTGCGCACCCGCGTCGACACCTCGAACGTGACCGTGGTGTCCCCCGACGCCGGGCGCATCCGGGTCGCGGAGCAGTGGGCGGAGAAGCTGGGCGGCGGGCCGCTGGCGTTCGTCCACAAGACCCGCGACGTCACGCGGCCGAACCAGGCGGTCGCCAACCGC
Organism: Isoptericola sp. S6320L; assembly: GCF_023015685.1. NCBI lineage: Bacteria > Bacillati > Actinomycetota > Actinomycetes > Micrococcales > Promicromonosporaceae > Isoptericola > Isoptericola sp. S6320L. The sequence goes on from NZ_JALKAT010000035.1 coordinate 3,387, forward strand.
GTCGTCGGCGACGTCGAGGGCCGCGAGTGCGTGCTCGTCGACGACCTCATCGACACCGGTGGCACCATCGCCGAGGCGGTCAAGGTCATCATGGCCGCCGGTGCGAAGTCCGTGGTGGTCGCCGCGACGCACGGCGTGCTCTCCGACCCGGCCGGTCAGCGGCTCAGCGAGTGCGGCGCGTCGGAGGTGGTGGTCACCAACACCCTGCCCATCGCGCCCGAGAAGCGGTTCGACGGCCTGACGGTGCTCTCCATCGCGCCGCTCATCGCCCGGGCGATCCGCGAGGTGTTCGACGACGGATCCGTCACCTCGCTGTTCGACGGCAACAGCTGAGACGAGGACGACAGCGCTGCGGGCGGCAGCCGACTTCCCTCTGTCCCGTCCCTCCGGGTACAGTAGTCAGGTTGCCTCGGCGAGGGACGTCTGACGGGCGCCGGCTTTTCGCAAGAATCGCCCGCAGAGCTGGATCCGTCGGATTTCCGTGATCGACTGGGCGGCTGCCGGTAGGGCGCGCACCGCGCCGACCGTGCGGCGCCCACGATCGCGTCCGTCACGTGTCCCACGCCGACGCAGCCGCCCGTCCGCGCCGGTTCCCCATCGCGGACAGCCGATGGCTCCCTCTGGTCGTCGGCACGCACAGACTCATCGCAGGAGTGATCCACATGGCCGAGATCAAGCTCGCCGCCGAGGCCCGCACCGAGTTCGGCAAGGGGGCCGCCCGTCGCGCCCGCCGTGCCGGCAAGATCCCCGCCGTCCTCTACGGCCACGGCGCCGACCCGGTGCACATCAACCTGCCGGGCCACGAGACGATGCTCGCCGTCCGTCACACGAACGCGCTCATCGGTCTCGACGTCGACGGCGAGAGCTACCTCTCGGTCGTCAAGGACGTCCAGCGGCACCCGGTCCGTCCGGAGATCGAGCACATCGACCTCCTCCTGGTGAACAAGGGCGAGAAGATCGCCGTGGACATCACGGTGCACGTCGTGGGCGAGTCCGCCCCGGGCTCCATCCACCTGGTCGAGGAGCAGACGCTGTCCGTCGAGGCCGACGCCACCAACATCCCGGAGTACGTCGAGGTCTCCATCGAGGGCCGCGAGGCGGGCGACCACATCGTCGCCGGCGACGTCCAGCTGCCCGCGGGCGTCGAGCTCCTCACGGACGCCTCCTACACCGTCGTGACGATCACCGAGCCGCGTGGCGAGGAGTCCGCCGACGAGGAGTCGGCCGCGTCCGCCGCCCCCGAGAGCGGTTCGTCCCCCGAGTGACCCTCGCCTGACGAGGTAGCAGCACCCGAACGCCCGACGGCGGCCACGTGCCGCCGTCGGGCGTTCTGCGTCGTGCCGACTAGGCTCCGACGTTGTGGGCTGAAAATCTGTGCGCCCATAAGTGGATAAAAAGCATGTTTCGGGCCATTTTTCGCGCCCACAACACGAAGGAGCAGGTGGGATGGCCGACAGTCCGTGGCTCGTGATCGGGCTCGGCAACCCCGGGCCGAAGTACGCCGGCAACCGCCACAACGTGGGCCAGATGGTGCTGGACCTGCTCGCCGAGCGCACCGGCAGCCGGTTCGCGAAGCACCCGCGGGCGCAGGCCGCGGTCGCCGAGGCCCGGCTCGGGACGCTGCCCGGCGGCGCCCCCGGACCGCGCGTCGTCCTGGCCAAGCCGACCACCTACATGAACACCTCCGGCGGCCCGGTCTCGGCGCTGGCGCAGTACTACGGGATCGACGCCGACCACGTGCTGGCGGTCCACGACGAGGTGGACATCCCGTTCGACACCCTCAAGCTCAAGGCGAGCGGGGGAGAGGGCGGGCACAACGGCCTGCGCGACATCTCCAAGGCGTTGGGCACGCGCGACTACCTGCGCGTCCGCGTCGGGGTCGGGCGCCCGCCCGGCCGGATGGACACCGCGGACTACGTGCTCCGGGACTTCTCGGCCACGGAGCGCAAGGACCTGCCGATCCTGGTCGACGACGCCGCCGACGCCGTCGAGATGGTCGTCACCGAGGGGCTGCTGGCTGCGCAGGGGAAGTACCACCCGCGGGCCTGACGGATGCCGTAGGCGTCAGTTTCACCCGCTCGTCCTGCCCTGATTCACCCGCCGACGGCGTCCTCGGGCGACCGACACCTGCCTACGCTGGTTGTCGGTCCGCGAGGGAGGGCACATGACGACAGGTGTCGCGCTCGCGCACGACTACGCGACGCAGCGTGGCGGCGCCGAACGGGTCGCGCTGCTGCTCGCGGAGGCGTTCCCCGGTTCGCCCCTGTACACGACGCTGCACGACCCCGACGGGACGTTCCCGGAGTTCGCCCGGCTCGACCTGCGCACCTCCCGCCTCGACCGGTCGGGCGTGCTGCGCCGGAACCACCGTCTCGCCCTGCCCCTGCTCGCCGGCGCCGTCGACGGACAGCGGGTCGACGCCGACGTCCTGGTGGCGTCGTCCACCGGATGGGCGCACGGCTACCGCGGCGCTCGTCGGACGGTCGTGTACTGCCACGCCCCGGCCCGTTGGCTGTACCAGCGGGACCGCTACCTGGGGCCCCCCGGAGGGGGCCTGGCCCGCAGCGCGCGACGCGCCGTCGTCGCGGCCGGCCTCGGAGCCGTCACCCCCGGGCTGCGACGCTGGGACGTCGCGGCCGCGGGCCGGGCGGACGCCTACCTCGTGAACTCCACCGTCACGCAGCGCGCCGTCCGTGAGGCGTACGGCATCGATGCCGAGGTCCTGCCGCCGCCGCCCGCGATGCTGCCCGTCGGGCCCGAGCAGGAGGTGCCGGCCCTCGAGCCCGGATTCCTGCTCTGCGTCGCACGGCTGCTGCCCTACAAGAACGTCGACGTCGTCATCGAGGCGGCACAGGCGGCGGGCCGCGAGCTGGTCGTGGTGGGCGCCGGACCGGACCGCGCTCGCCTCGCCACGCTCGCAGCGCGCAGCGGCGGTACCGGGCGCGTGCACCTGATGGGTCGCGTGGACGACGCGACGCTGCGCTGGCTGTACCGCCACGCCTCCCTGCTCGTGGCGGCCTCGTACGAGGACTACGGGCTGTCTCCGCTCGAGGCCGGGGCGTTCGGCCGTCCGAGCGTCGTCCTGCACGACGGGGGATACCTGGACACGGTCGTCGCCGGGGTCAACGGGGTCTTCTTCGACGCGCCGCGCGCCGACCTCGTCTCCGCCGCGATCGAGCTCGCGGCGTCGTCGCGGTGGGACGAGGCGCGTATCGCCGAGCACGTGGACCGGTTCTCGGCCGCGCGCTTCGAGGACCGGCTCCAGGCCGTCGTCGCTGAACAACGCACGACGGCCGGTGCGGGCCGATGACGGGAAAGGACGCCTCATGACCATCAGAGAGTTCCTGCGCACGGTGTGGACGGCCAAGTACCTGGTGCTGGCCGCCGTCGTGGTGGTCGTGGCCGGCGCGCTGGTCTACCTCGACCGCCAGGAGACGATGTACAGCGCCAGCGCCGAGGTGCAGGTCCTCGGGGTGCAGACGGCTCAGGGCAGCAGCGAGGAGCTCGTCGAGGTCACGGTCGACACCTCTGCCGACGACGCCCTGGCAGCACCGGTCCTGGAAGCGGCGGCCGAGGAGGTGGGGGAGACCTCCGCACCCGATCTCTCGGCGGTCGTGACCGTCGGCGGCGACGACGAGGACGCCTCGGTCGTCACGGTCAGCGCCGAGACGACCGATCCGGCGCGCTCGGTGGCGATCGCGAACGCCGTCGCCGCGGCGTACGTCGCGCACGTGCCGGTCCTCCAGGAGGAGCAGCTCGCCATCCTCGACGAACGCCGCGACGTTCTCTCGGAGCAGCTCGAGGGCGTCACCGAACGGATCGAACGCCGGCCTGAGGACCCGCTCGCCCTCGCCGAGCAGGACACGATCGTGACGGAGTACACGACGCTCACCGAGCGCTTCAACACCCTCGGGTCGATCACCGAGCCGGCCGAGGTGGTCGCGCCGGCCGAGGGAGCGACAGAACTCGGGCCGGCCCCCGCAGTCGTCGTCGCCGTCGCCGCGCTGGTGGGACTGCTCGCGGGCATCGGGCTGGCCTTCGCCCGGCGCGGTCTCGACTTCCGCGTCCGCACGACCAGCGAGGCCGCACGGCTCGCCGACGCGCCGGTGCTCGCCGAGCTCTACTCCGTGCGCGACGCCCGACGCGACTTCGCCGCGTCGCAGATGCTGCCCGTCTCGAGCAAGGTCGCCACGCCGTTCACCGAGTCCATCCGAGAGCTGCGGACCTCCGTGCAGGTCTCGCTGGACTCGTCCGAGCCGATGGTCATCGCCGTCACCGCGGCGGACCCTCATGCGCCACGGTCCTTCATCGCTGCGAACCTCGCGGCGTCCTTCGCGCTGAGCGGCCGGCGGACCATCGCCGTCTCCGCCGACCTGCGCCGCCCACAGCTCGACCGGATGCTGCCGTTCCCGGACGGCTGGCACGGTGGACGGAAGGGCGTGCGGGGCACGAAGGTGCCCAACCTCGGCGTCCTCACGATCACCGAGGACGCGATGGACCCCGCGGACTTCCTCGCGACGGCGCGGGCCACGGCGATGATCGACGGCCTGCGGGAACGGGCGGAGGTCGTGGTCATCGACGCACCGCCGGTGCTCGCCGCCGCGGACGCGACGATCCTCGGGCGGTACGCCGACGGCGTGGTGCTCATCGCGTCCGCGGGCCGGACGGACGCCGCCGTGCTCCGCGAGGCGGCCGAGCGACTCCGGACGACGAACGTCCGGCTCACGGGTGTCGCGCTCGAGGGGGTCAAGAGCGACCGCAGGATGCTCTACGCCTCGACGTACGGCGAGGACGACGGCGCCCCGTCGCGGGTGCGCTCGCTCGTGCGCCGCTCGGACCCCGCGCCGGTACCCGACCAGGAGAGTGCGGCAGCCGAGCCCGCGACGGCGGGGCCGGCGCCGTCGTCGAACCAGGTCCCGGCGTGGGACGCCGTCGTCACGCCGCGTGAAGGGAGCACGAGCAGCAGCGCGGCCGACCGGTCCGCCGACAGCCCGGCCGTCGTCGGGGCAGGCAGCGCTCCCGAGCCGGTGGACGGACCCCGCCCGTCCCGTCGGTGAGCACGGCCCCCGGTCACGGCCCGCCGCCCGCCCCCGTGCGGGTGCTGGTGCTGGACCACACGGCGGCACCCGGCGGTGCGGAGCTCGCGCTGGTGCGGCTCTGCGCGGCGCTCGGCCCGGACGTCAGCGTCCGTGCCGTGCTGTTCGCCGACGGACCCTTGCGCCCCGCTCTGCTGGCCGTCGGTGTGCCGGTCGACGTGCTCGAGCTGGATCCCGAGGTGGCGACGGTCGGCCGTCGCGACGTCCTGCGCGGCGGGCTCGGGGGGCTCCGACGCGTCCGGGGAACGGTGTCGTTCCTGGTCCGGCTGGTCCGCCTCCTGCGGCGCCTGCGCCCTGACGTGGTCCACACGACGTCGCTGAAGGCCGACCTGCTCGGGACGCTCGCTGCGACCCTGGCCGGACGACCGGTCGTCTGGTACGTCCACGACCGGATCGCCCCCGACTACCTGCCGCGCCCGCTGGTCTCCCTCGTCCGTGTCGCCGCGTACCTCCCTCGCGCCGTGATCGCGAACTCCCGGGCCACCGCGCGGACGCTGCCGCGGCACGCGACCATCGCCTACCCGGGCTTCTCTGCCGACCAGATGTCACCGGACGCACCACACGACGGGCCACACGACACACCACGGGACGCGCCCGTGGTGGGGATCGTCGGTCGGGTCAGCCCGACGAAGGGGCAGCTCGAGCTCGTCCGCGCGCTGCCCGCCGTCCTGGCCAGGTACCCGCGGGCGACCGTGAGGGTCGTGGGCGGGGCGCTGTTCGGTGCCGGGGACCACGCCCGCGAGGTCCGGACCGAGGCCGAACGGCTCGGTGTCGACGCCCACGTCGAGTGGGCCGGGCACGTCGAGAGCCCGGCCGAGGAGCTCGACCGGTTCGACGTCTGCGTCCACGCGTCCCCGGTTCCCGAGCCCTTCGGGCAGGTGGTCGTCGAGGCGATGGTGCGCGGGGTACCGGTCGTCGCGACCCGGGCCGGCGGCGTGCCGGAGATCCTGTCCCACCCGGACGGCGATCTCGGGGTGCTGGTCGAGACCGGCGACGTCGACGCTCTCGCGGCCGGGGTCCTGGCGGTCCTGGACGATCCCGTCGCGGCGCGTGAGCGGGCGCGGCGGGCGCGTGAGGTGGCCGTGGAGCGGTTCGCCGTGGGACGGACCGCTGCGGTGGTCACCGCTGTGTGGGGCCGCGCCGCCGCAGGGCGTCGATGACCCCGGCCATCCGAGCCGCCTGGTCGCGCCAGGTCGGGATGTCGTCCGCCCCTCCGCCGTCCGCGGGCCGGCGGCCCTGCAGCACCCCTCGCACCGCGGCGGGGAAACCGGCGGCGTCGCTGCTGGTGACCAGCGGGTCGGTGGCGTCCCGGAAACCGGCGACCGGCGTGGCGACGACGGGTCGGCGCACCGCCCGGTACTCGTAGAGCTTGATCGGGTCGAGACTCGCCGTGAAGTCGTTGACGAGGTGCGGGACCAGCAGCACGTCGGCGTGCTGGAGGTAGGCGGGCACGGCGGTCCAGGGCCTGGGGCCGAGCAGGACGACCCCGGCGTCCCGCACCGTCGCCCGTACGGCGGGTGCGACGTCGACGACGGGTCCGACGACGACGACCGTCGCCTCCCCGGCGACGGCCCGGGCGGTCCGGACCAGGAGCGGGACGTCGAACCGGTCGGGGTGGACGGTGCCGAGGTAGACGGCGACGGGTCCGTCGGGCAGGTCGGACGGCCGGGCGACCGGTGACCGGTACCGTTCGACGTCGACCCCGTTGGTGACGAGGAGCGCGTCGTCGCCACCGAGCTCTCGCCGTCGTCCGCCCTTGGTGCGGAGCAGGTCCGGCGAGCACACGGTCACCGCGACGCACCGGCTCAGCAGCAGGTCCTCGTCGGCGTCGAGCCGTGCGCGTTCGGCAGGCGTGCGCTCGGCGGCGGCCCAGTCGTCCGTGACGTCGTAGAGCGCCGGCCAGCCGCTGGACCGCACCAGGGTGGCCGCGGCCGGGTCGTTCACCCAGAGCACCGGCGCGTCGAACCCGAGGGTGCGGGCGGCCCGCCGGACGCCGCGTGCGAGGCGCTCGTCGGCGCGCGGGTCGATGCGCCGGGGCAGCAGCTTGGTCGGCTGGTACAGCCGCAGCCGATCGGCGCCAGGCTCGCCGGCGGGCGGTCGGTGCAGACCGCGGCCCGCGCGCGGCCGCGACCGCCGGCTGAGCTGGTGCAGGGGGTCGGCGGGCGGTTCGACGAACAGGACCCGCAGGTCGGGGTCCGTCCGCAGCAGCTCGGTGACCAGGTGCTGGTTGCGTCGTCGGACGAGGTCCCAGTCCTCCAGCGAGACGACCACGACGTCGTGCCCGGTGCCCGGCTGCGGTCGTGCCCCCGCACGCCGGGCGGACCCCAGCACCTGGCGGTACACCGCCTCTGTGGCGGACGCCTGCGCCGCGGGCGAGAAGTACCGGTGCTGACGCTGCCTGGCGGCCCGGCCGTAGGCGTCGCGACGCTCCGGGGAGGCGGCCAGCTCCGCCAGGTGCTTGCCCGCCAGGGCGGGGTCCTGTGGCGGGTAGCAGGCCAGCGGATCGAGGCCCTCGAGCAGCTCGACGTGCCCCCCGGCGCCGGCGGCGACGACGGGCAGCCCGTCCGCCATCGCCTCGAGGACGCTCAGCCCCAGCCCTTCGACGGGACAGGGTGCGAGGAACAGCGCCGCCTGCGACATCAGCGCGTCGACGTCCGCGCGCTCCCCGAGGAACGTCACCGACCCGTCGAGCCCGAGCCGGTGCGCCTGCTCCTCGAGAGCGGGTCGTCGTGAGCCGTCGCCCGCCACCAGGAGCTGCCACCCGCCGGCCGCGAGCCCGGAGCTCGCGAACGCCTCGAGCCCGACGTCGGCACGCTTCTCCGGCTCGAGCCGCTGGGCCATCAGCACCACCGGGAGCCGCTGCGCGGCCACGGGGCCGTCGGGGCGCCCGGGGATCCCGGGGGGAACCACGGTGCTGGTGCCGTCGACGTGGGCAGCGACGTACTCGCTGATCGACAGCTGTGCCCGGACCGTCCTGCGCGCCAGCGCGGCGGCCAGGCCCCCCAGCGGTCCCGACCCGCGCGGGCGGGCGAAGTGGCGGGTGGTCACCACCGGGGGGAACCGGCCCGGCAGCGTCGTCCAGGCGGCGAGCGCCGCCGCGACCTCGGCGGCCGTCATGTGCGTGTGGACCACGTCGGCGTCGGTGGCGGCCCGCAACGCCCGGACCACGTCCGCCGTGGTCGCGGCGGGGACCAGGCGGACCGACGGGTCGGCGACCGCCGCGGCCATCCGTTCGGTGGCGCCCCCGACGACGCGCACGTCGTGCCCTGCTGCGGCCTGGGCGGCCGCGAGGCGGGACACGTGCCGCTCGACCCCGGCGAAGCCGTCGGACCGGACGGCGTGCACGATCCGCATCAGCGGGCCGCCGTCCGGTCGGTACCGCGGGCGAGCGAGCGGAACAGGTCCAGGTACTGCCCGGCCACGCGGCCCCACGTGTGCGCCTCGGCCTCCCGGCGCGCGGCGCGCCCGAGCGCCGCCCGTTCGCCGGGGGTCGCCCCGCCGATCGCCGCGACGCCCCGTCGCACGTCCTCGACGGTGCGATCGACGAGATATCCGTCGACGCCGTCACGGACCACCTGGGGTGCGTAGCCGACCGGGGTCGCCACGACCGGGACACCGCACGCGAGGGCCTCGAGCACGACCAGGGCGTTCGCCTCGTAGGCGCTGGGGAGGGCGAGGAGGTCGGCGCCGTGCAGGAACGGTCGGGAGTCCACGACCTGGCCGGCGAGGTGCACGCGGTCGGCGATCCCGAGCCGGCGGACGTCGCGGCGCAGGGCGTCGAGCATCGTGCTGGTGCCTCCCACGACCGTGACGTGGACGCCGGGCAGGTCGACGACGGCCTCGAGGACCAGCGGGAGCCCCTTGCGGGCGAACTCGTGCCCGACGAACACGACGTTCGTCGCGCCGTCGGGAAGGCCGGCCCGTGCGCGCCCGCGCTCCGCGGCCGTGGGCGGGCGGAACCTCTCGACGTCGACGCCGTTGCCGATGACCTGGGTCCGCGCCCGCACCCGGGAGTAGGTGCTGACCAGCGCGTCGCGCTCGGCCGGCGTGAGGTTCACGACGACGCGGTGGGTCCCGCTCCGGTAGCGCCAGGTGTCGCGCACGGACGTGAACAGGTGCAGCGGGTTGCGCAGCATGCGCCACGCGTAGCCTCCGCGCGCGGCCATGGCCACGCGGAGGATCCCGTGGTTGACGTAGACGTCGCCGGCGAGGGCGTCGTTGTGGCACACCCCGACCGTGCCCGGTTCGCGGGCGAGCCTGCGCCGCGCGAGCAGCGACCCGACCGTGGAGAACCACACCACCCGGCCGAGCAGGACCAGCCGGCCGCGCAGGCCGGGGCCGGGCTCGGGGAGCCAGCCACCGCGCGCGTCGTCCAGGGTGAAGCGGTCGACGTCCACGCCGGCCGCACGCCACTCCTGCTCGAGGTGATGGGCCACCGCACCGACACCCGTCCCGGGGCCGATGGTCGGGGCGATCTGGAGGATCTTCATCGGGCCGCCATCTCCTGCACCGACCGCAGCTCGTCCACGGGCAGTGCCTGACCGGTCTGCTCCCGCGCCTCGCGGCGCGCACGGGCGTAGTCCTCGGCGCCGAGGCAGACGCCGATGACGGCGAACGGCACGGACACCACGACCGCGGTCCAGAACAGGTCGAACTGCCCCTGGATCAGCCGCATCAGCAGGATCGAGAACGCGAGCGTGCCGAACCGCGGATCGATCCGCCAGAGCACGATCAGCCCGCCGAGGAACAGCACGAGGAACCCGGCGAGCCCCGCGATCCCGGCGGAGGACAACATCTCCAGCTCGGCGTTGGGGGGCTGGAACACGAACTCCGTGCGGTCGGCCGTCCACCAGCGCAGGCCCACGCCGAACCACGGGCTGCTCTGCCAGACCTCGATGGCGTCCTGGTACCAGGTCAGCCGCTGGTTGGCGGAGTTGAACTCGTTGTCCTGCGAGAGCTGCTCCTGCACCGCGCCCCACACGAAGTAGATCGCGGGGATCGCGGCGAGCAGGATGAGCTTGGAGCGCTTGCGGTCCGGGTCGGCCCGCAGGGTGATGAGGATGACGCCCACGGCCAGGCCGACGAGCGCCTGCCGGGCCTGGGACGCGAGCACCGCCAGGGAGCAGAGCCAGAAGGCCGACTGCGCGAACCACCGTGGCCAGCCGACCCACCACGGCCGGGCGTACGCCACGAGGGCGGCGAAGGCCACCACGGACCCGATGAGGTTCTTGTGCATCGGGTAGGGCCAGTCGAGGTAGACCGGTCCGGTCGCTCCGGCGGCGAGCTGCTGCACCGCGACGAGGCAGGTCAGGGCGGAGATGACGAGGCACACCCCGAGGAACAGCGAGAGGGCGAGCCGTGCCCGCCCGGCACGCCCCACGGCCCAGCCCACGACGAGCGCCCCACCCGCGGACAGCCAGGCGTGGAACCACTCGACGGTGTTGGACTGGTAGGGGTTGACGATGACCGTGAACAGCGTGCCGACCTGGTAGACGGCGGAGAGCCACAGCATCGAGCGCATCGGTCGGGAGTAGGGGCGCGGGGCGAGGAACAGCGCGAACCAGAAGGCGGCGAAGAGCGCGAAGTCAGACATCGACAGGTCGAGAGCGCCGCTGCCGACGCGTTCGACGACGACGAGCGCCGGCATCGCCAGGACCGGCAGCGCGACCGGTTCGTAGAGCGTCAGGCCGACGACGAGCACCAGCGCCGCCGCGGCGACGGCGAACGGTGCGTAGTCCGGGACGAGGGCGCCGACGCCGACGAGCACCACCGTCACCGCGGCGACCCCCGCGAGCCAGGCCATCGAACGCCGGATCACGAGGCCCCGACCGCTCGGGCGGACGTCCGGCGCAGCAGCGCTTCGGTGCGGGCCGGGCCCCGGACGTAGGACCGCAGCCGACGGCGGGCGGCCGCGCCGCGTTCCCCGTCCAGCAGCACCGCGCGGGACACCGCGCCCACGACGGCCCCTGCGCGCGCCACCTGCCAGCCGAGGGCGCCGTGGTGCTTGCGCAGGAAGTGCTCCTGCGAGGCGTGGAAGTGGACGTCGCGCCGGCCCGGGTCGTCGCTGGTCGCTCCGCCGAGGTGCAGCGCGTGCACCTCGGGGACGACGGCGTGCCGCCACCCGGCCCGGTTGGCGCGGTAGGCCCAGTCGGTCTCCTCGGCGTAGAGGAAGAACCGTTCGTCGAAGCCGCCCACCTCGTCCAGCGCCTCTGCCCTCAGCAGCAGCACCGACCCGATGACGAAGGACCGCGTGGCGGGCGTGCGGCGCAGCGCGCCGAACCCGAGCGCCTCGACCCATGTCGCCGTCGGTGAGGGGTAGGGCCACACCACCCGCGCCGGCGAGCCGTCGGCACCGACCTGCGCCGGGCCGACGCTCGCCGTTCGCGGCCGGGCGTGCAGGGCTGCCTGGAGGGCGACGACGTCGTCGGGGCCGACCACGGCGTCCGGGTTGAGCAGCAGGACGTCGGCGCCCGGTTCCTGCCGGTGCGCGAGGGCGTGGTTGACGCCGGCGGCGAAGCCCCCGTTGCGACCGGGGTCGAGGTAGCGACCGCCGAGGCCCTCGGTGATCTCCTGGATCTGCGGCATCGAGGAGTTGTCGACGACGGTCAGCGTGAGCTTGCCGGCCAGCGGCTCGAGCGCCGTGCGCACGAGGTGCGGCGCACCGTAGGCGACGACGACGACCTCCGGCGGGGCCGGTGCGGCGGTCACGACGTCGCTCGGGGTCCGGGCGGAGGTCACCTCGCTGTAGAGGTCGTGGTAGCGCCGGGCGACCTCCTGCCACGAGCACGACGCCGCGCGGTCGGCCCCCGCGGCCCGCAGCCGGCCGGCGAGCCCCGGCTCGTGCCGCACACGCAGCAGCGCGGACCGCAGGGCCGACGGGCCGTCGGGCGGCACGAGCAGTCCGGCGCCGCCGACGACGTCGGGCAGCGCCCCGGTCTCCGTGGCCACCACGGGGACTCCGCACGCCATGGCCTCCACCGCGACCCGGCCGAACTGCTCGGTCCAGCCAGGCGTCTCGCGGGACGGCACCACGAGGACGTCGAGCGAGCGGTAGAACGCCACGAGGGCGTCGCCGTCGAGCGCCCCGTGGAAGCGCACGTCCAGTCCCGCCGTCCGGGCCTGGTCCTCCAGCCTCCGGCGGGCCGGTCCGTCCCCGGCCAGCTCGAGCCGGAGGTCAGGTTCTCCCGCGACGGCCCGCAGCAGGACGTCGACACCCTTGTGGTCGGCGAGGCGCCCGGCGTAGCCCACCCGCCACGGGCGTCCGCCGTCCTGCGACGGGACCGGCGCGGCGGGGGAGAAGTGTGCCGGGTCCACGCCCAGGGGGATCGTCTCGACCCGACCGGTGGCGCCCTTGTCGGTGCAGATGCGCCCCGCCTGCTCGTTGCAGACCGACACGCCCGCGGCGGTCCGCAGCGCGTGGGCCTCGAGCCAGCGGAAGGGCCACGGGTAGCGCTTGCGCAGGTTCTGCGCCGAGTACAGGACCACAGGCGGTGCCGGGCGCCGACCCAGCAGCGCCCGGAGCCGGCGCAGGGCCAGGACCTCCGCCGTCGCCAGGGCGAACGGCTCCTCGTGGACGTCGACGAGGTCCCAGTCGTGGCCCAGCGCGCGCCACAGGGCGAACGGGTCGTAGACGAAGAGCGCAGGGTGCCGACCGGCGGTCCGCACCCCGCGGACGGGTTCGCCCGGCCGGGCGACCAGCCGGACTCGCGAGCCCCCCTCGTCCCACGAGCGCGCCGTCAGCAACCGGACGTCGACGCCGCGGCGGCGCAGCGCGCGCTCGCGTTCGCGCCACGCGTCGACGACAGCGCTGTGCGACACGCGGAGGACCTTCATGACGACGATCGTCCCCTGCGCGCCCGGACCGTGGAACGGAGGTGCCGGTGAATCACCCGGTGCGCGCCCGAACTTCACCCGTGCCACCGTGCCGCGGTTCACCCGGCCGGGGCGCTTTTCCACCCGCTCCACGCCTGTCCTGCCCTCGAGGCTTCTGGTTACTGTCGACGCGATGCCGTTCCGTGACCGGAGGAGACTGCCATGAGGGTTCTTGTCGACGGCGACCGGGGCTATGTCGGTGCCGTCCTGGTACCGCTCCTGCGGGCCCACGGGCACGAGGTCGTCGGCCTCGACGTCGGGTGGTACGACGGCTGCGACTTCGGGACGCCCGCCGCGGACTACGAGCAGCGCACCGGCGACGTCCGGGACGCGCGGCCGGAGGACCTCGAGGGCTTCGACGCGGTGGTCCACCTCGCGGCGATCAGCAACGACCCGATCGGGCACCTCGCACCGGACGCGACCTTCTCGGTGAACGCGGGCGGAGCGGTCCACATGGCCGAGGCGGCGAAGGCCGCGGGCGTGCCGCGCTTCCTGTTCTCGTCGTCGTGCTCCCTGTACGGCGCGGCGGGGGACGCACCGGTGGACGAGCAGAGCCCGTTCCACCCGGTCACGCCGTACGGCGAGTCGAAGGTACGCGCGGAGCAGGGGATCTCCCCGCTCGCGGACGACTCGTTCAGCCCCACGTACCTGCGCAACGCGACGGCGTACGGGTCGTCGCGGCGGCTGCGGGCCGACATCGTCGTCAACAACCTCACGGGCACGGCGTTCACGCGGGGCGAGGTGCGGCTGCAGTCCGACGGCTCGCCGTGGCGGCCGCTGGTGCACGTCCAGGACATCGCGCGGGCCTTCCTGGCCGCGCTCGAGGCGCCGCGTGAGGTGGTGCACGACCAGGCGTTCAACGTGGGCCGCGACGAGGACGTCGTGCAGATCCGCACCGTGGCCGAGCAGGTCGCCGACGTCACCGGGGCGCCCGTGACCTTCGCGCCGGGGGCGGGGGCCGACGCCCGCAACTACCGCGTCGACTTCGGCAAGATCCGCAGCCTGCTGCCGGCGGCCGACCCCCGCTGGACCGTGCGGGACGGCATCGAGGAGCTGTGGCGGGACATGCGCCAGCGGGGCCTGACCACCGAGGACTTCGAGCAGACGTTCGTCCGGCTGCACCGCATCCAGGAGCTGGCGGCCGCCGGCCGCCTGGACCTCGCCTCGCTGCGCATGGTGGTGGCGGCATGACGGCGACGGCGTCCGCGGCGGCCGCTGCCGGGCTCGCGGCGTCGGCGCCGGCGTGCCGCCTGTGCGGCGCGGAGCTGACGCGCACGTTCGTCGACCTCGGCATGTCCCCGCCGTGCGAGGCGATCCTGCGGGCGGACCAGATCGACCAGGGGGAGACCTTCTACCCGCTCAACGTGCGGATCTGCACGCAGTGCCTGCTGGTGCAGCTCCCCGCCTACGTCGCCGAGACGGAGATCTTCGACGACTACGCCTACTTCTCCTCGTTCTCCACGAGCTGGGTCGAGCACGCCCGCCAGTACGTCGAGAAGGCGACCGACCGGCTCGGCCTCGACGCCGGGTCGTCGTTCGTCGTCGAGGTGGCGAGCAACGACGGCTACCTGCTGCAGCACGTGCAGGCGCAGGGCATCCGCTGCCTGGGCATCGAGCCGTCCCGCACGGTCGCCGAGGCGGCCGTGGCGAAGGGGATCCCGACGCTCGTGGAGTTCCTCGGGGAGCAGAGCGGCCGCACGGTCCGCGCCGAGCACGGACCGGCCGACCTCGTCGTGGCGAACAACGTGTTCGCCCACGTGCCCGACATCGTCGACTTCGCGAAGGGGCTGCGGGCCCTCGTGGCCGACGACGGCCGGGTCACGATCGAGATCCCGCACCTGCTGCGCCTCATCGAGGGCAACGAGTACGACACGATCTACCACGAGCACTTCTCCTACCTGTCGCTGCTGACCACGCAGCGGGTGCTCGCGGCGGCCGGGCTGACGGTGGTCGACGTCGAGGAGCTCGCCAGCCACGGCGGGTCGCTGCGCACCTGGTCGGCCCCGACGGAGGCCGTGGAGTCCGGGCGCGTCGTCCCGACGGCGGCGGTCGCCGAGGTGCTCGCCGCCGAGGCCGACTTCGGCCTGCACAGCGTCGAGGGGCACGACGGGTTCGCCGAGCAGGTGGCGCAGGTGCGCGACGACTTCGTGTCGTTCCTGCTGGACGCACGCCGCGCCGGCAAGCGGGTCGTGGCCTACGGGGCGCCGGGCAAGGGCAACACGCTGCTCAACCACTGCGGCGTGCGGGCCGACCTCCTGGAGTTCGCGGTCGACCGGAACCCGTACAAGCACGGCCGGTTCCTGCCCGGCACGCACATCCCCGTGCACGCGCCCGAGGCGCTCGACGCGGCACGACCCGACTACGTCGTCATCATGCCGTGGAACCTCCGGAAGGAGATCTCGGCACAGCTCGCCCCCGTCGCCGACTGGGGCGGGAAGCTGGTCGTCGCGCTCCCGCACCTCGAGGTGTTCGAGCCGGGGACGTGATGGGCGCCCGGCCGGTCACGTCCTGGCGGTGCCGGTGGTGCGGGACGGACGACGGCTCCGTCGTGCTCGACCTGGGCGAGCAGCCCGCGGCCGACGCGTTCCCTCCCGCCGGGGCCACGGGAGCGGACGACGTGTACCCGCTGCGGATGGTCCTGTGCGCCGGGTGCGGCCTGGCACAGCTCGAGGAGGACCCGACCGACGCCGACGAGCCGCGAGGGATCGAGCCGGCAGCCCTCGTCGCGCAGGCCCGTGAGGCGGTCGACGACCTCGCCGCCGCCGGCCTGGCGGCCTCGGGTGCCCGGGTGGCCGAGCAGCCCAGCCCCCACGGGGGTTCCTGGCTGGGCCAGCTCGCCGAGCGCGGCCTGACGATCGTCCCGGACGAGCCGGGTGCCGACGACGAGCAGCGGGTCGACCTCCTCGTCGACTCGCTCGGCATGATGCACGACGCCGACCAGCGGGCCGCCCTCGCGGACCGGGCCGGCCGCCTCGCCCCCGAGGGGGTGCTCGCCCTGCACGTCCACCCGCTCGGCACGATCCTGCGCACGAGCGCCTGGAACGCGCTGCGGCACGGGCACTACGCCTACTACTCGGTGACCTGGCTCGTGCGCGCCGCCCGGGAGGTCGGCCTCGTGCCGGTGGGGCTGTGGCGGTACGCGCTGTACGGCGGCACGGTGGTGCTGGCACTGGTGCCGGCCGGGTCGCGGCGTGCCGCGGAGCATGCCGGGTCCGCGGCGCTCGCGGACCTCGATCAGGTCCTGGACGACGAGCGGGCCGCCGGGGTGACCGACCCCGACGCCGTGGGACGGTTGCAGGCCGAGGTCACCACGACGGCGACGGCGCTGCGGGCGTGGGTGGACGACCACTGCGCGGAGGGGATCGTCGGCTACGGAGCGGCCTCCCGGGCGGTGGCGCTGCTGGCCGCGGCGGGGGTGACAGGTCGCGACGTGCGCGCGGTGGTCGACGCGTCGGCCGCCAAGCACGGCCTGTCGATGCCGGGGACCGCAGGGGCCGACGGTGCACCGCGGATCCCGATCGTCGAGCCGGCCGCGCTGGGCGGGCTCAGGCCCCGATGGGTGGTGCTGTTCGTCCCCGACCTGCTGGACGAGGTGCGCCGGGCCTACCCCGAGGTGGAGGCGTCCGGCGGGAGCTGGGTCGTGGCCGAGCCCGCTCCGGTCGTCGTCGCCCCCGACGGGGTCACGACGCGCTGAGGCGACCGGTGAGCTGCGCCCACGACCCCGCGGCGCGGTCGCGCTCGCTGACCGTCGTGATCTCCGCCGGCCAGGCGATGGCCAGGTCGGGGTCCAGATGGTGCACGGCGACGTCCTCCGTGGGGTCGTGCTCGGCGTCGATGCGGTAGCAGACGTCCGCCGTCGGCGTCAGGGTCTGGTGGCCGTGGAGGAATCCCCGCGGGATGTACAGCGACACGAAGGTGTCGTCGTCGAGCACGACCGACTCCGCCTGGCCGAACGTCGGTGACCCGGGTCGCGCGTCCACCACGACGTCGAGCACGGCGCCGTGGGCCACCCGGACCAGCTTGGCCTCGCCCGACCCCACGCGTCCGTGCATGCCGCGCACGACACCCTGGTGCGAGCGGGACTGCGAGTCCTGGACGAACGCCGCGGGGTCGATGCCCGCCTCGCGCGCGGTGGCGTCGTCGAACGTGCGCGTGAAGAATCCGCGCTCGTCGCGATGCGGGGTGGGCACCAGGCGCAGGAGCCCGGCGAGGCGGGTGGTCTCGACACGCATGGCTCGAGGCTAGGCGGTCGGCCTACGAGCAGCCAGCGGGCACCCGCCCGGACCGCTCCTCACCCGGGTGAATTGGCGTCAGGCCGTTGAGGCTGCTCGGTTCGTGCACGAACAATGGTCTGGGAGAACGGGCGGACTGGAGGCCAACGATGGGTGCGACCCGCACGGCAAGTCCCCAGGAGATCTCCGGGCGTCTCACGCCGGCTCCGCGGCACACCACCTGGACAGGTTCTGCCGCCGCGCAGGAGCGGCTGCACCGCCTCGTCCCCGGTGGCGCGCACACCTACGCGCGCGGCTCCGACCAGTATCCCGAGGGGGTCGCACCGGTCCTGGTGCGCGGTGTCGGCGCGCGGGTGCAGGACGTCGACGGGAACTGGTACGTCGAGTACGGCATGGGCTTGCGCAGCGTCACGCTCGGCCACGGTTACCGGCCGGTGGTCGACGCCGTGACCCGCGCCGCCGTCGACGGTGTGAGCTTCTCGCGTCCCTCTGTCCGGGAGCTGGAGGCTGCGGAACGGTTCCTCGAGACGGTTCCCGGGGCGGACATGGTGAAGTTCGCCAAGAACGGCTCCGACGCGACGACGGCGGCTCTCAGGCTCGCCCGTGCTGCGACCGGCCGTGCGATGGTCGCGATCTGCAGCAGCCAGCCGTTCTTCTCCGTCGACGACTGGTTCATCTCCACCACCGGGATGGACGCCGGCATCCCCGGCGCCGGGCGCGACCTCACCGTCGGGTTCGCCTACAACGACCTCGACTCGCTGCGCCGGGTCCTCGAGGAGCACCGCGGGCAGGTGGCCGCCGTGTTCCTCGAAGCGGCGACCGGGGGCGCCGAGCCCGCCCCGGGCTTCCTCGAGGGCGTGCGCGGTCTCGCCACCGAGCACGGCGCCGTCATGGTCCTCGACGAGATGATCACCGGGATGCGCTGGCACGCCGGTGGCGCCCAGCAGGTGTACGGCGTCATCCCCGACCTGTCGACGTGGGGCAAGGCGCTCGGCAACGGGTTCGCCGTCTCCGCCCTGGCCGGCAAGCGCGACCTGATGGAGCTCGGGGGCCTCGACACCGCGCGCCCCCGCGTGTTCCTGCTGTCGACGACGCACGGCGCGGAGACGACCGGGCTCGCCGCCTACCTCGCCGTCTCGGACGCCTACGCCGAGCACGACGTCGTCGGCATCATGGAACGTCAGGGCGAGCGGCTGCGCCGCGGGGTCGAGGAGGTCGCGGCCGCCGCCGGCGTCGCCGACCACGTGACCGTCGGCGGCCGGGCGTCCTGCCTCGTCTTCGGCACCCGGGACCCGCAGGGCGAACCCAGCCAGGCCTTCCGGGCGTTGTTCCTGCAGGAGCTGCTCCGCCACGGCGTGCTGGGGCAGTCGTTCGTCGTCTCCGCCGCGCACACCGACGACGACGTCGACCTCACGGTCGAGGCCGTGGCACGGGCCTGCGTCGTCTACGCCAAGGCTCTCGACAACGGCACCACCGACGGGTTCCTCCGGGGCCGGCCGGTGGCGCCCGCACTACGCACGCACGCCGCACCACGTCGCCTGCCTGACCTGGGGGCGCCGACCCAGGAGGTCAAGCCATGAAGGTCGTCCTGTTCTGCGGGGGGCTGGGGATGCGCATGCGGTCCGGCCACGACTCGCTCCCCAAGCCGATGATGCCGATCGGTTCGCGCCCGGTGCTGTGGCACATCATGAAGTACTACGCGCACTTCGGGCACACGGAGTTCGTCCTGGCCCTCGGCTACGGCGCGAACGCCGTGAAGGACTACTTCCTCGACTACCAGGAGACGCACTCCAACGACTTCGTCCTGACCAAGGGCGGCGAGCAGATCGAGCTGCTCGGCAGCGACATCAGCGAGTGGCGCATCACGTTCGTCGACACCGGCATGGACACCGCGATCGGTGAACGACTGCGTCGTGTGCGGCGCTACCTCGACGACGACGAGGTGTTCCTGGCCAACTACGGGGACGTGCTCACCGACGCGCCGATGGACACGATCGTCGACGACTTCCTGCAGACCGACGCCGTCGGCTCGTTGATGGCCGTCGCGCCCCAGGACTCGTTCCACGTGGTGCGCTTCGAGCCCGACGGCACCATGCAGGACCTCGAGCCGGTGGCCGGTATGAGCATGTGCATCAACGGTGGCTACTTCGTGCTGCGTCAGGGCATCTTCGACTACCTGAACGAGGGCGAGGACCTCGTGATGGACGCGTGCGTCCGGGCCGCTCGCGACGGACGCTTCCGCGTCCACCCGCACGAGGGCTTCTGGGCCCCGATGGACACGCTCAAGGAGCGGTCCGCGCTGGACGAGATGAACCGTGTCGGCAACCGGCCGTGGGCCGTCTGGGACGCAGGGACGCAGCACCAGGTGCGCAGGGTGCCCGAGGTCGACGTCCCCGACGTCGTGGGGCACGTCCGTGCGAGCGCCTGAGGGGACGACGGCGGGACGCGGCACACCGAGCGCCGACCGACGGCGTCGGGTCGGGCTGCTCGGGCAGTTCGGTATCGGCAACCTCGGGAACGAGGCGTCCCTCGACGCGATGCTCACGGTGCTGGCCGGGTCGGCCGATCTGACGATCCTCACCGAGGAGCCCGACGCCGTCCACGCGGCCCGCGGCCTCCCCGCGGTGTCCCTCACCGATCCGGGGGCGCCCCGCGGGGGCTGGCGCGGCGTCGTCGGCAAGGGGCGAGACCTCCGGTGGGCCCGGCACCAGGTCGGTGAGGTCGACGCGGTGGTGGTTCCCGGCACCGGGCTCCTGGAAGGGTCGGCGGTGCGGGCCACCGCCGTTCCCCTGACCGTGTTCTGGTACGCCCTGTGCGCCCGGCTGCGTCGGCGCCCGTTCCACGTGCTCTCCGTCGGCGTCGACACCGGCGGGTCGTGGCTGACCCGGCAGCTCTTCGCCGCGGTGGTGCGCAGCGCCACCATCGTCACGGTGCGGGACGGGGGATCCGCCGCGTGCGTGCAGGAGCTGACCAGGCGGCGTCCGCCGGTCGTCCCCGACCTGGTGCTGGCCGACGACCCCGCGGCAGCGCCGTCCGCCGGGTCGGGCCCCCCGTGCGTGGCGATCGGAGTGATCGACACGCACGGCACGGGGACCGTCGAGGCCTCCTGGGACCGCGACGCCTACCTCCGGCGCATGGGGGAGCTGATCGGGCGGGTGCTGGCGGCGGGCGCCGAGGTGCGGGTCGTCGGAGGTGCGGGCCTCGACGACGCGATGGCCGCCGAGGTGGTCGCGCAGGCCGCCGACCCCCGTGCGGTGCTGGCCCCGGCGAGGTCGATGCAGGCGCTGGACGGCGTGCTCAGCGCCTGCGACGTCGTGGTGGCGTCCCGGTACCACAACCTCGTCGCGGGGCTCCGGCTCGGTGTGCCGCTGGTCTCGATCGGCTATGCGGAGAAGCAGAGGTGGCTCCTGACCGACCTGGGCGCCGCGGACCGCGCCCACGACGTCGCCGACTTCGATCCTGAGACCGTGGCCGACCAGGTCGTCGACCTCCTGGGACGCAGCACCTCCGGGCGCGGGACCGCAGGTGCCGCCTGGCTCGGACGTGCCCGCGCCGCCCTCGGTCGGCAGGCCGACGGCCTGCGCGCCGACCTCGGGCTGGAGCCCGTCGCCCATCAGGAGGAAGCCCGCCGATGATCGAGCTGCACCCCGGGTCCGGACCGCTGCACGTGGTCGGACTCGCCGCGCACCCGGACGACCTGGAGATCGCCTGCGGGGGAACGTTGATCCGGCTGTCCGGCAGGCCGGGGGCGACGGCGTCCTTCCTGACCATGACCGGCACGCAGGACCGCGAGGCCGAGGCCCGGCGTGCGGCGTCCGAGGTCTGGCCGGGCGCCGACGCACGGTTCGCCCGGCTGCCCGACGGTCGGCTCCCTCAGCACTGGGGCGCGGTCAAGGACGCGCTGCACGCCTTCGCGGACGCGTGTCCGGCGCCGGACCTGGTGCTGGCCCCCCGGAGCGACGACGCCCACCAGGACCACCGCCTGATCGGCGAGCTGGTCACCACCGTCTGGCGGGACGCCGTGGTGCTGCACTACGAGATCCCGAAGTGGGACGGCGATCTCGGCAGGACGTCGGCGTACGTCCCGCTGGACGAGGAGACGGTGCAGCGCAAGCTCGAGATCCTGGACGCCTGCTACCCGTCCCAGGTCCACCACGACTGGTGGGACCACGCGACGTTCGAGGGTCTGATGCGGATGCGGGGCGTGGAGTGCCGCTCCCGGTTCGCGGAGGCCTTCGCTCTGCACAAGGCGGTGCTCGGGCTGTGACGCGGCCGCCGGTGGTGACCGTCGGGGTGCCCGTCTGGAACGGCGCGCGCTACCTGGAAGAGGCGTTGACCGCGCTGCGGGATCAAGACCTGGACGAGATCGAGGTCGTGGTCGCCGACAACGGGTCCACCGACGCGACCCTCGAGATCGCGCAGGAGCTCGCGGCCGCCGACGAGCGCTTCACGGTGGTGACCAGCCCGGTCAATCGTGGGGTCACCTGGAACTTCAACCGGCTGGTCGACCTGGCACGGGCACCGTTGTTCATGTGGAACGCGGCGGACGACGTCGTCCAGCCGGGCCACCTCCGCGCCTGCAAGGAGGCTCTCGAGGCGCACCCCGAGGCCACCATCGCCTTCTCGAGAGTCGTCCTCATCGGCGCCGACGGGGAGCGGCTCGGCGAGCGCGACGACGAGAACCTCGACTTCCTCTCGCTCGCTCCCGCGGATCGCGTGCGACTCTTCTTCCGACGCGAGGTCTACCAGGCGATCGGCTACGGCGGGGTCTTCCGTACCGAGGCGTTGCGGGCGATGGGCAAGCATCCGGACTACTACGGTGGCGACATGGCGCTCGCCGTGCGCATGGCGTTGCGTGCTCCGTGGGTGCAGGTGCCGGAGCAGCTCTTCTGGGCCCGCAACCACGACGAGCAGACCAACAAGCTGCAGGCGTCGGACCCGGTCCGTCAGGTCCAGGCGTATCGCACGCACCGGCGCCCCGTCGCGTTCCCGCAGTGGTACCTCAACCATCGGTTGCTGGCCGAGGCCGTCCGGGCTCCGCTCGACGTCCGGCAACGGTCGCGGGCCGCCGGTGTGGTGCTCCGCGACTGGACGATCAAGAACTGGCGGTTCTTCCCCTACGACGTCAAGCGGAACGTGCAGCGGCTGGCTCGCGGCCGCGGTGGAGCCGCCTGACCAGCCACTGGCCGGGTGCGCCGGGCGCGAACCGCAGCGCCCAGACGAGCTCCCGGACGGCGGTGACAGGCCTGCCCGCCGCTGCCGCCGCCTTCGCCGCCCGCGCCGCCGACCAGGCCGCGTACCGGTCGTTCGCTCTCTGCGACTCGTCGAGGGCGTCCACCAGCTCGTCCTGACCGTGGCGGAGCGCCACCGTGCGCCGGTCGCCCACGACGTCGCGGATCGCCGCGGCGAGCGCACGGTGACGGCCGGTCGCGTTGTCGCCGTGACGGCGGTAGGAGACCAGCGATCCGTCGCCGACCCGGGCGACCGGGCCGCGGGCGGCGAGACGGAGCACCAGGTCCAGGTCCTCGGCCAGGCGCCGGGACTCGTCGAACCCGTCGACGGCGCGGAAGGCGTCGGCCCGGACCACCGAGTTCGGCAGCATCACGCCCGTCCGGCGCCGGAAGACGTCGGCGGTCGTCGTGACCGCCGCCTGGTCGGGCGGGGCGATCTCGCGCCCGTCGGCGTCGATGCTCCGCATGCGGCAGTACGTCAGGACGAGCCCCGGGTCGGCTCGCATCGCCTCCGCGTGCGCGGCGAGCCGCTCGGGTTCCCACACGTCGTCGTCGTCGAGGAATGCCAGGAGCGTGCCCCGCGCCTCCCGTGCGCCGGCGTTGCGTGCCGCGGACGGCCCCGTCCCGGGCGTGCGGAGCAGCCGGGTGCCGGCAGGCGCCCGGGGCAGCAGGCCGGCGTCCAGAGGTCGGGGGCTGCCGTCGTCGACGACGACGAGCTCGACCTCCCGCAGGGTCTGGTGCGCCACCGACCGGAGCGCCGCCTCGAGGAACGGGTTGTCCGGTCCGCGGTTGGTGGCCAGGACGACCGCGACGACGGGCGCGGAGATCATGCGGTCACCTGCCCGTCCAGGCGGGCAGCGAGGAGGGCGTCGAGCTCGGCGGACACGACCGACCAGGGCCGTTCGGCCGCCCGACGGCGCGCACGGTCCTGCTCCGCGGCGAGCCGGTCGGGGCTGTCGGCCAGCACCTGCAGCGCGTCGGCGAGGGCGCGGGGGTCCCCGGGCGGGACCAGCGTGCCGCCGTCGGCGACGGCTTCGGGGATCCCGCCGGTGCGGGAGGCGACGACGGCGGCTCCCGCGGCCATGCCCTCGAGCACGGTGAGGGCGAACGGCTCGGGCCACACGGACGGCACGACGACCACGTCCGTGGTGGCGAGCTGGTCCGCGACAGCTTCCCGGGGGAGGAACGGACGGATGGTGACGCGGTCGCGCAGACCCTCGGCCGCGGCGCGCACGCGTCGTTCGTAGGGCGTCAGGGGATCCGTCGCGGAGAACCCGGAGCTGCCGACGATCGTCACGTGGACGTCGTCGCGATCCATCAGCGCGACGGCCTCGAGCAGGACGTCCGGCCCCTTGGCCGCGATGGTCCGCCCGACGAACGTGACCTCGAGGGGCGCGGAGGCATCGCGGCGTCCGGGCCGGAACACGGTGCCGTCCACCCCGTTGCGGACGACCGCGACGCGGTCGCGCAGGGCGGGGGGCAGGCGGCGCCGCGTGCGCTCTGCCAGGAAGTCGCTCACGCACACGACGGCGGTCACACCGCCCAGGGTCCGTGCCGCCTCGCGTGGCGAGTATGTCCGCAGCAGCTCGTTGTGGGCGTAGAGGACGACCGCGTGACGGGTGGTGTCGACGAGCGGCACGGCCTGCGGCGCGTTGTGCAGGACGACGACGGAAGGGGGCCACTCGTCCTGGTCGTGGAGCGCAGCCGCCCAGGGCCGGGACGAGGCACGCCGCACCCCGAGCGCTCCGCGCAGCGGGTCGAGCCGCCGATCCCAGCGGCCGGGCTCCGTGCCAGGGAGGTACTCGACGACGTCCGCGCTGGTGTAGCGGTCGGGGTAGGTGCCGCGAGCCACGAGCACCGTGGGCTCCGTGCCGGCGGGTGCGTGTGCGCTCAGCCCGTGCACGACCGTCGGGACGGCGCTGCCCGTCCGGGGCGAGTAGTGGTCGCCCGGGGTGATCACATGGATCAGGCGACGTTCCATGTCAGGTCCCGTCAGGAGGGTTCTTGGCGATCGTACCGACGCGCTCCCCGGCCGGACCGCGGGGCGCGGGGTGAAGTTCCGCCGTGCGGGATGGGTGAACTCCCCTCGAACGGCTTCACCCCGTGGCCGGGGCGGCGCAGACTGTGAGCGGACGGACGACGGAGGAGGTCGGGGTGGGGCATCGGAGGACCTCCGGTACGCCGGACGCCGAGGCACGGCGAACGACGACGCGAACCCCGGTGCGGCGGGTCGCGCTCTTCGGCGAGACCGGGATCGGCAACTTCGGCAACGAGGCGTCCCTCGTGGCCGGGATCCACCTGCTCGAGGGCACCGGGGCCCAGCCGGTCGCCGTGGCGCAGCGGTGCGCGGACGTCGTCGCCGAGCACGGCATCGAGGCGGTGGACATCCGGCGTCCCGGACCGTTGCGGCACGGGTTCACCAGCCTGACGGGTCGCTTCGCCGACGTCCTGCACCTGGGCGCCGTCGTGCGGTCGGTCGACGCCGTGATCGTGCCCGGGACGGGGATCTTCGAGGGACGCGGGGTGCGGCCACGAGGCATCCCCTTCTCCCTGTTCTGGTTGGCGGCGTGGTCGCGCTGGTGGCGTCGTCCGCTGCTGCTGCTCAGCGTGGGGGTCGACGACGCGGGGACCCGGGGCGTGAACTGGTTCTTCGCGCGGGTGCTCGCCTGGTCCGACCTGGTGACGGTGCGCGACGAGGAGTCGGCGCGCGCGGTGGCGGCTCTCGGCGTGCGACGCGAGGTGCTGGTCGTGCCGGACCTCGTGCTCGGGCGAGAGCCGGTGAACGCCCCCACGCCTCCAGACGGCGCCCGGACGGACCCGCTCGTGGCGGTCGGGGTCATGGACTGGGGCGGCACCGAACGGGACGCGGACCGTGAGGTGTACACCGGTCGGAGCGTCGCCCTGGTCCGCGCCCTGCTGGACGCAGGGATCCGGGTCCGGGTCGTGATCGGCGAGGACCTGGACGACCGGGTGGCCGCCGAGGTGGTCCGCCGCGTCCGCGCCGCGGACCCGGGCGCCGCCGTCGAGCAGGGTGCGGGACGCACGGTGGAGGAGGTCGCACGCTCCCTCGCAGGCTGCCACGCCGTCGTCGCGGCCCGCTACCACAACCTGGTCGCCGCGGTGAGCGAGGGTGTTCCCGTCGTCGCCACCGGCTACAGCCACAAGCAGTCCTCCCTCGTGGCGTCCTACGGCCCGGCCGACCGGGCGCACGACCGGGACACCTACGACGCGGCGGAGATCGTGACCCAGGTCCGCGAGATCCTCCGGGACCACCCGGCCGAGTCGGCGCGGGTGCGGGACGTGGCGGCCCGGGATCGGCTCGCCGTCCGGGACCAGGACGCCCGGGTCCGGACCTGGCTGGGGCTCCGGGCGCCCGACCAGGTCGTCGCATGAGCCGGCCGGTCAGGGTCCTGGTCGTGGCGCTCGCCGTGGTCCTGGCCGTCGCCGCGGGAGCCGTGGTGTACAGCGCCCTGCGGCCGTCCACCCCCACGCAGGACGGATGGAACGAGCAGCCGCCGGCGGCCGGTGCACCCGTGCGGCCGGTGGCGCCGTCGACGGCAGGCGCCGCCGCGGACGGCACGCCGCGACTGGTCACGGGTGTCGCGGACGGCGGTCGCTACTTCGTCGACCAGGACGGCCGGCCGATCCTCGTCCGCGGTGACGCCCCGTG
The DNA here is from genome assembly GCF_023015685.1 of Isoptericola sp. S6320L. Lineage (NCBI taxonomy): Bacteria > Bacillati > Actinomycetota > Actinomycetes > Micrococcales > Promicromonosporaceae > Isoptericola > Isoptericola sp. S6320L. Next base: position 29,488 of record NZ_JALKAT010000035.1, read on the forward strand.
GTCGATGCTCGTGGACCTGCACCCCGAGGAGGCGGAGACGTATCTGTCCACCCGGTCGGAGCAGGGTTTCAACGCCCTCGTCGTCTCGCTCCTGGGCAACCCCGCGAACGGCGGGGTGACGGGTGACGGCGCGACCGTGGACGGCGTCCTGCCGTTCGTCGACGGCGACGTCACGCGCTGGAACGCGCCCTACTGGGACCGGGCGCACGCGACCGTGGCACGCGCCGCCGAGCTGGGCCTGACGGTGCTGCTCTACCCGGTGGACAGCTGGACCATCGACGAGCCGTTCGGCTCGCCGTCGGCCGACACGTGCCACCGGTACGGCGAGATGGTCGGCGCGTGGGCCGCGGACCTGCCGAACGTGCTGTGGATGGCGGGAGGCGACTACACCCCCGTCCCGGAGACGGACCAGTGCTTCGAGGCGGTCCAGGAGGGCATCCGTTCCACCGGTGACAGCCGCCCCTTCTCGGCCCAGCTGATCTCGGTGCGTTTCGCCGGCCAGGACCCCCACTGGGACCCGCTCGTGGACTGGGACTTCGTGTACACCTATCAGCCCGTCCACGGGGCGGTGCGCGAGGCCTACGACTCGCCACCGGTCCGTCCCGCCCTGCTCGCGGAGTCGAACTACGAGGGGGAGAACAACACCGGTGGCGAGCCCACGACGACGGAGACGCTCCGGCGCCAGGTGCTGTGGGCCATCACGTCGGGGTCGCCGGGGGACGTCTACGGCAGCGACGACTGGGAGTTCCTGCCCGGCTGGCAGGACCGGCTGCGCTCCGAAGGCGCCGACCAGATCGCCAGGATCCGCGACGTCGTGGCCTCGCTGCCGTGGTGGACGCTCGTCCCCGACTCGGGTGAGCTGCTGACCGGTGGCGCCGGTGGCGGCGACGAGGCCTCGGACCAGCTCGAGAGCGACCTCGCGACGGCCGCCGTCAGCCCGGACGGTGATCTCGCGCTCGTCTACGTGCCGACCGCCCGGACCGTCACGCTCGACCTCGGCCGCCTGGTGGACGGCGCGCGGGCCTGGTGGGTGGACCCGACGACCGGCGAGGAGACGCCCGTCGAGCTGGAGGAGTCGATGGCGACCCCGGGCACGAACGCCGCCGGGGAGCAGGACTGGTTGCTCGTGCTGGGCTCCCACGCCGTCGGCTGACCGCCGGCGAGAGGTGTCAGGAGGCGGCAGGGCGACGCAGCCGGTTGCCGACGCGTCGTGTGACCTCGCGGACGGCGACCGGCGCGTCGAGCCGCACCGCGCGCGTGAACATGCGCCCTGCCCCGACGACCTGTCCCCGGCGTAGCCGGTCGAGGCCGACCCCCACCGAGTCCGCGGAGTCCCGGGCGTCCAGCGCATCGAGGTTGGCCCGCACGTCCTCGAGCACGCCGGGGTCCGGGTGGTGCTCGGCGCCCCAGAGCTGCATGCCGATCATCCGCCGTGACGCGTCGTGGAGCTCGGTCGGGAGCACCCGGGTGACGTTCTGCTCGTGACGCCGGTACAGGGTCAGCACCTCGGGGACAGCGACCATCCGCGAGTACTGGAGCATCCGGAAGGTGAGGTCCGTGTCCTCCGCGTAGTGCAGTGCCGGGTTGAACCCGCCGACGCGCAGGAAGTCCGTCCGTCGGTACATGACCGAGACGACGTTGGGGAACGGGTACCGGCCGGCCAGCAGGTCGCGGCGGGTCTCGCCGGCGGCGACGAACAGCGGCTCGCCCCGCTGCCCCCGGGAGTCGATGAAGTCGACCGAGGAGTACGCGGCACCGGCGTCCGGTGCCGCGTCGAGCGCGGTCACGAACCGCTCGAGCCGGTCCGGGAGCCAGACGTCGTCGTCGTCCAGGAACGTGAGGAACTCGCCGCGTGCCAGCGCGGCGCCGTGGTTGAGCGGGATCGAGACGCCGTGACCGGCCTCCGCCACGACCTCGGCCCCGGGCACGGCGGACACGGCGTCCCGCACCCCGTCCGGATCGGGCGAGCCGTTGTCCATGACGATCAGCTCCCAGTCCGGGAAGGACTGGTCCTTCAGGCTCTGCAGAGCCTCGGGCAGGTACGGGGACACGCGGTTGGTCGACATGACCACGGTGACCCGGCGGGCGACCATCAGATCACGTCCGCGAACTCGCGCTCCCGCTGCTGGAACACCAGCAGGCCTCCGGCGAGCGCCAGCGCGGACACCGCGATCAGTCCGGCGATCTGCCACAGGGGCGGTGCCGGCGTCCCGAGCATGGACCACCGGAAGCACTCCATGAGCCAGGTCAGCGGGTTCGCCGCGAACAGCCAGGAGAGGTTCGCCGGCACGGCGTCGAGCGAGTACGCCACCGGCGTGGCGTACATCAGGACCTGGACCAGCCACGGCAGCACGTAGGTGACGTCGCGGTACTTCACCATCACGGCGGACGCGGCCAGGCCCAGCCCGGACCCGAACGTGACGGCGCACACCGTCCACAGCGGGAGACCGAGGAGCGCCCACCCCGGGTTCACGCCGTAGACGACCAGCAGCACACCGAGCATCACGAGGGACACGCAGAAGTCGAGCATCACCGACAAGGACGTCGACAGCGGGACGACCACCCGGGGGAAGAACACCTTGGACACCAGCGCCTGGTTCGCCACCAGCGAGGGGGCGGCGCGCGTCAGGACGCCGGAGAACACTGTCCACGCCGTGGTGCCGGCGAAGGCGAAGAGCAGGTACGGCACACCGCCGGTCGGGAGGCCTGCGACCCGCCCGAAGACGATCGCGAAGATGCCCGCCGTGACGAGCGGCTGCAGCACCACCCAGGCGATGCCGATCGCCGTCTGCCGGTAGCGGAGCACCACGTCGCGGATGCCGAACCGGTAGAAGATCTCGCGGGCCTCCCACACCTCGCGCCAGCGCGGCATGTTGAGCCGCCCGGGCGGGGTGATGACGATCCTCGGTGCACTCATGCCGGTCTCACCAGGCCTCGTAGTCGAAGTCGGCGAAGACCGCGCCCAGCTCGACGCCCTCGTCCATCACCAGGTCGGGGTACGGCAGGTGCGGGAGCACCTCGAACGCTGCTGCCCCGCGCCACCCGTCGAACACCCCGTTCTGGCACACGAACGCGTCGATCGTGTAGGTGCCCGGCTTGAGCCAGAGGTTCTTGATCCGCAGCTCACCGCTGCGGGGCTCGGAGGGGTCGAACCACTGGCTCACCAGTCGGGAGTCGCACTGCGCCACCACGGCGCCCTGGTGGTCGACGATGTGGCAGGAGACGAAGTACTTGCCCACGATCTCGGGGTTCGCGCCGACGGCGAAGGTCACGACCGTGTCGTCGACCGGGTCGCGCACCTCGGTGGTGTCGACTCGCTCCAGCCGGATCTCGCCCGTGCCGGGCCGGTGCTTCGCCTCGACCTGCCGCGCCCGCCAGTCGTCGAAGCTGTCGCGGTACGCCGTCATGACGTCGTCCACCGAACCGGTCTGGACGAGGCGCCCGCGGTCGATGAACATGGCGGAGGTGCACAGCGCGGTGACCGTCTGCATCTGGTGGCTGACGTAGAGCACGGCGCGGCCGTCCTTGGCGACGTCGCGCATCTTGTCCAGGGACTTGCGCTGGAACTCGGCGTCGCCGACGGCGAGCACCTCGTCGATGGCGAGGATCTCCGTCTCGAGGTGTGCCGCCACCGCGAAGGCCAGACGGACGTACATCCCCGACGAGAACCGCTTGACCGGCGTCTCGAGGAACTTCTCGATGCCGGAGAACCGGACGATGTCGTCGAAGCGGCGCCGGATCTCGCTGCGCCCCATACCCAGCAGCGAGCCGTTGAGGAAGATGTTCTCGCGACCGGTGAGCTCCGGGTGGAACCCGGTGCCGACCTCGAGCAGGCTGCCCACGCGACCGCCGAGCTCGACCCGTCCGGTCGTCGGTGCGGTGATGCGGGTGAGGATCTTCAGCAGCGTGCTCTTGCCGGCGCCGTTCCGCCCGACGATCCCCACCGCCTCGCCCCAGGGGATGTCGAACGACATGTCGTGCAGGGCCTCGAACGTCTCGAACTCGCGCCGGTGGAACGGATCCTTGGCGCGCGCCACCAACGCCTCGGTGAGGCGGTCGTGGGAGCGCCCCGAGGTGGCGATGCGGTAGGACTTGCCCACACCGCGCGCCACGATCGCCGAGCCGGCCAGTGGTTGCACAGGTGAACCGTAGACAGGAGTGGGGAAGGTCTGGAACGGCGGGAACGGGTGAATCTGTCGCTGCGGCGCCCGGGTGGGGGTGAAACCTCGACCGGCCGACCGGACGGTCGCCGGTCTAGCCCCGGGACCAGCGCCGTGCTCGCCGCTCGAGGCGCGACGGTGCGCGGCCGTACCGGCGGCGCACCTGCGCCAGGGCGACCGCTACGAGGATCCGTCCGGTGCGCAGGCCGGCCCGCGGTCCCCGCTCTCGGGCGTCCCGGACCGGCGACGGCAGGACCCGCGTCCGGAGCAGCCGCCGGCGTTGCCGGGCCGGCAGCCAGGTCCTGGCGAACAGGAGGAGGTTGCGCAGGTAGTAGTAGGTGCCCAGGTATGCGTAGGCGCCGGTGAAGGACCTCGAGACGCCGTGGCGCACACGGGAGCGCGGGACCACCCGCAGGGCGACGCCGCGGCGCCGGGCCCGCATGCTCCAGTCCGAGTCCTCGAAGTTGAGGAAGTACCGGTCGTCGAACAGCCCGACGTCCCGCCAGGTGGTGGCGGACGCCGTGACGCAGCAGCCGGCCAGGAGGTCGACGGCGTAGGGCTCGCCGTCCACCTCGCGACCCGCCGCGACGGCCTCCGCCGTCGTCATGTGCCGGGGCAGCCCGTCGTCGGGGTCCAGGAGACCGCCCTCGAACCAGGCGCGGTCGGGGTCGTCCTGGTACAGGACACGGGGGCTCACCGCGGTGGCGCCGCCGGCGGCGACGGCCACCAGCTCGTCGAGCGCGCCGGCCTCGACCAGGGTGTCGTTGTTCAGCACCGTGACGACGTCGTACCCGGAGCTCAGCCCGCGGGCGAGCCCGGCGTTCATCCCGCCGGAGTAGCCCAGGTTCGTCCCCGTCTGCATCGTCATGACGTCCGGCCACTCGCCCCGCACCTTGTCGAGGACCCCGTCAAACGACCCGTTGTCGATGACCAGCAGGTCGTGACCCGGGCATCCCTGGACCACGGAGTCGACGCACGCCAGGGTGTCGTCCGCCCCGTGGAACGACAGGACCACGACGAGGCTGCGGACGGTCCGCGGCATGTCAGTCGGCCACCCGTCTCAGGCGTGGCCACAGCTCGCTCACGAGCGGGTGGAAGTTCCGCAGGAGCCGCCAGGTCGCCGGGGTGGGCAGCCACACCGCGACGTAGTAGCGGTAGCGGCGGATGTCGTTCGCGTGGCCCCAGGAGCGGACCTTCGCCAGGATCTCGCGCGGGGACCGCCCCCAGGAGTTGTGCACGATGCTCTCGAACTGGGCCGGCAGCTCCTCGCGGATCTCGCCCGGCTCCGGCGCTCGGGCCGACTGCAGCGAGGTGTCACCGGGAACGATCAGGCGCAGGAACTCGCCGCCGGTCCGGCGGGTGGACGTCAGGGGAACCGACGGTCGCACGAGGACCGGGCCGGGATACTCGAGGTGCGGTGCGCCGTCGGGACGCACCACCTCGAACCGGGCACGCCGGGTGCGCCGGAAGACCACCCGCATCGGAAGCTCGACGGCGTCGACGTCGCGGGCGTCGGCGCGGTCCATCGCGTGGACGAGCGGGCCCGGTGAGGGGAGCAGCTCGTCGCCGTCGAGCTGGACCACCCAGTCCACGTCGGGCATGGCATCGACGGCCGCCTGGCGCTGGCGTGTCTCGGCGCCGAGGGGGTCCTGGGGGTCGATCCAGCTCCCGCGGACGAAGCGTGCGATCCCGCGCGTGTCGACGGTGCGGACGATGTCCACGCACTCGTCGACGGGCAGCGGACGTCCGGTCCAGCCGCGGCCGTCCTGCGGTACGGGGACGACGAGGTCGTCGAGCAGCGGGTAGTAGACCGAGAGCGTGCGTTCGAGCCAGGTGGGGTCCCCGGGCAGGACGTACGCGCCCACACGACGCGAGCTGCTCATCCCCGACCTCCTCTCGTCCGACGTCTGCGCAGGTGGCCGTCACCCTGGTTCATCATGGCCGCTCGCCCCCGTGCGGGAACACAGGAGGTCCCCGTTCCGCCCGGGTGAACTCTCGGGAAGACCTCGCCGGGGCGCGCTCCTCGCGCATAGCGTGGCCGGTGTCGGAGATGGCGGGAGGCGCCGTGAGACGACACGTCGTGGTGGCCCTGGTCCTCCTGGTGGTGTGCGCGGTGGTCGTGACGACCGTCGTCCTGCGTACCCAGGAAGTGGGACCGCGCCCGGTCGGTCCTGCGGCCGCCGGACCGGCCGTCGAGGTGCCCGCCGTCGAGGTGGTCACGGGCGAGACGCCCGTGTGCGGCATCCCGGACCTCGCGCAGGTCGTGGACGGCGGCGTCGACGCCACGACGCTGCCGGGATGGCGGACCGTCGTCGACGACGTGCTCCCGGCCGCCGGGGAGCTCGTCACCCTTCGGGTGCACCGCGGCACGGCCTTCGTGCTGTCGCGGGACGAGGCCACGTACACCGTCGCCCGCTACGACGTCGACGACGGGAGCCCGCAGGGCGAGACCGTCGTCGAGCTGCGGTGGGACCCGGCCCACGAGCTCTTCGGCGTCAGCTCGTTCGAGGTGGACGACGACGGCGCGGTGTACCTCGTGGACCCCCTCATGGGGCGCCGCGACCTGCTCAAGATCGCTCCGGACGGCAGCGAACGGTGGCGGGTCCCGCTGCCCCCCGGGGACCAGAGCACCGGTGCCGTCACCGACCTGGCCGGTGCCACGGTGGCCTGGGACGACCCGGACGACGGGCGGGTCGTCGGGGTGGGGGACGCCGGCGCCGTCCTGCACCGCGTGACGGCAGACGGCGAACGGTTGGACCCCGTGGACGTCGACGGGTCGGTGCTGGGTGCGCTGGACGACGGCGCGGTGGCCTACCGTGCCGACGGCCCGCAGGGCCGCAGCCTCACCGTCGCCTCCCCGGACGGAGAGGTCGAGGCGCGCGTCGGCGCACCCGCACCGGTGGACCGTCCGGTCGGCGTGCCGAGCCTGCCGTGGACGGACGCGACCGGCGTCGCGACCGCGCCGGACGGCGGTCTGCTGCTGGCCGAGCCGGGCACCGGGCTGCACCGGTTCGGCACCGACGGCGTGCGGCACGGATCCTGGCCGGCCACCGGCACCGACGTCGACCACCCGTTCTCGCCGTGGGACCGCACCCCCGTGCTGCACCACGGCGGCGACTACTACCTGCTCACGCACGGGCGAGGAGGAACCGTCTCGCTCACCGCGATCAGTGACGACCGGATGGCCTACGGGCTGCGCGACCCCGTCGAGATCAACGCCGGCACCGAGTCCCGGGTGGCCACGCTCGGTCTCGGCGCCGGCCTGCTCGTCGACCGCCCCTTCGCGGTCTTCGGCGCGGGGGAGACGCCTCGCGTGGTCGCCGCCTTCGATCCCGCGTGGGGTGCGCACGCCGACCGGTACCGGCTGCGCTACCAGGTGCGCGGCGACCCCCGGGTGCCCGACCCCGTCGTCGGGGACGTCCGGGTCACGGACCTGCCGGCCGGCGGTGGTGAGCTGGAGCTGGAGCTGCCGCCCGCGCGTCCCGGCGTGTACGAGGTCGACGCCGCGCTGCTGGACACGGACGACGTGCCCGTGTCGGGGACCTGCCTGCGCTACACGGTGACGCCACCGGGCAGCAGGCTCGACCCGTCGGCGCTCGCCGACGGCGCGGACTGGGGCGGTGCGGCACCCCTGCGCGGGGTGCAGCTCGCGGACCAGCTCGGCGTCGGCTCCCACCGGGTGCAGCTGGACCTCGGCGCGCTCGTGCCGGACCCGACGGCGACCCCCGACCCGGCGGCGATCGTCTGGGACGCCCTGCCCGGTGCCGGGCTGCACGCCCAGGACGGCGAGATCGTCGATCCGTTCGCCGAGCTCGCGACCGCCGCTCGTCTGGCCGAGCGCACGGGGGTCCGGCTCGTCGTCCAGGTGGGGCAGGGCAGCGAGGCGGATCGTGCCGCCGTCGACGCCGGGACGTGGCGCGGCTGGGTGGAGGCCGTCGTCGACGGCGTGCGCGAGGGCGCCCCCGGGATCACCGCCTGGCAGCCGTGGAACGAGCCGAACAACACCGGCTACGAGGATCCCGCCCCCTACGAGCGGGAAGTCGGCGCCCCGTTCGCCGAGGCCGTGCGCGCCGCCGACCCGGAGGCCGTCGTCGTCGGGGGCAACACGCTCGGTCTCGCGCCGGACTGGTGGCGCGGGCTGGTGGACGCGGGCGGGTGCTCGTCGATGGACGCCGTGGGGATCCATCCCTACACCGGGTTCAACCGGTCCTGGGAGGAGGAAGGGTTCTCGCGTCCCGGTGCCGAGCTGGACGAGCTGCGCGAGATCCTCGCCGTCTGCGACGAGCTGCCCTGGTGGGACACGGAGTCCGGCTGGTGGTCGGACGGCGTCGTCAACTTCTGGGCGTCCGGGTGGGACGTGGCTCGCAAGCTGTGGTGGTACGAGATCGAGGACGTCGCCGAGTGGACCTACTTCTTCAGCGAGGGCGGGTTCGGGGAGAACGGCGTCTCGTGGTCCCTGGTGCAGCACGACGCCTACGTCAAGCCCGCCGGGGCGGCGATGGCGGCCACCGCGCCCCTGGTGGAGCGCTACGACGCCGCGACGGCGGTGGAGACCGGCGTGCCCGGCGTGCACGCCGTGCGGGCGGTCGCCGACGACGGCGCCTCGGTGCTGGCGCTGTGGTCGGAGGACCTGAGCACGTCCGTCGTCGTCACGCCCGGTGACGGTTCCGCCGGCGGCGTCGAGGTGGTGCGCCGCGACGTCTACGGGGCCGAGGCGCCGCTGGACGTCCCCGCGGACGGCACGGAGGTACCCGTGAACGGCAGCCCCGTGGCGCTGCTCGTGCCCGTGGGGGAGTCGCTCGCGGTGCGGCCCGCCGAGCCGTTCGGCGACGACGTCCTCGCGGGGGCCGCCGTGACGGCGTCCTCCACCCACCCGGACGCCGGGGACCCGACGACGGTCACCTCGGGCACCTTCGCCGTCCGCGACCCGTGGCGGTCCGGCCGGCTCGACGACGGTTCGGTGGACCCCGCGCCCTCGGTGACCGTCGAGACGGACGCTCCCGTCGAGGTGAACCGCATCGCCGTCGCCACGGCCGGCATCCGGTGCTGCACCGCGGGCCTGCGGCACTACACCGTGGAGGTCCGGACGCCGGACGGCGACTGGCGGGAGATTCCCGCGCCGACGGACCAGCTGTGGGACCGGGTGGCCCTCCTGCGCACCGATCCGGTGGAGATCACCGCCGTGCGGGTGAGCGTCCCGTGGACACGGATCCGCGGCCACCGCGTGCTCGACGTCAACTACACCGGTGTGCTCGGCGGCCCCCCGCAGCCGTTCATGGGCGTGGCCACGGAGAGCGACTGGCTCGTCGCGGTGAGCGCCGTCCAGGCGTGGGCGCCGCCCTGACCCGACCGTCCGGCGGGGTGCCATGGGTGAAGTTCCCGCTCTGGGCCGCCGACCGGGGTGAAAAGCCTCGTGAAGCGTTGAGCGGCCGTGATCGGCGGTCGAGACTGGGGGAGGCCAGGCTGGGGGGAGGAGCAAGTCATGACGGCGACGCGCGCGGTGGCGTTCTACCTGCCGCAGTTCCACCCCGTCCCCGAGAACGACGCATGGTGGGGGCGGGGCTTCACCGAGTGGACCAACGTGGCGCGGGCGCGTCGCCTCTACCCGGGGCACGTGCAGCCGGTCGTGCCGGCCGACCTGGGGTTCTACGACCTGCGGGTGCCGGAGGCGCGCGCCGCGCAGTCCGAGCTCGCCCGCTCCTACGGCGTCGAGGCGTTCGCCTACTGGCACTACTGGTTCGGGAACGGCCGGCGCATCCTGGAACGGCCCTTCGCCGAGGTGCTCGACTCCGGCAGCCCTGACCTGTCGTTCTGCCTCGCCTGGGCCAACCAGACGTGGAGCGGCATCTGGCACGGCGACGCCGACCGTGTCCTGGTGCGTCAGGAGTACCCGGGGGACGAGGACCACGCCGCCCACTTCGAGACCGTCCTGCCGGCCTTCCGCGACCCGCGCTACCTGCGCGTCGGGGGACGGCCCGTCTTCTACGTGTTCCGTCCCGAGGAGCTGCCGGACGCCGCGCGCTTCGTGGACCTGTGGCAGTCGATGGCTCGCCGCGCGGGCCTGGAGGGCCTCTACCTGGTGGCCGAGATGAGCGACCTCTTCGGTACCGGCGTGCGCTACGACCGGGTCAAGGAGGACGGCTTCGACGCCGGCGTGTACATGCGGATGCCGGCCGGCACCTCACGGCTGGACATGCTGCGCATGCGGGCCTTCCGGAAGGTCGCCGGAGGCCCGCAGGTCCACCCGTACTCCACGGCGTGGGCCGAGCAGAACCGGACCGGCGACCTGATCCAGCCGTGCGTCTACCCCAACTGGGACAACACGCCGCGCTCGGGACGCCGCGGCGTCGTGCTCCACGGGGCGACGCCGGAGGGGTTCCGGGCGAACGTGCGCCAGGCCGCCGCGTCGGTGGCGCACCGTCCGGCGGACGAACAGCTGCTCTGGGTCAAGTCGTGGAACGAGTGGGCCGAGGGCAACCACCTCGAACCGGACCTGCGGCACGGGCACGGCTGGCTGGAGGCCCTGCGCGACGGCCTGAGGGACGCGGCGTGACCGCGCCGGCGGGCCGGGTGGCGAGCGAGGAGCACGCGCCGGACCGCCCGCTCCGGATCGCGATGATCTCCTACTACCTGCCCAGCAGCAGCAAGCAGGGCATCGGCTACCAGGTGCACGAGCTCGCCACCGAGCTCGTGCGACGCGGCCATCACGTCGACGTGATCAGCGAGTGCCCTCCGGTGCCGGGCGCCGTCTACGGGCACCGACACGTCGAGCTGAGCGGGTCCCTGCGGACGTTCAGGTTCGCGACGGCGGTGCGGCGCCTCGACCTGTCGGGCTACGACGTCGTGCACGCCCACGGTGACGACTACTGGATGTGGCGCCGCAGGACCGGGCGGCACGTGCGCACGCTGCACGGCTCCTGCTTCGAGGAGGCGCGGCGCATCCGCGGCGCCAAGGAGCGCACCCGCATGGTGCTGCTCGGCCTGTCGGAGGTGCTGGCGAGCGTCGTCGCCGACCGGACCGTCGTCGTCTCGCCCGGCACGCGCCGCTGGTACCCGTGGGTGCGCGACGTCGTGCCGAACGGGGTGGACCTGCAGCGGTTCCGGCCGCAACCGGACGCGCGGGCCGCCCACCCCGTGGTGCTCTTCGTCGGGGCGTGGCACGGACGCAAGAACGGTGACGAGCTCGCGCGCCAGTTCGTCGCGCACGTCCGCAGCCGGCACCCCGACGCCGAGCTGTGGATGGTCTCGCGCGACGTCCCCGAGGACGCCGGTCCGGGTGTCCGGTCGCTGGGTGCGCTCGACGACGCGGCGCTCGCCGACGCCTACCGACGTGCCTGGGTGTTCTGCCTGCCGTCGGACTACGAGGGCTTCGGCATCCCGTACGTCGAGGCCATGGCCAGCGGGCTGCCCGTGGTCGCCACCGCGAACGTCGGTGCCCGCTACGTCAGCGCCGAGGGACGTGCCGCTCTGCTCACGCCCCTCGACGGCGTCGGCGTCGCGCTCGCCGACCTCCTGGCGGACGACGTCCGCCGGGAGGCGCTCGCCGAGGCCGGCGCGGCGCGTGCCCAGGAGTACTCGCTCCGCCGCGTCGTCGACCGCTACGAAGAGCTCTACCGCGGGGCCGTCTGACCTCAGGGGAGCGGCTGCGGCGTGCAGTTCGACAGCGCCACCTGGAACGTGGTCGGCGTGTCGGGCGTCTCGATCAGCACCCCGTCCTCCGGCGCGACCAGGTCGATCGTGTAGGTGTCGCCCGGGCCGAGATAGGTCGATCGCCACACGTCGGTCCCGCGCTCCCACTCGACGACCAGCACGTCGCCGTCCAGGACCAGGATCTCGCAGCCGTCCGCCCAGGACCCCATGTACGGGTAGATCACCTCGCCGTCCAGAGACTTCACGATGCGCTCGTTCGACCCCTCCCGGGCGTTGTCGGGGTAGGCCGCCCAATCGGGCCACGCCACGGCTCCGCCCACCCAGGGCGACCAGCCATCGTCCTCGCAGCCCGGATAGTCCGTGCAGTGCCACAGCGCCAGCGTCGACTCCATGACGACCGCGCCGGCCGGGACGGACGGCGTGGGTTCGGGCTCGGGGGACGGTTCCGGGTCCGGGGTGGGAGCGTCGCCGGGTACGACGGCGAAGGTGAACGACGCACCGTCGTTCTGGAGGGAGACGACCTCGCCGGCTCGCAGCCCGGAGATCGAGTGCTGCTCGCCCGCCGCCAGATCCGCGATCTTGCGGTGGGTCCCGGTGGGCGTGCCGGCGTAGAGCGCGGCCGAACCGCTGGCGACGGTGACGGTGTCGCCGTTGGCCGACTCGGCCGGCAGGTAGATCGCGGCGGACGTCGTGTACCCGTGCCGCGTCGACTGCGCACCCGTGGACTCGGGCCAGGTCGCGGCGTTGCCGGCGAGCTGCTGCCCCCACGGGCACGGGCTGCCCGTGCACGTCCACGTCACCGGCTGGGAGGGCGTGGCCGCAGGGTCCGTCGGGGTCGGCGTCGGCGTGGGGGTCGGCGTCGGGGTGAGTGTCGGCGTCGGGGTGGGCTCGTCGCTGGGCTCGGGTGACGGTGAGGGCGTCGGCGTCGGCGTCGGCGTCGGGGTGGGTTCGCCACCGTCGGTGAGGGTGTAGGCGAAGGTGTTGTTGTCGTTCTGGACGGAGACGACGTGGCTGTCGGGCAGGT
>NZ_JALKAT010000036.1:0-41203 GCF_023015685.1 Isoptericola sp. S6320L
ACCGCACCGAACCCAACCAGCCCAGCACCGGCCCCGCGTAGTCGACGTCCTCCGCGACCAGGTGCCCGGCGCCCTCGAACCGGTGCACGCGGGCGTGCGGCAGCCGGCCGACTAGGTCGTCGAGGTAGCGGTCGGAGAAGATCGGGTCGCGCGGCCCCCACAGCAGCAGCACCGGCACCTGCAGCGCGGCGACGCCCGCCGCGATGCGGTCGAGCTCCGGCCGGCTCGGGTGCTCCGCCGTCGCCGGGATGTCCGCGACGAACCCCTCGATCCCCCCGCGGTCGGCAGCAGCCCGGTACGGCAGCCGGTAGGCGCCCGCCACGTCCGCGGGCAGGCGCGGGTGGGCCAGCGCGAGGGTGGTCTCGAGGAACGCCCGCGTGGTGCTGGTCCCCAGCCGGTGCACGGGCGGCGCCAGCGCGAGCCGCAACGCCGCCGGGATCGGCACGCCGTCGGGCTGGTGCACCGCCGTGTTGAGCAGCGCGACACCGGCCAGCAGGTCGGGGTGGTCCACGGCCCAGCCGAGGGAGACCACGCCGCCCCAGTCGTGCCCGAGCGTGACCACCGGGCCGTCCAGGCCGAGCGCGTCGGTGAAGGCGCCCAGGTCCGCCACCCGCTCCGGCAGCGACCGCGCCCGCCCGCTGCGGGCCGACAGCCCCATCTCGAGCTGGTCGACGGCGACGACCCGCCACGCGTCCGGCACGCCGCCGGGACGCTCCCCCGTCGCCGCGGCCTCCGTGACGGCCGTCTCGGTCGCGAGGTTCAGCAGGTCGCGCCACAGGTAGGACCACGTCGGGTTGCCGTGCACGGCCAGCACCGTGCCCACCGGCTCGATCCCCCGTGCGGCCAGCTCCGGCCCGTTGTCCAGGTAGTGCCACTCGGTCACCGGCCCGCGCGCGGCCGGACCACCGCCGTCGGACGCCGGAACGCCCGCCGGGGTGCCGCCGTCGGGCACGCGCAGCACGTGGCTGAACCGTGGATCGAGGCCGGGCAGGCCCGGCGGGACGGTGCCGGCGCCCGAGCTCACCACGCAAGCTCCATCATCGCCGTGTTGATGCCCGAGCCGACACCCATCAGCAGCACGCGGTCGCCCGCGGAGAGCGAGTCCTGCTGCTCGACCAGCGTGAGCGGCACGGACGCCGGCCCCACGTTGCCCAGGTGGCCGAACGTGGTCGGCACCGCCGACCGGTCCAGGCCCACGGCCTCCACGATCGCGTTGGTGTGCACGCGCGAGACCTGGTGGGTGATGTAGCGGTCCATCCCGCCCCAGCTCCAGTCCGCCGTCGCGTCCTTCCAGGCGTCGACCACCAGCTCCAGGCCACCCTCGAGCAGCCCCTGGGCGTCGGTGAACATCCCCTCCGTGCTGCCCACGCACAGCAGGTGGTGCTGCGTCGCGGCACGGGTCACGCCGCCCAGCACGCGGTGGCCCTCCGGGTGCTCGTCGGCCCGGCCCAGCACCGCCGCCGCGGAGCCCGAGCCGAGGGTCAGCGACGCGAACTCGGCCATGAAGTCCTCGCGCCCGACGTCGTCCCGCAGCAGCCGCTCGACCGTCACGTCCTGGATGTCGTCGGCGTCCTCGCCCGCCACCACCATCGCGTACCGCACCTGCCCCGACTCGATCATCCCCGCGGCGATGCTCATGCCGTTGATGAAGCCCAGGCAGGCGTTCGCGACGTCGAAGTTGACCGCCGAGCTCGGCAGCCCCAACCCGTGGTGCAGCCCGACCGCCACCGACGGCTCCAGGTGCTTGCGCGTCACGGACGTGTTGATGAGCAGGCCGACGTCGTCCGGCTCCACGCCCGCGCTGCCGAGCGCCTCGATCCCGGCCGCCACCGTCGCGGTGTTCGCGTCCTCGCCCGGGCCCCAGTTGCGCCGGGCCTCGACCCCCGCGACCCGCTCGAGCAGGCTGGTCGGGAGCTTGAGGCGCGACAGGGCGGGCGCCAGGCGCTCCTGCACGTCGGCCGAGGTCGTGACCCGCGACGGCAGCCGGCTCGTCACGGACAACAGCGCGACGTTGGCGAACCTGGTGGTGGCGTTTCCAGACACTCGAGCTCCAGACATCCGGCCGCGCAGTGCGCCGGAACGACGACGATTCGCCGGCTCCTGGGGCAGGACCCGGCGCGACGGGCATGTCGACACCCGCCCTTGAGGTTAAGACGCTCAGGCCCTCCTTGCCGTTCCGGCCGCACTGTGGATCTCGACACGTCACCCGGGCGGCGTCCCGGCGGACGGACGCCGGTGCCTACGCTGAGCGGGTGACCAGCCTCCCCCCGTTCGCCTCCGACAACTACGCCGGCACCCATCCCGAGGTCCTCGCCGCGGTGGCCGCCGCCAACGACGGGTTCGCCGTCGCCTACGGTGACGACCCGTGGACCGCCCGGCTCGACGCCCGCGTCGCCGAGGTGTTCGGGCCCGGCGCGCTCGCGTACCCGCTGATCAACGGCACGGGCGCCAACGTCGTCTCCCTCATGGCGCTGTCCGAGCGCTGGGGCGGCGTGGTCACCTCCGACGTCGCGCACGTCAACACCGACGAGAACGGCGCGCCCGAGCGGGTCGGCGGGCTCAAGATGCTGCCCTGCCCCTCCGTCGACGGGCGGATCGAGCCGTTCCACGTGGAACGGTGGGCCGGGCAGCGCCACGACGTGCACCGCGCCCACCCCGGCGTGCTGTCCCTGACGCAGTCCACCGAGCTCGGGACGGTTTACCCCGTCGAGGCGCTGCGGGCGCTCGTGGACACCGCGCACGGGCTCGGCATGGCCGTGCACGTCGACGGGTCGCGGCTCGCCAACGCCGCCGCCGCGCTCGGCTGCTCCCTGCGCGCGCTCACCACCGACCTCGGCGTCGACGTCGTCTCGCTCGGTGCCGCCAAGATCGGCGGCATGATCGGCGAGGCCGTCGTGGTGCTCGCGCCGCAGGACGCGCCCGTGGTGCCCGGCTCCGGGTACGACGGCGGAGCGTTGCGCGAGCGCGCGGCCGCTGCGGTCCCGTTCCTGCGCAAGTCGACGATGCAGCTGGCGTCCAAGACGCGGTTCGTCTCGGCACAGCTGCTCGCGCTGCTCGGGGAGCCGGGAGCGCCCGTGGGGGGCGGGGCGGCGGCCGCGCCGGTGACGCCGGGACCTGCCGGGGCGGGCGCCGGTCCTGTGGGTACGGGGGCGGGCGCCGGTCCCGCGGGCGCAGTAGCGGGCGCCGCCGCCGAGCCGCTGTGGTGGCGCAACGCGGTGCACGCCAACGCGATGGCCGCGCGGCTGCGGGCCGGCCTGGAGTCGGCGGGGGTGCTCGCCCCGGCACCTGCCGAGATCGGTGCGGCCGGGGCGGGTGCCGCGCCCGAGGGGGGTGCCGCCGTCGGCGGCGTGCGCATCACGCGGCCCGTCGAGGCGAACGCCGTGTTCGCGACGCTCCCCAGGGCGGCGGCGGACCGGGTGCGCGAGCAGGCACGGTTCTACGACTGGGCCCCGGGCGAGACGCCCGATCGCGTCGAGGTCCGCTGGATGTGCTCGTGGGACACGCCGCCCGAGGCGGTCGACGCGTTCGTCGCCGCCGTCGCCGACGCCCTCGCCCGGTGACTGATCAGCGCGAGTGGAGGCCAGTGCCGATTCGGCCGGGTCGCGAGGCTCGCGTTACCGTCGTGCTGACAGGCCGCGACGGGGCGGCCCGCCCGCATGACCAGTCCAGGAGCCGCCATGACCACCGAGCACACCACCGGGTTCACCGCCACCGCCACGACCCACGTCGCCGAGCCGCCGGAACGGGTCTGGAACGAGCTGATGCACCCCGGGGCCCGCTGGGTCCTCGGCGCCAACATCGAGACGGACTTCCGGCCCGGCAGCCCCATCACCTTCGAGGGGCACTTCTTCGGCCGCCCGTTCGCCGACAAGGGCCAGGTCATCGCCGCTGAGCGCCCGCACCTGCTGCACTTCACGCACTACTCGCCGCTGAGCGAGCTCCCCGACGTCCCCGAGAGCTACCACGAGGTCCGCATCACGCTCGTGGCCGACGACGGCGGCACCCAGGTCACGGTGGAGCAGCACAACATCGACACCGCCGACCACGCCCACCGCTCCGAGCAGCACTGGCGGGAGGCCCTGTCCACGCTCGCGCACCGGGACTCCGCGCCGACCTCGGGACCGTGATCCGGCGCCGGACCGTCACGCTCGTCGCGCTCACCTGCGCGGCCGTCACCGCCTGCAGCAGCCCGGGGAGCCAGCCCGCGCCGACGCCCGCCCCCGAGCGACCCGCGACGGGCAGCGCGGCCGGCCCCTCGCCGTCGGGCACCCCGGGTGCGCGGCCGTCGCCCGGCACGGAACCCACCACGGTGCCCGACGGCGGCACCCCGGACGCGGAGGATCCTGCGGCCGGGTGGAGCCTGGAGCGCAAGGTGGGCCAGCTGCTCATGGTGGGGACCCCCGCCGAGGCGGCGACGGTGGGCGACGCGACGCGGACGGCCATCGAGGAGCACCACGTGGGCAACGTGTTCCTGCACGGCCGCAGCGGGGCGGGCGTCGAGGCGGCGCGCGCCCTCGTGGAGTCGGCGACCGGCCTGGCACGCGACGCCGACGCGACGCCGATGCTCGTCGCGACCGATCAGGAGGGCGGATCGGTGCAGGTGCTGCGCGGGCCGGGATTCTCGGAGCTTCCGCCCGCGACGGAGCAGGCGACGTGGGATCCCGACCGGCTCGAGGACGAGGCGACCGCGTGGGGCGCCGAGCTCGCGGACGCGGGCATCAACCTCAACCTGGCGCCCGTGATGGACCTGGTGCCGGCGGACAACCAGTCGGCCAACGCCCCGATCGGCTACTTCTCGCGCAACTACGGCAACACCGCGCGCTCCGTGGTGCGCTCGGCGACCGCGTTCTCCGCCGGTATGCAGGCCTCCGGCGTGGAGCCCGTGATCAAGCACTTCCCCGGGCTGGGGTACGTCAGCCAGAACACGGACACCACCGAGCGCGTCACCGACGACACGGTGACCGCGGACTCGGCCTCGGTCGAGGTGTTCGCCGAGGGGATCGACGCCGGAGCCCGGTTCGTCATGCTCTCGAACGCCGTGTACACCCGGATCGACCCGGAGAACCCGGCGACGTTCTCGCCCGCGGTCGTGGATCTGCTGCGCGACGAGCTGGGATTCGACGGCGTCGTCGTCACCGACGACGTCTCGGCGGCCGCGGCGGTGGAGAACCTGGCCCCCGCCGAGCGAGCGGTGGAGGCGGTCGACGCCGGAGCGGACCTGATCCTGGCCTCCGCCGACCCGACGGTCGTGCCCGCGATGGCCGAGGCGCTGGTGGCCCGGGCCGAGGAGGACCGGGAGTTCGCCGCGACGGTGGACGCCGCCGTCGGGCGGGTGCTGGCCGCGAAGGCCGAGCTCCGCGGCTGACGCCCCGGACGAGCGCGCGGGCCCGGGGCAGGTGCGACGGTGCGCTCCTGCCCCGGGCCCGCTCGCCGGGCGTGTCCGGCGTCAGGTGGCCGGGCTCAGAGGCGCGGCGTCCCCACCGTTCGGCCGCCGACCACCGTGCTGCTCGGCGGCACGAGGACGCGGTACTTGTAGCGCTTGCCGGAGGAGAACTGGTAGGTCACCTGACCGTTCGACTTCAGCCGGACGATCTTCTTCGTCTTCCAGGTGCCGTTGGCCTTGTACTGGATCTTGACCTTCTTGCCGGCGTAGGGCTCCCAGGCCTTCGTGGCCGTGTACTGCTTGACCCCGACCTTGACGGTCTTGCGCTTGCCGTCGGCCCTGACCTGGATGACGTGGCCGTACTTGAGCTTGCCGGCGATCGCGGACTTCATCGTGAACTTGCCGCCCGAGACGCTGGTGTCGCGATAGGTCTCACCCTCGTACACGACGCGGACGTTCTTCACCTGGAACGTGCCGCGGCCCCAGGACGACTTCGCCTTGATGTAGCCCGTGAGGCTCTTGCCGCCGGAGTAGGCGTAGCCGAGGTCCACCTTCGAGGCGACCTTCTTGCTGCCCCGGTAGACGTCACCGTAGATGTCGGCCCAGCCCGTGAGGGTGCCGACCCTCGCCCTGGTGGTGAACTGGTAGTACTTGGTCTTCGCGGAGATGGCGGCGCCGTCGTAGCTGGGCTTGACCGACACCGAGGTGACGTCGATCGGCGAGCCGGCCGCGGCAGCCGGGGCCACCAGGGTGCCGAGCAGGAGAGACGCGGCCGCCACCGAGGTGGCGGCGAGCCGGAGAAGTGCGCGCATGGAGATCCTTCCAGAAGGTCGATTCCGATGTCGGCCCCGTGACGGGCGTCCCCCTGGGTGCGCGCGGTCGTGCAGGCAGGTCGCCGACCCACCGGAAGAACCTGGTCCCACGCGCAGCTCGGTCGACGGCGTCGGACCCGGCTCCTGGCGCATGCACCATCGGCGAGGCCTGCGGCCTGACGCGCAGGATCATAGACGGACGCGAGCACGCCGTCGGCCCACGTCCCACGCCTCGGCGCGTCGTGGCGGGGACCTGGCCGACGAGGCGCCGTCGGCCGGTCAGGCGCTGCTAGCTGTGGCCGCCCGCGGCGAGGAAGACCAGGCCGGCGCCCACGGCGCCCACGACCGTGCCGAAGCAGAGCAGGGCGCCCACGAGCCGGGCCGGCGACGGCCGCGCGATGACGACCGGACCCTTGGTCTCACGGGGCGTGCCGCTGCTGCGCTCCGGGGCTTCCGGCGTCTCCGACGTCCCGGCCACGAGACGCAGGCCGAGCGCGAAGAGTGCGGGGATTCCCGCCCCGATGAGGAGGCCCGCCACGACCACCTGGCCGAGGGCGCTCCACTCGACGAGACCGTTCATCACTGCTCTCCCTTGCCGCTGGTGCCCGGACCGCCCGGGGTCGTCGCCGAGATCACCGGGGTCATGGCCGAGGCGAGGCGCTCCTCGACGACGGGGCCGACCTGCGGCTCGCCGACCTCGCCCGTGGTCGCCACCGAGGTGCGCAGTCGGGCGCCCTTGGCCTCGTCCCACTCCTCGTTGACGTTGCTGTGGTCGACGGGCTTGCGCCGGGAGGCCACCCAGATGGCGATCGAGGTGCCGACCAGGAGCGCGAAGACCAGGAACGTGCCGAAGAACCCGCCGATGACGTGCTGGATCCAGTAGCAGACGGCGCCGACGATGCCGGCGGCCGGCAGCGTCAGGCCCCAGGCGGCGAGCATCCGGCCGGCGACGCCCCAGCGCACCTTCGCGCCGGGCATGCCGACGCCGGAGCCCAGGATCGACCCGGTGGCCACGTGGGTGGTGGACAACGAGAAGCCGAAGTGGCTCGAGAGCAGGATCACCGCGGCCGACGACGTCTCCGCGGCCATGCCCTGGCGGCTGTCGATCTCGACGAGGCCCTTGCCGAGGGTGCGGATGATCCGCCAGCCGCCCAGGTAGGTGCCCAGCGCCATGAAGAACGCGCAGGAGATGATCACCCAGAACGGCACGCTGGAGTCCGCGGGAACGGCACCCGCGGTGATGAGAGCCAGCAGGATGATGCCCATCGACTTCTGCGCGTCGTTGGTGCCGTGCGCGAGCGAGACGAGCGAGGCCGAGCCGACCTGGCCCCAGCGGAAGCCGCGCGAGGTGACGTCCTGCGAGACGCCGCGGGTCAACCGGGCCACGAGGAAGGTCCCCACCGAGGCGACGCCGATCGCGATGACCGGTGCCAGCAGCGCGGGCAGGAGGACCTTGGACAGCACGCCCGACCAGAGGACGCCGGCGGTGCCTGCGGCGGCCAGGACGGAGCCGATCACGCCGCCGACGAGCGCGTGCGACGAGCTCGACGGCAACCCGAGCAACCAGGTGAGCAGGTTCCAGACGATGCCGCCCACGAGTCCGGCGAACACCACCTCGAGGCTGATCGCGCCGGCGTCCACCAGGCCCTTGGCGATCGTCGCGGCGACCGCCAGGGACAGGAACGCGCCCGCCATGTTGAGCACGGCGGACAGCAGCACGGCCACCTTGGGCTTGAGCGCGCGGGTCGCGATGGAGGTGGCCATCGCGTTGCCGGTGTCATGGAAACCATTCGTGAAGTCGAAGGCCAGAGCGGTCACGACGACGAGCACGAGGAGGAGCGTCTCGGTCACGGGTCCCATGGTGGGGCCCGCGCTCGTCCGATTCGGTCCGTCAGGTGGCTTCCAGGTGAACTGTTCGGTGAGAGTTCACCTGATGTTCACCTGTGGTTCGAGTGCTCGAACCTGGCGCTCGAACGGCTCGGTCGGTCAGACGTGGTCGGCGAGCCCCAGCGTCTCCAGCGTCCAGGCGTGCTCGAACGCGATCTCCTCCCAGCGGGCGTAGCGCCCCGACACCCCGCCGTGGCCCGCGGACATCTCGATCTTGAGCAGCGCGGGCGCCCCGGCCGCCCGCAGGCGCGCCACCCACTTGGCCGGCTCGACGTACAGCACGCGCGTGTCGTGCAACGACGTGACCGCCAGGATCCGCGGGTAGTGCGAGGCGTCGTCGGGCACGTTCTCGTACGGCGAGTACGAGCGCATGTACGCGTACACCTCCGGGTCGGCGAGCGGGTTGCCCCACTCCTCCCACTCCACGACCGTCAGCGGCAGCGACGGGTCGAGGATCGAGGTGAGCGCGTCGACGAACGGCACCCCGGCGAGCACGCCCGCGAACATCTCCGGCGCCAGGTTCGCCACCGCGCCCATGAGGAGCCCGCCGGCGCTGCCGCCGTCGGCCACCATGCGCTCCGGCGTGGTCCACCCCGTGCCGACCAGGTGCTTCGCGCACGCCACGAAGTCGGTGAACGTGTTGCGCTTGCGGTCCAGCCGGCCGCCCTCGTACCAGGCGCGCCCCATCTCGCCGCCGCCTCGCACGTGCGCGACGGCGAACACGACACCGCGGTCGAGCAGCGACAGGCGGGGCACGCTGAAGTACGGGTCCATGCTGATCTCGTAGGCGCCGTAGCCGTAGAGCAGCAGCGGGGCCGGGTCCGCCCCGGTGCCCGCGGCGTCCAGCGTGACGGCGTCCCGCTTCCACACGAGCGAGATCGGCACGCGGGTGCCGTCCTCGGCCGTGGCCCACTCGCGGCTCTGGGCGTAGTCGCCCGGGTCGTAGCCGCCGAGGACCTCCTGCCGCTTGCGCACCACCCGCTCGCCGGTGGCCAGGTCGACGTCGTAGACCGTGGCCGGCGTGACGAACGACGTGCCGTGCACGCGCAGCGCCGGCGTCGCGAACTCGGGGTTGGCGCCCAGCGCCGCGGAGTGCAGCGGCTCGTCGAACTCGAGCTCGCGAGCGGTCCACGGGACGCCCGGCACGAGCCCGTCGAGCGCGACGACGGCGACCCGCGGCGTGGCGTCGCGGCGCACGCCCAGCACCACGTGCGTCGCGAACGCGTCCACGGACTCGAGGCGCACGTCCGGGTCGTGGGGCACGACGACGGCACCTGCCGCCGGGTCCGCCGGCCTGGCACCCGGTGCGGGCACGTCCGCGGCGACCAGCTCGAAGTTCTGCGCCCGCTCGTTGTGCAGGATCAGCAGCGCCGGGCCTCGACCCGGCAGCACGGCGGCCTCGACCGTGTACTCGACGCCCTCGCGGCGCTCCCACACGACCCGGAACTCCCCCGTCGGGTCGTCCGCCTCGAGGATCCAGGACTCGCTCGTGTTCTTGGAGCCCAGCTCGATCTGCAGGAACCGGTCGTCGCGCGAGAGCCCGACGCCGACCCAGAAGCGTTCGTCGGGCTCGGAGAAGACCATGACGTCGTCGCTCGCCGGGGAGCCGACCTCGTGCCGCCAGATCCGGTACGGCCGCCACGCGTCGTCGACGGTCGGGTAGAAGACGTAGCGCCCGTCCGGGCTGATGACCGCGCCGGGGAACGTCTGCTCGATCGTGTCCGGCAGGTCCGCGCCGGTCACCAGGTCCCGCACCCGCACGGTGTAGCGCTCGTCGCCCGTCGTGTCCACGGCGTACGCCAGGCGCGTCCCGTCCCCGGAGACCGCGAAGGAGCCGAGCGAGAAGAAGTCGTGGCCCTCGGCCTCCGCGTTCTGGTCCAGGAGGAGCTGCTCGCCGGCGGGCACCTCGCCCGGCGTGAGCGCCGGCGGGGTCCAGTCCTCCGGCCCGGAGACCGGCACGCGGGCGTTCAGGGGGTACTGCCTGCCCTCGACGGTGCGCACGTAGTACCAGTGGCCGCCCTGGCGGACCGGCACCGACAGGTCCGACTCCAGGGTGCGGTCCTTGATCTCCTGGAAGACCCGGTCGCGCAGGGGCGCCAGGTGCGCGAGCTGCGCCTGCGTCCAGGCGTTCTCGGCCTCCAGGTGGGTGATCACCTCCGGGTCGTCCTTGGCGCGCAGCCACTCGTACTCGTCGACGAACGTGTGGCCGTGGTGCGTGCGCTCCGCCGGACGGCGGTCGGCGACCGGTGCGCTCACGGCGGGACGGACGAGGTTCTCGGGGGCGGCGGGCTCGGTCTGGGCGGCGGTGGCGTCGTCGGGCACCCGGCCAGCCTACGGCGCGGCGCGGACAGCGGGGCTGGGCCTCCGCCGTCCGGCCCGGGCCGGACGATGGTCACGTCTCTGCAACGGTTTCCGCCCGTTGCACCGCCAGACCCGCACGTTGCCCCGATATCGCCCGTTCGCGTGATGCGCGTGTGACACGGGGGTGTCGTCCACGTCACAGTGCGCCGTTACACTTCCCGCACGTTCGTACCGCTCGCCGGTCAATGGGGGCTTCAGCATGCCTACATGGTCGAGGTCGGTGCGGCCGGTCCCGGGGTGACCCGGGGCATCTGACCATGACCCGACGGAGGACCCCGTCCGATGACAGCGGACCGACCCACCACCACGAGCCGATGGAGCCGCCTGCTCGCGGCGATCGCGCTCGTGCTCCTGCCGGCGATGCTCGTCGCACCACCAGCGACGGCGAGCACCGACGAGCCACCCTGCGAACCCGACAACGAGACAGCCTGCATAGCCGTCCTGGTGCTGAACGCGGACAACGACCGCATCAGCGACGTGGCGATCACCGTCGCCGGAGCCGGATTCACCGCGGACCTGACCACCAACGCCGACGGTCCCGCGACCGTCGCCGCCCCCGAGGTCGGTCAGTACACGGTCAGCATCGACCCGGCCACGCTGCCCGACGACCAGCAGCTCCCGGAGGGCGCCGAGACCGAGGTGACCGTCACCGCGCAGTCCGGCGGCACCGCTCGCGCCGCGTTCCGGGTCGGGCCCGGCGCCGAGGCGCCGGCCACCCCGTCGGGCGAGGCGTCCGACGGCGCCCCCGCGGACTCGACCACCACCGACGACGGCGACGGAGTGGCGGCAGCGCCCGAGGGCGACGCGTCCGAACGGGCGCTCACCTTCGCGCAGGTGTGGCAGCAGATCGGCTCCGGGCTCCGGTTCGGGCTGCTCCTCGCGCTCGCCTCCATCGGGCTGAACCTCGTGTTCGGCACGACCGGGCTGTCGAACTTCGCGCACGGCGAGCAGTTCGCGCTCGGTGCCGCGGTCGGCTTCATCACCATCAACCAGATGGGTATGTCGATCTGGGTCGGCGGGCTCCTGACCCTGGCGGTCTGCGCGCTGACCGGCCTCGCGCAGGACTCCGCGATCTGGCGCCCGCTGCGCAAGCGCAACGTGCCGGTGATGCAGCTGATGATCGTCTCCATCGGGCTCTCGATCACGCTGCAGTACGTCATCCAGCTGATGATCGGCGGCGGCTCCGAGCGGATCCTCTCCCGGAACCCGCAGCCGCTGACGATCGCCGGCATCACGCTCAGCACCGCGTCCTGGCTGTCGATGGTCGTCGCGCTCGTGTGCGTCCTCGGCATCGCGTGGTTCCTCACCCGCACCCGCATCGGTCGGGCGACGCGCGCCGTGTCGGACAACCCCGCCCTGGCCTCGGCCACCGGGATCGACCCCGACAGGATCATCCGCATCGTGTGGATCATGGCGACCGGTTTCGCCGCGCTGGCGGGCCTGATGTGGGGCGTGTCCTTCGGCTCCTTCAACTGGCAGCTCGGCGTCCAGCTCCTGCTGCTCATGTTCGCCGCGGTCACCCTCGGCGGACTCGGCACCGCGCTCGGCGCGTTCGTCGGGTCGCTGCTCATCGGACAGGTGGTCGAGCTGTCGAACCTGTTCATCCCCAGCGACCTGCGGTACGCCTCCGCGCTGGTGATCCTCATTCTCGTGCTCCTGTTCAGGCCGCAGGGCATTCTCGGCCGCCGCGAGCGGATCGGCTGAAGGGAGACGCATCATGGAAGAATTCCTCCGCATCCTCACGCAGTCGATGGGCGAGCTGCTCGCCCCGACGACCGCGGCCTACGCGATGGCCGCCATCGGCCTCAACCTGCACTTCGGGTACACGGGTCTGCTCAACATGGGCCAGGCAGGCTTCATGCTGCTCGGCGCCTACGGGTTCGGCATCACCCTCACCACGGGTGGTTCGTTCTGGCTGGCACTGCTGGTCGCGATCGCGGCCGGCGTGCTGTTCGCCCTCATCCTCGGTATGCCGACGCTGCAGCTCCGCGGCGACTATCTGGCCATCGTGACCATCTCCGCCGCGGAGATCGTCCGCTGGTTCGGCCGCTCCACCCTGTGGCAGGAGTGGACGGGCGGCGCGTCCGGCCTCCAGGGTCGCTACTACAAGGAACCGTTCCAGGAGCTCTCGTTCCTTCCTGAGGGCAGGTTCGCCCTGGGCCCGCTGGAGTACATCAACACCGGTTCCGACTCCTGGTGGACGCGCATCGTGGCCTGGGGCCTCGTCGCCCTCGTGCTCGTGTTCGTCTGGCTCATCACCCGCAGCCCGTGGGGCCGCGTGCTCAAGGGCATCCGCGAGGACGAGGACGCCGTGCGCGCGCTCGGCAAGAACGTCTACTCCTACAAGCTGCAGGCACTGGTCATCGGTGGTGCCATCGGCGCGCTCGGTGGCGTGATCTTCGCGCTGCCCGCGGCGATCGTGCCCGACTCGATGGGTCGCACCATGACGTTCTTCGTCTGGACGATCCTGCTGCTGGGTGGCGCGGCCACCGTGTTCGGGCCCGTGCTCGGATCGATGATCTTCTTCGCGGCCTACATGTTCATGCGCACCGGCATGCGGGCGCTGGCCGAGAACACCGGCGTCGGTGACGTCATCACGACCACCAACGTCGAGCAGATCGGCGGCATGCTCGTCGGTGTGACCCTGATGCTGCTGGTCATCTTCCGACCACAGGGCATCCTCGGGAACAAGAAGGAGCTGGCGTTCAATGTCCGTTGACGACACCACGACAGCTGCAGCCGAGGTGCTGCGCTCCGTCGAGCACGTCCCCGGCGCGGCCAAGCCGAACCCCCTCGTGGTGGCCGACCACGTCACCCGGAAGTTCGGCGGCATGACCGCCGTCGACGTCGACCACCTCGAGGTCCAGGAGGGCGTCATCACGGCCCTCATCGGGCCCAACGGCGCCGGCAAGACCACGCTGTTCAACCTGCTCACCGGGTTCGACCGCCCCAACACCGGCGAGTGGAGCTTCCAGGGCAAGTCGCTCAGCGGCAAGAGCGGCGCTGCCGTGGCGAAGGCCGGCATGGTCCGCACGTTCCAGCTGACCAAGGCGCTGTCGCGCCTGACGGTGCTGCAGAACATGCTGCTGGCCTCGCCGTCGAACCCCGGCGAGAAGCTCGCGCTCTCCTGGCTGCCGTTCCTGTGGAAGAAGCACGAGGCCGAGACCACCGCCAAGGCGATGGAGATCCTCGCCCGGTTCAAGCTCGACACCAAGGCCGCCGACTACGCGGGCTCCCTGTCGGGCGGTCAGCGCAAGCTGCTCGAGATGGCTCGCGCGCTGATGACCGACCCGACGATCATCATGCTCGACGAGCCCATGGCCGGCGTGAACCCGGCGCTCGTGCAGTCGCTCCTGGGACACGTCCAGGCGTTGCGCGACGAAGGCATGACCGTGCTCTTCGTGGAGCACGACATGCACGCGGTGCGCCACATCTCGGACTGGGTCGTCGTCATGGCCGAGGGCCGCATCGTGGCCGAGGGGCCGCCCGGCAGCGTGATGAAGGACCAGGCCGTGGTGGACGCCTACCTCGGCGCCCACCACGACACCGACCTCGGGGACGACGCCCTGCTGGACCCCGAGGTCCTGGCCCGGCTCGAGGCAGAGGAGGAGAAGCGATGAGCGCCACCACCACGGCTCCCGGCGAGAAGATGTCGGCTGCCGGCGTGCCCCAGAAGGACCTGCTCCTGCACGCCGACAACCTCGTCGCCGGCTACATCCCCGGCGTCAACATCCTCGACGGCTGCTCGCTCGAGGTCGCCAAGGGCGAGCTCGTCGGCATCATCGGCCCCAACGGCGCCGGCAAGTCGACGCTGCTGAAGGCCCTCTTCGGCCTGGTGAAGGTGTACTCCGGCACGGTGACGCTGGAGGGCAAGGACATCACCGGGATGAAGGCGAACCAGCTCGTCGCCAACGGCGTCGGGTTCGTCCCGCAGAACAACAACGTGTTCCCCTCGCTCACGGTCGAGGAGAACATGCGGATGGGGACGTACCTCAGGCCGAAGATCTTCGACGAGCGCTGGTCGTTCATCGGGGACCTCTTCCCCGTGCTGCACGACCGGCGCTCGCAGCGCGCGGGCGCCATGTCCGGCGGTGAGCGGCAGATGGTCGCCATGGCCCGCGCGCTCATGATGAACCCGTCGGTGCTGCTGCTCGACGAGCCGTCCGCAGGCCTGTCGCCCGTCCGCCAGGACGAGACGTTCCTGCGCACCCGGATGATCAACAAGGCCGGCGTCTCGGTGATCATGGTGGAGCAGAACGCCCGCCGCTGCCTGCAGATCTGCGACCGCGGTTACGTGCTCGACCAGGGCAAGGACGCGTACACCGGCACCGGCCGCGAGCTGCAGGCGGACCCCAAGGTCATCTCCCTGTACCTCGGCACGCTCGCCGAGGACGTGGACGACGCCGCGGTCGCTGCCGACGCCGCGGAGGCCGAAGCCGAGGCCCAGGCCGTGCCGGTGTCGGAAGCGGAGCCGGAGTCGGAGTCGGAGGCCCCGGCCGCCGACACCCCGACCCCGCCGAGGTAGTAGCGGCCACGCCGAGGTAGTAGCGGCCGCGCCGAGGTAGTGCGGCGCGACGGCGGACGTCCCGGGACACCGGGGCGTCCGCCGTCGTCGTTCCGCGGCCCGACGACGGCGCACCCGCGCGTGCGTTCTGCGCGGTTCGGCGTTCCCCGGTAGGCATTCGCCCGCCGAGGTAGTGCGGGCACCGCCGAGGTAGTACGTGCACCGGCGAGGTAGTCGGCCATCCGCCGACGTAGTCGGCCTCACGCTGCCCGACGGCGCCTCAGCGCAGCCCAGTAGGCCGCGCGCACGCGCGCTCCCAGCTCGTCGAGGTCTGCCAGGTCCTCCCAACGGACGCGGATCACGATCCAGCCCTCCTGCTCCAGCGCCCGCTGGCGCGCCAGCTCGGCCCGCCGCGCTGCCTCCGGATCGCCGTACTCACCGCCGCTGTACTTGACGTCGCCGTCGAACTCCACCGCGACCTTCAGGTCCTCCCAACCGAGATCCACGTAGTAGGTCCCCGACCTGGTCGGCGCTTCGATCTGGCACTCCGGCCGCGGGAGGCCGGCATCGACGGCGGCAAGCCGCGCGACCGACTCCCCGGGTGACCCTGCTCGGGGGTCGCACAGCTCGAGGATGCGCCGCGCCTGGACGATGCCGCGCTTTCCCTTGGAAGTGGACATGAGCAGGTCGACCTGGCGAGGGTCCGCCCCGCACCGGAACAGCGAGTCGCAGACCACCAGGGCGGCCGCCGTCGGGAGGGTACGGACGCAATCGACCAGTGTGCGCTCCTTCGTCGTCACCGGGACGCCGCTCACCCGGTCGCGGTCTCGCTGCGGCAGGCTCGTGTGGTGCCGTCGGACGATCGACGCCTCGTCGCTGTCGACGTGCGGGTTCACCGCGTGGGTGACATGCACCAGTCGCGGCACCCGGTACGTCCAGGCGCCGTGAAGCAGCGCGGCGGTCGAGTGGGAGAACCATGCTGACCCGCCACCGTGCGCCAGGACGCGCCGGACCTCCCGCATGATCGACTGCTCGTACTGCTCGTGGTCGCCACCTGCCGTGGCGTCGCAACTCTCGATGTAGAGCGAGCGCCCCAGGCGCTCGATCCGCCCCTGTGCGACGTGCCTCGACAACGCCTCGCCGTCGGTGTGCGTGATGTCCAGAGCAGGGGGCGGCGCCGGTGCCTCTGCCCGGTCCGCCGAGTGCATCGCACGCACCGGCGAGCCCGGGGCTCTCATCGTGGCCAAGATCCGGGTGATCCGCCGGATCGCTGCGGTGTGGATCTCTTCGCTCATGCGGCGAGGCTCGCGCGACACGGCCCACCGGCGTACCGCCGTCGGACCCTGAGGTGGACGGTGCAACCTGGGGGTGCGGTCGGAGCGACGTCTCGCCACGGCGCGACCGCAGCGCGGCCGCACTACCTCGGCGAGCGGGGCACTACCTCGGCGAGCGGGACGCTACCTCGGGGGACGACGACGGCGGCCCGGTCATCGCGTAGATGACCGGGCCGCCGTCGCACCTCGCCGACCCGGGGGTCAGCCGTGAAGCGTCACTCGATCGAGCCCTCGATCTCCCGGACGAAGGAGTACTCGTTCGAGTCGTCGTACTCGTAGATGCCGATGAACGCGGACGACGGGTCGTTCGCCTCGTTCAGCGGGCCGGTGCCGGACATGCCCTGGTAGTTGATCTCTTCACCGGCCTCGAGTGCGGCGACCGCGTCGGCGAAGGAGCTCACTTCCGTGCCACCCTCGGACCCGGAGACCGCACGGATGTTGTCGGCGATGGTCCGGCCGTCCGTCGCGCCGCCCTTGACCGCGGCCAGCGCGGCGAGCATCGTCGCGTCGTACGACTCTGCGGAGTAGGAGAAGTCGGCGAGCTCGCCGCCCTCGTTCTCCGAGTACCAGGTGGTGAGGCGCTCCTTGAAGTCGTCCTCGGCCTGGGCGCCGGGCAGCGTGCCCTGGACACCGGCCAGCGTGCCCTCGTCGAACTGGTCGCCGTAGTTGGACAGGTTGCCGTCGCAGAAGTACGTGGTCCCGTCGAACTCCCAGCCCTGCGCCACGAGCTCGTTGACGATCGCCACGGTCTCCTCGAAGGCGATGATGACGATCGCGTCCGGCTCGGTGGCCAGCGCAGCCGTCACCTGGGCACCGAAGTTGGTCTCACCGGGAGGGAACTCCTCGCCGCCACCGGTGGCGCCGTACACGACGGAGCCGCCGCCGGCCTCGATGGCCGACTGGGTGTGGTCGCGCAGGCCGGTGCCGTAGGCCTCGTTCTGCACGAGCATCGCGACGTCCATGTGGCCGCCGTCGAGGATCAGCGAACCGAGGGCGGCGCCCTGGACGGTGTCCGGCGGGGCGGTGCGGGCGAAGAAGTCGCCGTAGCCGGAGAGGTCGGCCGCCGTGTTGGCGGGCGAGATCTGCATGACCTCGGCCTCGGCGAACGTGTCGACGACCGACAGGGAGACGCCGGAGGATGCGGCACCGATGACGGCCGAGACGCCGTTGCTGATGAGGTCGGTCGCCGTCGAGCTGGCCACCGACGGGTCGGTGGTGTCGCCGGAGTCGCCCCACTCGACGGAGACGTCGTTGCCGAGCACGCCACCCGCCTCGTTGATGTCGGCGACGGCGAGGCCCACGCCGGCGATCTCGGGCGGGCCGAGGAACGCGAGGGTGCCCGTGACCGGCAGGATCGTGCCGATCGTCAGGGGCTCGGCGTCAGCCATCTCCTCGTCGGACATCTCGTCGGCGGTGGACTCGCCCTCCGGCTCCGTGTCGGAGCTGCAGGCCGCCAGGCCCAGGCTGAGGACTGCCGCAAAGGCGATGCCCTTGGCAGCCGTCATGCGTCGATTCATGTGCTTCCCCTTCGGGGTCGGACTTCCCTACGGCCACTCAATGCCGCATGTAGTGGCGCTGAACCTAACCCGATTGTGTGACGGCGATGTGTCAGATGCGCCACATCCGATGGATCGTGACGAACCTGTTATGTGCCTCACATCGTCGGGCCCGGCCACGGCGGTCGGCCCCCGTGCTCAGGCGCGGAACTGGGTGAAGTCCGCGGTCGCCGGGTCGGATCCGGTGCGACCGGCCACCCCGGAGTCGAGGCCCGACACGGCCGCCATCTGCTCCTCGTTCAGCTCGAACGAGAACACGTCGATGTTGGCGGCCTGACGCTCGGCGGAGAGCGACTTCGGGATGACGATCGTGCCCTGCTGGACGTGCCAGCGCAGCACCACCTGGGCAGGCGTCACGCCGAGCGCGGAGGCGGTCGACTGGACCGCGGAGGCCTCCAGGTCGGCGCCGCGGCCGAGCGGCGAGTAGGCCTCGACGGCGATCCCGTGCTTGCGGCACGCCGCCTGCACGTCGAGCTGCTGGAAGGTGGGGTGCACCTCGATCTGGTTCACCGCGGGGACGACGTCCGACTCGCTGACCAGGCGGTCCAGGTGCTCCGGCAGGAAGTTCGAGACACCGACGGCCCGCACCGCGCCGTCGGCCAGGAGCTTCTCGAACGCCCTCCAGGTCTCGACGTAGAGGTCCTTGCTCGGCACCGGCCAGTGGATCAGGTAGAGGTCGACGACGTCGAGCCCCAGCGCACGCCGCGAGTCCTCGAACGCCCGCAGCGCCGAGTCGTAGCCCTGGTCCCCGTTGCGGAGCTTCGTGGTGACGAACAGCTCCTCGCGCGGGAGGCCGGACGCCCGCAGGGCGGCACCCACACCGTCTTCGTTGTAGTAACCCGCGGCGGTGTCGACGTGGCGGTAACCCCGCTCCAGCGCCTGCTCCACGTTGGCCTGCGTGCCGTCGTCGGGCACCTGGAAGACTCCGAGGCCGACCTGCGGGACCGTGACACCGTTGTTCAGGGTGATACTGGGAACAGTCATGCACAACATTGTGTCTTGTGCTGGTGCGATGGCGCGCGCTCGCGTACGGTTGAGCCTGTTGCAGTGTGTTGCTCGTACCGGGACGGTCACCCGTCCTGCGTCGACGAGGTTGTGTCGTCAGGATTGACGCAGCCAGTCGGCGGACCTTGGTCTTTCAAGAGTTGACGACGAACACCGTGATGAGCGCCCCCGACAGTCGGGGTCGCCGACTCTTGAAGGAGTACCCCATGGCCACCGGAACTGTGAAGTGGTTCAACAGCGAAAAGGGCTACGGCTTCATCGCCCCCGAGGACGGCACCGCTGACGTGTTCGTTCACTTCTCCGCGATCCAGTCGCAGGGCTACCGCTCGCTGGAGGAGGAGCAGAAGGTCGAGTTCGACGTCACGCAGGGCCCGAAGGGCCCGCAGGCGGAGAACGTTCGCCCCGTCTGATCTCGCGTGTGACGGTCGCCTGACGGCGGCCCTCTCCTCGTGCGAACGGCCCGCACCCGTTGCCTCACGGCAGCAGGTGCGGGCCGTTTCTCGTCCCCGCCGAGGCCCGAGCCCGTCCGCCCGGCCGGGAACCCCGGCGTCGTACCGGTCGTTCCACCGACATGGGCTTCCTCGACCGACTCCTCGGCAGGTCACGCGACGAGCGTCCCGACATCCCCGGCATGACCGGAGGCGGGACCCCGCGGGGCTACCAGTCCCCCACCCAGGCCTACCAGGCCGGGTCCTCCCAGCAGCGGCCGACGACGGCACGCAGCACGACGCCGTCCGGCCCGGCCGCGTCGGGCCCGGCCACCGAACGTCACCCTGACGACGTGGCGATCGACCGCTACCGCTACCTGCTCCGCACCGCCCCGCCGGACGCCGTCGAGCAGGCGCACGCCGAAGCGTTCTCGCAGCTCACGCCGGAGCAGCGGCAGCGCGTGCTGGCCGAGGTCGGGGCGACGGTGCCGGCGTCGGAGCGCGCCACGTCCGACGACCCGCAGGCCCTGGCCCGGATGGCGACCCGCGCGGAGATGCGCCACCCGGGCACGCTCGAGAAGACCTTCCGCGGGCAGGGCGGCGCGGGAGCGCCCGGGTTCGGCGCGATGGTCGGTTCGAGCCTGCTCGGGACGGTGGCCGGCGTCGTCATCGGCTCCGCTGTCGCGAACGCGATGTTCGGCCCGATGTTCGGAGACCCCACGACACCTGTCGCCGAGGATGCGGCGGCCGGTGGCGACGCCGGGGCCGAGGGTGGCGACGCCGGGGCCGAGGGCGCGGATCCCGGTAACACCGAGGCCGGGGCGGACGCGGGTGGTGCCGAGGCGGCCGGTGACGAAGGGCTCTTCGGTGGCTTCTTCGGAGGCGATGGCGGCGGCCTCTTCGGAGGCGACGGCGGCGGGTTCGACGGCGGGTTCGACATCTGAACGGCAGCCGCACTACCTCGGCGTGCGCCGCACTATCTCGGCGTGCGCCGCACTACCTCGGCGCGTGACCCACTACCTCGGCGTCAGCCGTACTACCTGGGCGTGAGGAGGCGGAGGAACGCGCCGAGCTGTTCGAGATCCCGCACGGACGTCGGCAGGTAGTCCGTCAGCCGTGGTGAGCGGACCACGATCGCGCACCACTGCCCACGCGAGACGGCCACGTTGACCCGGTTCCGGCTCAGCAGGAACCCCATGCCGCGTGGCACGTCCTCCGGGGACGACGCCGCCATCGACAGGATCGCCACCGGCGCCTCCTGCCCCTGGAACTTGTCGACCGTGCCGACGGGGACGTCCTCGAGGCCGGCGGCCTCCAGCGCGCGCCGCACCACCCAGACCTGCGCGTTGTAGGCGGCGACCACGATGACGTCCGCCGGCCCGAGCTGCCGCTGCGCACCGCCCGCGGCCTCGACCCAGCTCCGCCCGAGGACGGCGCGCACCTGCCGCACCACCTCGTCCGCCTCCTCCCGGGAGGCCACCGCGCGACCCTCGTGGGCCACGAGCACCTCGTGCACCCCGGGCGCGATGCCCTCGAGGGATCGGCCGCGCGCGGTGGCGTGGGCGTGCAGCCGGCCGTCGTAGGCCAGGTCGGAGACGCCTTCGCACAGGTCCGGGTGCATCCGGCGCGAGGCCGGCAGGAAGTACCCGAGCCCCTCCGGGAGCGTCTCGTGCCCGTCGGCGAGCCATCCGAGCGCCGACCCCCCGACGGCGGGGTCGGGGTGAGTGCCCTGGGTGACCTGCGGGAGCTGTTGCGGGTCGCCGAGCAGCAGCAGCCGTGAGGCGGCGCGTGCCACCGCGACGGTGTTCGCGACGGCGAACTGGCCCGCCTCGTCGATCACCAGCAGGTCCAGCCCGGAGTCCGGCCAGCGCTCGTGCGCGAAGTCCCATGCCGTCCCGCCGACTACGCAGCCGTCTCCCGCCTCGCCGGCGGACGCAGAGAACCGCTCCAGCGGCTCCGGCGACATCGCCTGCCAGGGCACGTCGTCCGGGTCCCCCGACGACGACTTCTTGGCGACCTGCTCGGCCGGCACGCCCGCCCGGAGGACCCCGCGCAGCAGGTTGCCCACCACGGCGTGCGACTGCGCCACCACGCCGATGCGCCAGCCGCTGCGCACCAGCGCCGCGATGACGTGCGACGCCAGGTAGGTCTTGCCCGTCCCGGGCGGCCCCTGCACCGCGAGGTAGGACCGGTCGAGCCGGCGCACGGCCTCCTCGACCGCCGCCACGACGTCGGGCTCCCCGTCAGCGGCGAGCGCCGGCACCGGCAGGCCACCGGTGACCCGCGGGACCCGCCGCTGGAGCAGGTCGGTCATGGGGCCGGGCGGCAGCCGGTCGGCCATCGCCACGCCGTCCGCCTCCCCGGCCTGCCACGCCGCGAGGGCAACTTCTGCCGCCTCCGCGGTCGCAGCCTCCTGCGGCTTGGCCTGGACGAACCCGTTGACGGAGATCGCCGACGGCGCCTCCGCGTACGGCTCGTGTCCGCGGCCCACGGCCTCCCGCACGGTGAAGACGTCTCGCTCGCCGCCGTCGTCGGACACCCGGCGCACCGCGGTGATCTCGACCCTGCCGTGGCAGCCCCGCACCGCGCGCGGCCCGAGCTCCCCGACGGCGGCGGGCCCGGGCGCCTCGTACAGCAGGAACGCGCCGACGCCCACCCGCAGCTCCGAGCCCTCGACCGCCGGGCAGGTCAGCTCGAGCACGCGCGACGGCGTCCTGCGGCCGGGCTCGACCTCCCAGTCGCGCAGCACCCGGCACGCCGCCACCACCGATGCCGACCGGCGGCCCGGCCACTCGTCGGGCGGCAGCTCGAGCCGCGCGAAGTGCGCGTGCCAGAACGGCTTGCCCTCGCGCCGGTGGTACCCGACGCTCGCGCCGAGCAGGTTGAGCGCCCGGACGGCCGCGACGTCCCCGGGATCGTGCGGGTGCGCGTGCTCGACGGCGGCACGGACGTCGGCCTCGAGCCGGTCGCGGGCGGCACGGGCGTCGTCGACCGCGATCTCCTCCGGGACAGCGAGCGGGGCCGCCACCGGCACCTGGACCGGCCCCACCACGTCGTCGTGCGCGCGGCGCAGCCACTCGAGCAGCCGGAGGGTCGAGAGGCAGTCGTACCGGTTGTAGTCGAGGATCTCCGCCCGCCGAGCGGCGGCCTCGTCCCGGGCGCCCGCGGCGACGAGGTCGCAGTACTCCGCGTACTCCACCACGGAGGTGGCCGCGTCGGTGACCCCGGAGCGCGCCGCCTCGTCGCCCATGTAGAGCGGCTCGAGCTTCTTGATGGAGCGCGAGCGGTGGGAGATCCGCAGGCCGGCCCGCACCGTGGCGTACAGGTCCACGAGCACGCCGGCCCGCAGCAGCTCGTCGACCTCCTCCTCGTAGACGCCGTGCCGCGCGGCGATCGAGAGCAGGTGCGTCCGCTCGTAGGCGGCGTAGTGGTAGATGTGCATGTCCGGCCACCGGCGGCGACGCTCGGCCATGTCGTCCACGAACTCGACGAGCGCGCGGGCCTCCTCGGCCAGCGAGTCCGCCCACAGGGCGTGGAACGCCGGCTGACCCTCGGCGTCGAGGTCCCGGGTGACCCAGCCGAACAGGTAGTCGATGCCGGACGCCGCCGGGGCACCCGCGCCGTCCGACGGCGTCCACAGGGGGTCGCCCTCGAAGTCGAAGAAGACGTCGCCCTCGCTGGGCGGAGGCAGTCGCTCGACGGAGCGCGGGTCGGTCAACGCCCACCGCAGCTCGTCGGGGCCGTCGTCGGTCTCGATCTTCACCGACCCGTGCCCGGACTCGCTGCCGAGCTGCAGCCCGGCCTGGAACCGGAGCCCGGCGAACCGGTCGGCGCTCATCCCGTCCGGCGGCGACGTCGCCGCGGCGAGCGCCTCCATCGTGGTGATGCCGGCCTCCCCCAGCCGGGCACGCTGCGTCCCGTAGACCCCGGCGACGAGCAGGACGTCGGAGTGCGCCTCGGCCGCCGCCGCGCAGTCCGGGCACTGGCCCAGCCGACGGCAGGCCGTGTGGCCCGGCGCGTCCCACTCGACCGGGGCGTCGGCGGCCACGTGCCGTTCCACCACCTCGAGCAGCCGTTCGCGACGCGCCCGGAACACGGGCAGCACCTCGGCGAGCAGGTGGTCCGTGACCTCCCCGGTACCCAGGACCAGGTGGGCGTGCGGCGTCGGGTCGACGCCGGCCGCGAGAAGCTGGTCGGCGTAGGCCGCGAGCTGCAGCACGGCGCGGACCTTCTCACGCCGGGCCAGCTTGGTGTCCCACACCGCGTAGCGGGGCCCGCCGTCGCGCACGAGGAAGTCCGCCCGGCCGTGGAACCGGCCGTCGAAGAACGACGCCTGGAAGACGACGTCGGCGCCTCGCCCCAGGGCGGCGAGGGTGCGTGCGTGCGCGGCGACGAGCTCGTCGTGCTCCATGTGGCCCGGCGGCGCGATCGCCACCACACCACCAGGGCCGTCGCCCGACGCCCAGCCGAACCGGTCGACGAACTCGTCGAGCACGGCCCGCTCGTGCGACTCACCCAGCGCTGCCGTGCGTTCGAGCATCTCGTCGCGCTCGCGCCGTCGTCCGGGCGTACGACCGAGCACCTCGTCGAGGCGCCGCAGCAGCGCGTGCTCGCACTCCGCGGCGACCACGAGGTCGCTCGCCGAGTGCACGAGCCGCGGCTCCGCGGCCCCCGTCGGCGGTACCTCAGCGCCGTCGCCGTCGCTCAGCAGGAACATGTGTCAGGTCTACCAGTGGCCCCCGACATGGACCTCGGGCGGTCGCGTCCGCCATAGTAGGGGCCGCGCGATCTCGAAGGAGTCCCATGTCCGTGCGGTTCAACCCCCCTCCAGGCTGGCAGGTCCCTCCCGGGTTCCGGCCCGACGCCGGCTGGTCTCCCGACCCTTCCTGGCCCCCGGCACCGCCGGGCTGGGAGTACTGGATCGAGGAGCCGACGGCGGCCGCACCCGCTCCGTCGTTCGCCCCCGCCGCCTCCGCCACGCACGACGTCGGCGCGACGACCGTGATCGCGCCGGTCGCGACGGCGTCGCCGGCGTCCGCACCCGCACCCGCCGTTCGGCCCGCCGCACAGCCACCGGCGCCCGCCCCGGCCGCACCCACAGCGCCGCCGCCCGGCCCGCCCGCGGGAGGACCGCACCCGGTCGAGCACGCCACGACGCCGGTGCCGCCCCTCGGCACGCCCGCGCCCGGCCGTCCGGCCGGCAGCCCCGCGCCGACCCGGGGTGCCGGCGACGGTGCCACCGGGAGGCCGGCCCGCCGGCGGCGCCCACCGTCCCTGATGGTCGCGGGTGTGGCCGTGGCCTGCCTGGCGCTCGGGATCATCCTGGGCGTCATGTTCTCGATGGTGCAGACGTCGGACGCCCGGCAGGCGGTCGCCGACGCGACCCGGGAGGTCGAGGCGGCCGAGGTCGCCCAGGAACAGGTCGAGGCCGACCGCGCCGCGCTCGAGGAGCGCGCCTCCGCCCTCGACAGCCTCGAGAAGGACCTCCAGAAGCGCGAGACGGCGATCGCGGACCGCGACGCCGAGCTCACGAACCGGGAGAACCAGATCGCCGACGCCGAGCAGCAGGCTCAGGAGCAGCAGGCTCAGCAACAGCAACAGCAGCAGCAGGGCGGCGGCCAGTGGTGGTACTGGGACTGCAACGGCGCGCGAGACGCCGGTGCGGCCCCGATCCAGCAGGGCCAGCCCGGCTACCGCAACGGTCTGGACCCCAACGGCAACGGCGTCGCCTGCGAGGCCGGGGAGTAGCCGGTTCAGCCCGGTGGCAACCCGAGCGTCCGGAGCAGGTCGGGGACGGCGTCCGGGTCGACGTCGACCTCCAGCTCGTCGTGGATGGTCTGCCAGTCGGGGCACAGACTCTCCTGGAGCGCCCACTCGATCGACGTCTGGGCAGGCTCGATGCACGCGAGCACCCCAAAATCCTGGGGAGTCTGGAACTCCAGCTCGAACGGCCGCTCGCCGTCCCCGCAGGTCGCCCGCCCCTCGCGATCATCCTCGTGATGCGCCTGCTCGTGGTGATCTTCCGCGGCGCCGACGCACCTGCACCCTCGAAGTAGTACCTCCGGTACCCGAGATGTCCACGCGGGGATCCAGCACCGGAGGTACTACTTCGCGAGAGCCTATGGCTCGAGGCGCAGCGAGGAGACGATGGCGGCGACGTCCTCGTCAGGCAGGGCGGCTGCGTCAACGGACAGGCTGTACCCGTCCCCGCTGTCCGCGTCGCGCACCAGGATGACGAGGGTGAAGAGCTCCGTCCCGGGCTCAGGGTCCGGCACCCGCACGACGACGAAGTCCGCGCCCGGAACGTCTGCCGTGAAACGGCCACCAGACGATGCGGATGCTCCGGGAGCGGTCGGTGGCAACCAGCGCGACGCGTCCGCCCCCGCGACACCCTCCAGCAGCGGCTGGCCGGTCTGGCCTCCCAACCAGAGCGCGTCACCCTCCCAGAAGGGCGGGCCGTCGTCCTGCTCGTCCCACGACGGTGGCGCAGCGAAGCGTAGGCGTCCTAGCGTGTGCTCCACCCAGTCCTCGGGAACCTTCACCGACGGGAACGGCGGCAAGTAGTCGGTGACCACCTCGCCGGTGGCAGTCGGCCACTCGCCGTCGAGGCTCAACGACTCCAGAAGCCCTGTCAGCGTCGACAGGTCACCCTCCGCGTCCGCGAGGTAGAAGGACAGGATGTACCAGGTACCGTCGGCCACCTCGACGGAGATGTACGCGTCATTGCCCGTCGCTTCGAAGCGGATCTCGAGGTAGGCCCTCGCGGCGCCGTCCAGCGCGATCTCGTGGACGGTCGCAGGCAGCGGCTCCGACCGGATCGACCCCATCGGCTCCTCGCTGGTACTCACCTGGAGGCGGCCGTGCTCTGCTTCGGCTTCGGCGACAGGATGCGGGAACGTGATTCCTTCGATGTGCTGGTCCGGCTCCCACCATGGAGGCATCGCAAAGGTCAGCTCGCCGACGGAGTACTCGTTCCACCCCACTGGCACGCCGGTGGCCACGCCCGCCACGAGCCCGTCGATGTCCTGCTGCGTCAGCCGCCCGACCGGTTCGGGTGTCTGCTCCTCGACCAGGTGCGACTCATCGATCCGGAGGCTGGCGAGCAGGTCCTGGAGCAGTGCTGAGTCATCTCCGGTCAGGGCAAACCCCTCGTACTGCGTACCGTCCGGCGCCTGGACGTAGATGTCCACCATGCCGACGCTGTTCTCGGCTGTCCAGGCCCCCTCAGCTCCTGGTACGTCGAGCTCGGCAATGTCGGCACGCTCGTCGTCGAACCAGTACGGCGTGCCGACAGTTGCCCACATGCGGACCTCGCTCGGTTCCGCCCCGTCCGCCGTGCCCTCGGGCTCTGCTGCCCACACCCCGTCCGTGCCGCCGACCATTCCCCAGCCGGCTGGGACTCCGACGACGAGCGCCCCGACGCTCTCGTCGGTCCAGCCGTCGGGAAGGCTGGACGCCGGCTCCTCGGGCGCCGGGATCACCTCGTCCGGCACGGTCGTCTCGTCCACGCCGGGTCCGCCCACCTGCGGCCCCGGACCGACGAGCTGCTCCGGCAGCCACCATGCCCCACCGATCACCAGGGCGAGCGCCAGCGCGCCCACGCCGCCGGCTCGCACGACCCGCCCCGTCCGGACCCGCCGCACCGCCGTCGCCGCCACGGCCTCAGGGTCGAATCTTTCCGGCAGGTCGACCCGCGCGGCGGCGCCGCGCATCTCGTCGAGCTCGTTCATCGCACGTCCTCCCCCGTCGTCCCCATCACTCGGCGCAGCGCAGCCAGCCCGCGCGAGGCGGCGCTCTTCACCGCGCCGCACGAGATGCCCAGATCGTCAGCGGTCTGCTGCTCGCCGCGATCCAGCAGGTATCGCAGCACCACGACGCGTCGCTGCTGCGGGGGCAGGGCCTGCAGCGCCCGCACCAACCGGTCGCGTTCGACGACGGCCGCCCCGTGGTCCGGGGCGCTACGGGCCGCAGCGCCGGACGCTCCGGCGGTGCCGCCGTCGTCGGGCGTCGCGCGGAGCACCTCCTTCTTGGTGCGCCGCCATGCGTCGATGCGCGCGGTCGAGACAACCTTGCGTGCGTAGGCGAACGGGTCGGACTCGACGCGATGCCAGCGTCGGTACGTGCGTTCCAGCGCGGTCTGCATGAGGTCGTACGCGCGGTGCTCGTCGCCGCAGAGCACGTAGGCGATGCGGTACAACGCCCCGCTGCGATCTCGCGCGAACGCCGTGAACTGTTCGGCGGCGCTCGCCCCGGCAGCGAGGTAGTCCCCGCGTGGACCACCGCCCAGCTCAGCCGGGACACCGTCGGACCGGCGGCCACCGTCGGCACCGACGAAGGGGGCCCCGAGCGGGACCTCGATCATCTCGCCCACGTGTGCTCCTGCTTCCTGGGTTCCATGCACCCTAGACGCAGCAGGAGCCCCGGAGGTTGCCTGCGCGGGAGCCTCGGATCACACTCCGAACGCGAGCGTGTTCACGCCGACCGTCCCCAGCACGCCGAACACGACGCCCCACAGGATGATCGAGACGATCTGCCAGCCGATCACCGCGTTGCGCGAGGCCCCGAACGAGACCATGGCGGCGGCGGTGATCTGGCTGGGCAGCACCGTCTGGCCGAGCAGGCTCACGCCCGGCACCCCGAAGCGGTCGAACCGCTCGCGCAGCTTCGCGCGGCGCGGCGAGTCCGGCTTGTCCCGCCGCGCGACGGCGGCGGTCCGCACGCGGGAGGTCGTCAGCACGAAGATCAGCATGGAGATCACGTTGCCGACGATGGCGGCCGCGATCGCGACCACGGGGTTCACCCCGGCGAGGATGCCGAGCACGGAACCGCCGTAGGACTCGACGAACGGGATCGCCCCGGCCAGCATCACGCCGACCCACTGGAGCAGCGGAGGCAGGGACTCGGTGAAGGACTGCAGGTTCTCGATCATCAGGTGCTCCCAGGTCGTGGCGTGCGGACGTGATCCCATCTTCGGGGCGCTCTCGCGCGATGGGCAGTGCCTGGGTGCACCGGTTCACGTGGCCCCCTCACGGGCCTGCCATGACATCCGTCATCACGGCTCGCCCCGACGCCCGCGGGCCCGCGTCTTACCGTCTCCTGACGGCTGCCTGCCTGCGGTCTCCCGGCGCGCCCGTCGACCCGCCGCCGCCCTAGGCTGGGCGGATGGTCCGGGTCCTCGTGGTCGACGACGACGCCACCGTCGCCGACGTGGTGGTGGCCTACCTGGAGCGCGCCGGTCTGTCGGCCGAGCGCGCCGTGGACGGCCTCGACGCCCTCGCGGCCGCGACCACCCGCCCACCCGACGCCGTCGTGCTCGACCTGATGCTCCCCGGCCTGGACGGCATCGAGGTGTGCCGGCGGCTGCGCGCGGACCGCCCCGGGCTGCCGATCCTCATGCTGACCGCCCGCGGCGAGGAGGAGGACCGGATCGCCGGGCTCGAGGTCGGCGCCGACGACTACGTCACCAAGCCGTTCAGCCCCCGCGAGCTGACGCTGCGCGTGCAGTCCGTGCTGCGCCGCGCCGGCGCGCTCGCGCCGCACCCGGCCGGGCCCGGCAGCGCGCCCCCCGAGCCGCCGTCGGGCACCCTGCGCGACGGCGACCTGGAGCTGGACGTCGCCGCCCACCGGGTGCTGCGCCGCGGCGCGGAGCTGCCCGTCACCGCCCGCGAGTTCGACCTGCTCGCCTGGTTCCTCGCCCACCCGGGCCAGGTGCACGACCGCGAGACCCTGCTGCGCGAGGTGTGGGGCTGG
Source organism: Isoptericola sp. S6320L (assembly GCF_023015685.1). Taxonomy (NCBI): domain Bacteria; kingdom Bacillati; phylum Actinomycetota; class Actinomycetes; order Micrococcales; family Promicromonosporaceae; genus Isoptericola; species Isoptericola sp. S6320L. Next base: position 29,021 of record NZ_JALKAT010000036.1, read on the forward strand.
GAGTTCGGGGACCGCTCTACCGTGACGGTGCACGTGCGCCGGCTGCGCGAGAAGGTCGAGGCGGACCCGTCCCGGCCGGTCCGGCTGGTGACCGTGTTCGGCGTCGGCTACCGCTGGGACACCGGCAGCACCGGGAGCACCGCATGACGCCGCTCGCCGGCGTCGCGCTCGCCGCCGGGGTGGCGGCGGCCGTGGGCGCTCTCGGTGCGGCGGCGGTCGTCGCGGTGGGACGACGCCGGCCCTCCGTCGCGGCGGTCCTGGCACCCCTGGTGGTGGTCGCCTCCGTCGCGGCCGGCGTGTACGCCAGCGCGCGGGCAATGTTCCTCTCGGAGGCCGACTCCGTAACCGTGCTGTGGCTGCTGCTCGCCACGGTCCCGGTGGCGCTCGGCGTCGGGGCGGCCCTCGCGGTGCGCACCCACCGGCTCACCGCCGAGCGCACGGCCGCGCTGGCCGCCCGCCGTCGGGACCGCGAGGTCGAGGAGCGGCGGCGCGAGCTCGTCGCCTGGGTCTCCCACGACCTGCGCACGCCGCTCGCCGCCGTCCGGGCGCTGGCCGAGGCGATGGAGGACGAGGTGACCTCCCCCGCCGACGCGGCCGCCGGGATCCTCGCGGAGAACGGCCGCATGAGCGACATGGTGGACGACCTCCTCGCGCTGTCGCGCCTGCAGTCCGGGACGCTCGAGCTCCGGCGCGAGCCGACGGACGTGGGCGACCTCGCGTCGGACACCCTGGCCGCGGCGGGGACGCTGGCGGGCGCCGCCGGCGTCCGGCTGACCGGCGAGGTCACCGAGCAGGTCGTCGCGGACGTGGACGCCCGCGAGGTGTCACGGGCCCTGGGGAACCTGGTCGGCAACGCCGTGCGGCACACCCCGCGCGGCGGCACGGTGTGCGTCCGGGTCTTGACGGGCGGGCCTGGCGAGGACGCCGTCGTCGTCCAGGTGACCGACGCCTGCGGGGGCATCCCCGACGCCGACCTGCCCCGCGTCTTCGAGGCCGGCTGGCGCGGCACCGCCGCCCGCACGCCCGGCGGGGGCGGCGCGGGGATCGGGCTTTCCATCGTGCGCTCCGTCGCCGAGGCGCACGGCGGCCGCGTGGACGTGGACAACGTCGTCCTGCCCGACGGCGGACGCGGCTGCCGCTTCACGCTCACGCTGCCGCGGTAGGCCGCGCCGCGCGCTACCCGACGACGACCTGCGCCGTCGTGCCGTCCGCGTAGGTGACCTCGGCGCTCGTCGCGAGCGCGGACCCGCCCGGTGCCCACACCGCCCACCAGCCGTCGGTGACGGAGGCCTCGACGGCCTCGCCGGTGGTCAGGGTCAGCTCGACGGCCGTGACGTCCTCGCCCACCTGGCCGAACGCGGACGTCAGCGCGCCCTCCGTGCCGTCCCCCTCGGACCACGAGGCCGTCCCGCTCTGCAGGGTCGTCAGCTCGCGCGCGTCCGGTGCGGGCAGGTCGACGCCGGCGGCGCTCGAGGTGACGACCATCGGGGGCTCGCCGTCGGTGCTCGTGACGAAGCACTCGGAGTAGGCACCGTCCCCGGCCAGCACCACGTAGGTGTAGTCGCCGCGCACGTCGGTCAGCACCGGCTCGACGGGCGACTCCTGCACCACGGGGCCGTCGGGGCCCTCGACGATCTCGGCGGCGCCGGTGCCGCACTGCTCGGCGCGCAGCTCCTGCTCCGCCGCGGGCAGCGCGGCGGGCACCGGCGTCCACGACGCGTACGCGGCCGGGGAGTCGAGGGTGACCGTGGTGACCACGACGGCGACCGCGACGGCGGCCGCGGCGCTCGCGACGGCGGCCGCGCGCCCCGGACGGCGAGCCCCCGGACGACGCTCTCCCGCGGGGGCGACACGCGACTGCGCGAGGATCTGCGCCAGGGCGTCGTCCTCGGCGCTGCCCGGGGCGTGCAGCTCACGCGCGGGGTCCAGCTCGGCGAGGTCGGCCAGCATCGGGGACCTCATCGCGCCTCCTGGAGCTTCTGCAGGACCTCGGCCGTCTCGCTGGGCACCTCGGAGAACGCGAGCAGACGCTTGCGGGCCCTGGTGAGGCGCACGGAGAACGTGGTGGGCCGGCAGCCGAGCACGCGGGCGGCCTCGACCGTCGTCAGCCCGTCCCAGGCGACCAGCGCGATGACCTCGCGGTCGCCGTCGGAGAGCAGCTCCCACGCCTGGCGCAGGTCCGCGCGGTCCGCGGCGACGTCGTCGGTCCCCTCCTGGGTCGGGGTGGGCTGCTGCTCGATGCGCACGGTGAGCGCGCGCCAGCGGCCGTGCGTGCGCAGGTGCGTCGCCAGGACGTTGCGCGCCACCCCGAAGAGCCAGGGGCGAGGATCGGCCGGGACGTCGTCGAGCCGACGCCACGCCACGAGGAACGCCTCGGAGACGACGTCGTCGACCAGCTCGGGCGCGACGCGGCGCGCCACGAACCGCGTGACCTGCTCGTGGTGATCGACCCACAGCCCGGTCAGCCGCTCCTGCGCCTCGGCGTCCTCCACGCTCCGCAACCTTCTTTCACCCATCACCCTGTCATTGCCGGCAGGGCTGCGATGCCTACACGGTAGGGCACGATCTGTTGCGGTGGAGGGCCCGGCCGGTACGCTCTCACCCAACTCGTGCACGCCGGACCACCACCCGTCAGCGTCTCCCGGGCCCGACGTCGAGGCGACGACGCCCCGGACGACGCCGGAGACGACGCGCTCGACGACGCCCGACAGGGCGAGGAGAACGACATGAGCCGATGCAGGACCGTCCACCGCCGCGCCGGCGTGCTCCTCGGCGCCGCCGCCCTCGTGCTGGGGCTGGCCCTCGCGCCGACGTCGGCACCCGCCGCCGTCGCTGCGAGCGAGAACCTGCCGGGCGTGCCGGAACCGGGCAGCCCCGACCACGTCTGGGAGTCCTGGGCGGCGGAGGAACGGGCGCAGGCCGAGGCCACCGACTGGGACGCGGACGCCGCGACGCGTGGCTGCGAGCTGCAGGAGGTGGAGATCTCCGACGAGGTCGACGTCGACTACAACCGCGCCATGGGCGCCCCCGACGACCTGGCCACCCACCGCGTGGACCTCGTGGAGGACTGCTCGTCCCCGGAGGCGGAGCGCCTCATGGGGACGGCCGAGGACGGCGCGGCCGACGCCCCGGCCGGCGACGTCCGGACCCTGGCGCTGTCGAGCGGCACGTCGTGCAGCAGCACCCACGGCCCCGGCACCGCCTGCGTGTACAAGAGCAGCGGGCGGATCTACGCCTCGTGGAAGTACCGGGGCTCCGGCAGCGTCTCGGGGTTCCTGCGGATCTACCAGATCTCGTCGTCCGCCTCCGGCTGCTACCGCGGCAGCACCTGGCTGACCGGCCCGTCCTCCACCTGGAGCAGCGGGATGACGCGCAGCATCTCCAAGACGAAGACCACCAGCACCGGGTACTCGGGCCACATCTGGAAGAAGGTCACGTTCGGGCACACCGACTGGGGATCGGCCTGCTCACGCCTCTGACGGGCGCTGCCGACCGGGGCCGCGGCCTCAGAGCACGTGCGCGAGGAACTCCTGCAGCCGCGGCTCGCTCGGCCGGTCCAGCACCTCGGCCGGGGGCCCCTGCTCGACGATCGCGCCGTCGTCCATGAACACCACGTGGTCGGCGACCTCCCGGGCGAACCCGATCTCGTGCGTCACCACGACCATCGTCATGCCCGACGCCGCGAGGTCCTGCATGACCGTGAGCACCTCGCCGACCAGCTCGGGGTCGAGCGCCGAGGTGGGCTCGTCGAACAGCATCAGCTCGGGGTCCATCGCCAGCGCCCGCGCGATCGCCACGCGCTGCTGCTGGCCGCCGGAGAGCTGCGCCGGGTAGTGGTCGACCCGGTCGGTCAGCCCCACCCGGTCGAGCAGCTCGAGCGCGCGGGTGCGTGCCGCGCGCTTCGACAGGCCGCGGACCTGCACCGGCGCCTCCATGACGTTCTCCAGCGCCGTCAGGTGCCCGAACAGGTGGAACCGCTGGAAGACCATCCCGATGCGGGACCGCTGGGCGGCGATCCGCGTGGGGTGCAGGCGGTGCAGCACGCCCTGCGCGTCCTCGCGGTAGCCGAGCAGCTCGCCGTCCACGTGCACCGAGCCGGCGGTGATCTGCTCCAGCTCGTTGAGGCAGCGCAGCAGCGTGGACTTGCCCGAGCCCGACGGTCCCAGGATCACCGTCACCGAGCCGCGCGGGACGGCGAGGTCGACGCCGCGGAGCACGTGCAGACCCTCGGCGCCGTGGCCGAACACCTTGTGCACGCCGCGGGCCTCGACCATAGGGGTCGCCTGGACGTCGCTCATGGGGTCACCTCGGCAAACGGGTCGTCACGGGTGGTGCCGGCCGCGCGGATCGCGGCCTGCCTGCTCGGCCGTCGGTTCCGCCGTCGGCCGCCGGGACCGCCGGCGACCCCGCGCCCGTAGTACCGCTCCAGGTAGTGCTGGCCGACCATGAGCACGGAGGTGATCAGCAGGTACCACAGGGCCGCCACGATGAGCAGCGGGATCGGCTCGAACGTGCGCGAGCCGATCGCGCTGGTGGCGTAGGTGATCTCCAGCGTGAACGGGACGGCGACCACCAGTGAGGTGGTCTTGAGCATCGAGATCGTCTCGTTGCCGGTGGGCGGCACGATGACGCGCATCGCCTGCGGCAGCACGATCCGCCGCAGGATCTTGCTCTCCGGCATGCCGAGGGCCCGGGCCGCCTCGGCCTGTCCGGCGTCGACCGACCCCAGCCCGGCCCGCACGATCTCCGCGAGGTAGGCGGCCTCGTTGAGGGCCAGCCCGACCAGGGCCGCCCAGAACGCCGTGATCACCGTGCGGGTGTCGAAGACCAGCAGCTCGGGGCCGAACGGCGCCCCGAGGCTCAGCCGCGGGTACAGCACCGAGATCAGGCCCCAGAACACGAGCTGGGTGTAGATGGGGGTGCCACGGAAGAACCAGATGTAGGTCCAGGCGACCCACCGCATCACGGGGTTGTCGCTGCGGCGCATCACGGCGAGCAGCACGGCCAGCACGACGGCGATGGCCATGGACCCGAAGGTCAGCACGAGGGTCCAGCCGACACCGCGCACCACGTTGACGTCGCGCAGGTACAGCCAGACGGTGTCCCACCGGAAGTTCGGGTTGGTGACCAGGGCGTTGACGACCATCGCGGCGAGCACGAGGACGATCGCCCCGGACACCCAGCGGCCAGGCCGGGGCACCGGCCGGGCGCGCAGCGCTTCGGGCAGCGCGGTCTGGGCGGGCACGTCAGACGCCGGGGTCGAGCTCGGCGGTGGCCAGCGCGCCGTCGGCGTTGCCCCACTCCTCGAGGATCGCCGTCAGCGTGCCGTCGTCCATGAGCTGCTGCAGCGCGGCCTGGACGGCCTCGGCCAGCTCGGTGTCGTCCTGCGCCACGACGACGCCGTACGGGGCGGCGTCGGTGATGTCGCCGAGCGTCTCGAGCTCGCCGTCCGCCTGGTCCACGGCGTACGCGGTGACGGGCGAGTCGGCATACATGGCCTGCACCTTGCCGCCCACGAGGTTCGTGGTCACGTCGGCCTGCGAGTCGTAGGGCAGCACCTCGACGGCCTCGGAGCCGGCGGCCTCGCAGTCGGCCGAGACCGTCTCGAGCTCGCCCTGCTGGACGGTGCCGGTCTGCACGCCGACGACGACGCCGCACAGGTCGGCCGGGTCGATGCCGTCCGGGTTGCCGGCCGCCACGGCGAGCTGGGAGCCCGCGTCGAAGTAGCTGACCATGTGCGCGACCTGCAGGCGCTCGGCATCGATCGTGAAGCCCGAGACGCCGACCTCGTACTTGGTGCCGACGGCGGGGATGATCGCGTCGAACGTGGACGGCTCCACCTGGGCCTCGAGCCCGAGCGTCGCGGCGACCGCGCCGGCGATGTCGACGTCGAACCCGACCGGGGTGACGCCGTCGGCCGCGACGAACTCCGCCGGTGCGTAGGAGAGCTCGGCGCCCACGGTCAGCACGCCGTCCTCGGCGACCTCCGCCGGGACCAGGGCGGCCAGCTCGGTGTCGGCCTCGACGCCGGAGACGTCGAAGCCCTGGACGGCGGCGCCGTCCTGCGCCGCGGCGTCGCCCGACGCGGACCCGAGGTCCTCCGAGGCGGTGGTGCAGCCGGTCAGCAGGGCGGCGCCGAGGACGCCGACAGCGAGCGCGGACAGGGACGTGACGGTGCGGGCGCGCATAACGGTCTCCGAAGGGTCGCGGGAGGGGACGACGCCGGGACCCGGTCGGGCGGTCGGCGTCTATGCAGGAGTATGCATACCTATTCCTACGGCGACCAAACCGGCGGGGCATGAGGTGCGTCACGCCGGACGCACGCGCGCGAAGATGCCGACGTCGGCCTCAACCGGCGCGCGCGGCGATGTTGTAGATCGTCTCGCCCGTCGGTTGTGTGCCAACGCTCACGGTGTCCATGACCAGAGGCTTCCGTTCCGACGCGGTGCCCACCTCCAGCAAGGGCGTAAAGATGTATACATCAGCGCCGGAGCACTCAACCTCGACGTCGGCCCGCAGCTCCTCACCTTCCAGCGTCACAGCTCCGGTGATCCCGATTCCTGTGGACTCGTTGTCAGCGACCGCCTGCGTAGGGTTGCTCTCGCCGGACGTCTTGAAGTGCTGGGTGAAAGTCCCGCACTCAGGGGCGGTGAGCGTGGCATCGCCTATTGCCTCAAACGCTCCCTGGCGGTAGGGCCTGATGCGGACGTCGCCCACGTCAAACGACCGTCGATCCCCGTCGATGCCCATCACAACCTCCGAAAATGAGGTCTCCGAGTCAACGGGGATCGTCATGCTGAGGTTTCCTAGCTGACGCTGCCCCAACCCTTCGAACTCGCCGGCCGTGCCTCGATGGATCTCGAGGTGGTCAATGTCGACCTCGGGACGACCGGCGAGCTCTACCCACTCCGTCGACTCCCAGATCGCGTCGTCCGGGGGCGCGACGAAGAGCAGGTTCAGCGGGAATCCGCCGTCGTCGCTTTCGATGACATCCGCTGCGGTGGTGGCGAACGCGACGGATCCGCCGTCATCCACAGGCTGCGGTGCGATCTCGTCCTGACCGGGTACCGAGCACGCGCAGACCAACGAGGCTGCTGCCACGAAGAGAAGGGTCGCCACGGATGTTCTCACCGCGCCAGGCTTTGATGACATAGGCGTACTTCTACTTGTACGTGACAGTCAGGTACTGCTCTCCACGCACCGGCGAGTAGAGGTACGAGTACTTCCACTTGGAGTAGGACGTGCCGACGTACGTTCTCGACTTGACGTAGTAGCGCCGGTAGTCAGACTTCAGCGTCAACTTCGAGTACCGCTTCTTGTTTGCGGGAATCGTCCCGCCAACCGACCAGGTCGCCGTGTAGGACGCCGTCACACCGAGCGTTCCGGAGACGGACTTGGCGGAGACGCCGATCGAGGACGTCAGGCTCGCGCCTACGGTCGTCGACCTGGACCAGTTGTAGCTGCCTGCCTTGGCCCAGGTACCCGTGAGGTGTCGCACGAACTTCTTGTTGATGTAGACCGGGCCGGACACCTTTCGGGTCTGCCGCCCCGCTCCACCGACGCACGCGATGCATCCAGGGATGCTAGCGGGTGAAGCCTCCACCGTGGCGGTGGATTGCGTGCGGACGGGGTCCGCAGCAGCCGAGCCGGCGGCGCCCGTGCCGAACACCAGAGCCGCGGCAAGAATTACCGCAGCGCCTCGCTTGACACCATTCATCTCGCATCTCCTTGTGTAGTTGTCTCGGTCAGGAGACACGAGGACCGGCGTCCTCCAGAAGCTGAGATTAATGGCACCTCGACAGAGGGGCCACCGGAACTCGAGAGCTCTACGTGTCGTGCTCGATGATCCCCGCGTCCTGGCGGTGGTCGTCCAGGCCGCCCGGCGGGAGGTCGTCGCGCTCGGGACGGGCGCGCAGCGCGACGATGCTGACGATCAGGCCTCCCCAGATGATGATCATGGCCACGGCCATCATGAGGATCGCTTCGGTGGTCATCGGACGGCACCCTTCTGCTCGGCGGCCGAATCGACCGGGTATGACGGCCACGCGGTGAACTCCTCACGGCTCCGCCAGCGCGGAAGGGTGAACACGATCGCACCTAGGAGCAGCAGCGCCACCGACCCCCAGCCCGCGTACAGCAGGTACGTGGTGTCGTATCCCTCGTACGGCTCGTTGATCCGGGTGACGATGTACTGCGCGAGCATGACGATCAGCATCACCGGAACGATGGCACCGACGCAGACGTACCACCAACGACCGACCGGCATGGTCGAGACCGCGTTGAGGTGGTACCGCAGCTCCGGACCCTTGCGGTAGAGCCAGATCACGAACACGCACATGAAGATCGCCGAGGCGACGATGCCGATGTTGTTGACGAAGGCGTCCACGGTATCCAGGAGGACAAGGCCCGTCGTGGTACTGAAGCCGAACACGGAAACCGTGCCGAGCACGACGCCCAGCCCGATCGTCGCGGCATTTCGGGACAGCGCGAACTTCTCCTGCAGGGCGGCCGAGACCACCTGCAGGATCGACACCAGAGACGTGAACCCGGCCATCACCAGTGACCCGAAGAAGAGCGCGCCGAAGAACGCGCCGGCAGGCATCTCCGAGACGATGGCCGGGAAGGTCACAAAGGCCAGGCCGACGCCGGCGATGCTCAGGTCTGCCACCGCCGTTCCTGACTCGGCCGCCAGGAAGCCGATAGCCGCGAATACCCCGAGACCGGCGAGCAGCTCGAACCCGGAGTTCGAGAACGCCACGACCAGTCCCGGTCCGGTCATGTTCGAGCGGCGACGGCGGTACGAGGCGTAGGTGATCATGATGCCGAACGCCACCGAGAGCGAGAAGAAGATCTGGCCGTAGGCGGCGATCCACACGTCAGGATCGCCAAGTGCGCCCCAGTCCGGCGTGAACAGCAGGTTGAGGCCGTCGACGGCGCCGTCCAAGGTCAGCGCACGCACCACGAGTGCGGCGAAGGCGACGATCAGCAGCGGGATGAAGACGACGTTGGCACGCTGCACTCCCTTGACCACGCCGGCCGCCAGAACGGCGATGACGACCAGCCAGACGAGCACCAGCGGGATGAGCACGGCGGCGACGAAGTCGAACGTGAGCACGGTGTCCACACCCGCACCCTTGGGCAGCTGCAAGTGTTCTCCGAAGAAGAACCCCTCCGGGTCGTCGCCCCAGTCCAGGCCGAACGAGTAGACGAAGAAGCTCGCGGCCCAGGCGACCACGGCGGCGTAGTAGACGGCGATGAGCACGCAGATCATCACCTGGAACCAGCCGAGGCTCTCCAGCCACCCCTTCACCCGGCGGAACGCCTGCGGCGCGCCCCCGCGGAACCGGTGGCCCAGCGCGTAGTCCAGGAAGAGGATCGGGATGCCCGCCGTCAGCAGGGCGACGAGATACGGGACCATGAAGGCGCCCCCGCCGTTCTCGTACGCCACGCCGGGGAAGCGCCAGATGTTGCCCAGCCCCACCGCCGAACCGATCGCCGACAGGATGAAGCCGACCTGCCCGGTGAACTGCTCGCGTGGTGCCGCAGTCGTGTTGTCAGTGCTCACGAGTCCCACAGCCTCCGCGTCGATCGCCCTCGAGTCAAACCACGTCACCTGCGATCATGCGCGATGCCGCACGCACAGGCAACGTGTCGGCACTCCGGCCGTCAGCCGAGCAACCGGCCGAGGTAGCCGCCCTGCAGCCGCCCGCCCGGGTCGAACCGCTCGGTCAGCGCCTTGAAGTCCCCGAACCGCGGGTAGAGGGCACCGAGCTCGGCCGGGTCGATCGCGAAGACCTTGCCCCAGTGCGGCCGGGCGCCCAGCGGCAGCAGGAGGTCCTCGATCGCGGGCAGCACCGCCGCCACCTCGGCGCCGCGCGGGTGCCAGGTGAAGTGCAGCGCCACGGAGTCCTCGTCGAACGGGCTGAGCCACAGGTCGTCAGGGGCGACGGTGCGGATCTCGCAGGTCTGCAGCAGCGGCGCGACCCGGGGCACCAGCCCGAGCATGCCCTCGATCGCCGCGACCGCGTGGCGCCGCGGCAGCAGGTACTCGGTCTGCAGCTCGGCACCGGACGACGGCGTGAACTCGAGCCGGAAGTGGCTCAGCCGCTCGTGCCACGGCCCCGGCACGCCGAGCTGTTCGGTGCAGGCGGCGGCGTCGACGCCGGGCAGCGGGTGCACCGGTTCCGTCGCCCACCGCAGGCCCGGCACCGCCGCGGGGCGCTCGCCCACGGTGCCCGCGGGCACCAGCGACTTGAACAGCACGTGGCGCACCGCCGCCGCCTCCCAGCTGGTGAAGAGGCTGACGGAGTAGGCGGCGCCGCTCACGGCGTCGAAGCTGCCGAGGACCGTCTCCCACGGCACGTCGACGGCCACGTCCTGGCGGACGTCGAAGCTCGGCATGGTCTCCAGCTCGACCCGGGTGACGATCCCCAGCGCACCGAGCGAGACGACGGCGCCCGGGAACACCTCGGGGTCGTCGGCCCGGCTGACCCGGCGCAGCTCGCCCGCGGTGGTCATGATCTCGAGCGCCACGACGGGGCCGGCGAGCGACTGGTTGCTGTCGCCGGACCCGTGCGTCCCGGTGGCGACGGCCCCGGCCACGGAGATGTGCGGCAGCGAGGCCAGGCTGCCCAGGCCACGGCCCTGGAGCTGCAGCGCGCGCGAGACCTCCCCGTAGCGCAGCCCGGCGTTGACCGAGACGACGCCGGTGGCGGGGTCGAGGTCGACGGCCGGGCGTCCGTCGTCGAGCCGGTCCACCTGGACGTGCGTACCGGGTGTGTCGGCGATGTCGTTGAACGAGTGCCGCGACCCGAGCGGTCGCACCGGGCCCGCGGCGGCGAGCACCGTCGCGAGCTCGTCGAGGGTGGACGGGCGCGCCAGGGTGTGCGCCGCGTAGTCGAGGTTGCCTGCCCAGTTCTGCACCCGCCTAGCCTGCCACGGCTGCGTCCAGGTACGCCGCGAGCGCCGTCGCCGCCTGCCGGACGGCGGCACGCTCGGACGGCTCCGGGTCGCGCTGCCACTGCACCTCGACCTCGCCGTCGTGCGGGGGCCGGGCGGGCCAGCGCCAGCGGGCGGCCAGCAGCCCGTCCACGGCGACGGTGTGGACGAACGCGCCGATGCGGCCGGGTTCGGGCGCTCGCGGGTCGCCGAGCACGCCGCGCGTCTCCCGGTAGGAGGCCAGGACCTCGTCGTACCCGCACAGCAGGTCCACCACGGGGCCCGACGGCGGCGCCGCGGCGGGGAGCGCCACGTCCTGCTGCGGGACGGTCGGGCGGGTGGCGGCGTCGTGCAGCTCCGGCGTGCTGACGAGCGCCGCGCCGTCGAGGCCGTCGCGCCCCGGGACCAGGACGGCCTCACCGGTGTCGAGGAGGACGGCGAGCCCGGCGCGCAGCTCGGCGAGCGTGAGCCCGCACCACTGCCCGAGGTCCTTGGCCGTCGCGTAGGCACGGCCGGGCAGGTACCGCCGCCACAGCTCCAGCACGGCGGCCTCGCGGTCGAACCGTCCGCCGAGGGGCCCGTACCCGTGCGGGACGCGCTCGTCGAAGGTCACGTACGTGTGCTGACCCTGCGCCGTCGGGCCGCTGACGACCACGCACCGCAGCTCGGCGTGCATGAGCACGTGCGTGACCACGATGCCGGGGGCGTCGTCGGCGACCAGCCCACGCGCGACCAGCGCCGCGGCGAGCTCGGGGCGGGTGCGCGCCCCGAGGGCGACCTCGTCGGCCACGGCGTCGATCGCCGCCGTCGGGTCGCCGATCCCCCACTGCTTCTCCGTGGAGGCCATGGTGCGCGCCACGCGGGGTGCGGTGAGCTCGAGGAGCCAGCGGGCGTCGTCGGGCCGCACGAGGTGCCAGGTCGGGCGCAGGACGTGGGTGCGCAGGAACGCGCCCTCGTCGAGCGCCCGGAGCGCCGCGGGCTCCGTGACCTGCGGGGCCTCGCCGGTGCGCGCGCCGGGCGCCAGGCGGCGGCTGAGCCCCCAGAGCGTCGGGCGCAGCTCCTGCCCCTGCACGGCGAGCAGGTGCCCGACGGCGGACGGCAGGTCGGGCAGGTCCGGCTCGCGCAGGCGCTGGGCCCGCAGACGGGCGGCGCGGACCGTGACGGCGTCGACGCTCATGCCGGCATGCTGCCACCCGACCCCGACATCCCGCCGCTGTGGTGGGCGCGATCTCTGGGCCGGAGATG
>NZ_JALKAT010000037.1:0-38594 GCF_023015685.1 Isoptericola sp. S6320L
AATCTGGCCCGATACGCACCTTTGGTGGCGATCTCGCGCCCAGATTTCCCGCCCACAACTCTTCGCGGTCCTTCGACGGGTGCTGGCTCCTAAACGTTTCGCGCTCACATCCGGCTCCCTTGAGTCGAAGCGCTTCGACTACGGTGCGTCCCAGACACGACGACGTGTCACCCGGGCCGGCCACCGGCCGCGGCCCGGTCCGTCCGCACCGAGGAGTGAGATCGGATGAGACTTCGACCAGCGGTCGCCGTGCTGGCGACCACCGGGCTCGTGGCCGCGGGGGTGGGTGCCGCCGTCGCGCAGACGCCCGCCGCTCCGCTCGCCGCCGCGCCGGCGAGCATCGCCGACGACTACGACTGGCGCAACGTCGAGATGGTCGGCGGCGGGTTCGTCCCCGGCATCGTGTACAGCGAGTCCGAGCCCGGCCTCGTCTACGCGCGCACCGACGTCGGCGGCGCCTACCGGCTCGACCAGGCCACCCAGCGCTGGGTGCCCCTGCTCGACCACGTCGGCTGGGACGACTGGGGCCATTCCGGGGTGCTGTCGCTCGCGACCGACCCCGTCGATCCGGACAACGTCTACGTCATGGTCGGCTCCTACACGAACTCCTGGGACCCGAACGACGGGGCCGTGCTGCGTTCGTCCGACCGCGGCGAGACGTGGACGAAGACCGACCTGCCGTTCAAGGTGGGAGGGAACATGCCCGGCCGCGGCATGGGCGAGCGTCTCATGGTGGACCCGAACGACAGCTCGGTGCTCTACCTGGGCACGGAGGGCGGGAACGGCCTGTGGCGCTCCACCGACTCGGGCGCCAGCTGGTCCGAGGTCACGAGCTTCCCGAACCCCGGCAACTACGTCGCCGACCCCGACGGCGGCGAGTACAGCGACAGCATCCAGGGCGTCGTGTGGACGCTCTTCGACCCGACCTCCGGCACGCCGGGCGAGCCCACCCCGACGATCTACGTCGGCGTGGCGGACACCGAGAACAACGTCTACCGCTCCACGGACGCCGGCGAGACCTGGGAGCGGGTGCCCGGCCAGCCCACCGGGTTCATCCCGCACAAGGCGGAGCTCGACCACACCGCCGGGCAGCTCTACGTGGCGACGTCGGACACGGGCGGCCCGTACGACGGCGGCTCCGGCGACGTGTGGCGCCTCGACACCGCCACGGACGGGTGGACCCGCATCAGCCCGGTGCCCTCCGACGACCCGGACGCCTACTTCGGGTACTCCGGCCTGACGATCGACCGCCAGGACCCGGACACGATCATGGTGGTCTCGCAGATCTCGTGGTACCCCGACATCCAGGTCTTCCGGTCCACGGACCGCGGTGAGACCTGGGAGCCCATCTGGGAGTGGACCAGCTATCCGAAGCGGTCGAAGCGCTACGACCTCGACATCTCGGGGGCACCGTGGCTGGACTTCGGCAGCACCGGCACTCCGCCCGAGGACTCCCCCAAGCTGGGCTGGATGACCGAGAGCTTCGAGATCGACCCGTTCGACTCGGACCGCTTCCTGTACGGCACCGGCGCCACGGTCTACGGCGGCGAGAACCTCACCACGTGGGACGACGGCGGCACGGTCGACATCTCCGTCCGGGCCCAGGGCATCGAGGAGACGGCGGTCCAGGACCTGGTGGCCCCGCCCGGGGACGTCGAGCTGGTCTCGGGGATGTACGACATCGGCGGTTTCGTGCACCACGACATCACCCAGGTGCCCGACGCCTACGGCTACACCCAGCCGTACCAGAGCGGCGTGCTGAGCCTCGACGTCGCGTGGCAGGAGCCGGACACGATGGTGCGCGTCGGTACCGGCGGCGACCAGCTCCTCGGGGTGACCACCTCCGGTGGTGACTCCTGGTGGGCCGGGCAGCAGCCGGCCGGCGCCACCGGTCCCGGCAACGTGGCGATGGCGGCGGACGGCTCGGCGATCGTGTGGAGCCCCGAGGGCACCGGCGTGCACGTCTCGACGTCGCTGGGCTCGTCCTGGACACCCTCGACCGGTGTGCCCGACGGCGCCACCGTGCGTGCCGACCGGGAGGACCCGTCGGTGTTCTACGCGCTCGCCGACGGCACGTTCTACACCTCGCACGACGGCGGCGCGACCTTCGCCGCGTCGTCCGCGACCGGGCTGCCCGACGCCGGGCGGCACCACGTCGAGGCCGTCCCCGGCCACGCCGGGCACGTGTGGGTCGCCGGCGGCGAGACCGACGGCGTCTACGGGATGTGGCGCTCGACCGACCACGGCGAGACGTTCGAGCCCGTCGCCGGCGTCGACGAGGGTGACACGATCGGCTTCGGCAAGGCTGCCGAGGGCCATGACCACCCGGCCGTGTACACCTCGTCGAAGATCGACGGCGTGCGCGGCATCTTCCGGTCCGACGACGCGGGTGCCAGTTGGGTGCGGATCAACGACGACGAGCACCAGTACGCCTGGACGGGCGGTGCCATCACCGGCGACCCGGACGTCTACGGGCGGGTCTACGTCGGCACGAACGGCCGCGGCATCGTGGTCGGCGAGTTCGGCGGCACCCCGCCGGAGCCGACGCCGACGCCGGACCCGACCGAGCCGGACCCGGACCCGACGGACCCCGAGCCCACTCCCGACCCCACCGAGCCGGACCCGGACCCGAGCGAGGACCCGGGTGAGGGCTCGTGCGCGGCCGACTACGCCGTCGTCGGCCGGTGGCAGGGCGGCTTCCAGGGCGAGATGAAGGTGACCAACACCGGCGACCAGGCCCTCGCCCCGTGGGAGCTGGCGTGGGAGTTCACCGGTGGCGAGACCGTCGCGCAGTCCTGGGGCGGGAACGTGACCCAGACCGGCGCGCACGTCACCGTGACGGGACCGGCGTGGCAGACCGACCTCGCACCGGGCGCGACCGCGTCGGTCGGCTTCATCGGGACCGGCAGCCCTGCCGAGATCGCGGCACCCACCGCCAACGGACAGCCCTGCACCACCTGACCCGATGTTGTGGGCGCGATTTCTGGCCCGCTACGTCCGCTTCGCCGGACTTCGTGGCACAGAAATCGCGCCCACAACGCTCGGCCGGGACTGCCGTGCCGAGCCCGAGGGTCAGCGGCGGCGGCGGAAGACGATCGGGTCGCCGGCGAACTCCGCGAACACCGCCCGCTCGTCGGCCGAGAGCCGGCGCGGGCGCCCTGCCTCGGCGTCGAGGACCACGATCGTCGTCGTCGCCCGGGTGTAGGGCTCCAGGCCCGACGCCGGGCCCGTGCGCGGGAAGCCGCCGGGAGCGCCGTCGTACACCTCGTAGCAGACCTCGAGCGAGGCGCCGCCGATCGCCCCGATCCACATCTCGATGCGCACCGGGTCGCGGGAGAACCCGAGCGGTCGCAGGTACTCGATCTGCTGCCCGGCCACCAAGGTGTGCGACGTCGCGTGCGGGCCGGTGTCGAGGATCGCCGTCGGCCACGGATCCTCGGCCTCCGGGTGGCGCCAGAACGCGGTGATGCGGGCGTCCTCCAGCAGCCGGAACATCGCGACGTTGTTGACGTGCTGGTAGGCGTCGAGGTCGGACCACCGCAGCGAGACGGGGACGTGCAGACGGGTCATGCCTGGCATCGTCGCACGGCTCCACGCCCGGTCAGCGCGCGGCGGTGTCTCACCACCCGCCTCACGCCGCCGCGGTCGCCGCGTGCTCACGGCACGTGGCCAGCGCGGCCATCTCCGCCGCGACCGGCTCACGGACGTCCTCGCGCGCCACGGCCTCCACCGACGTCCGCAGACGACGGCGCACCCGCCCGGCCCGCCGGCGCGCACCCAGCGCGGCCAGCGGTCGCGCGAGGAGTGCGACGAGCAGCCCGCCGAGGATGCCGCCCAGGGCGAGCACCGTCGCCCACGGCAGGTCGAAGGCCCCACCGCCCCACCGCGTGAAGTCGAACGTCAGGACCGGCATGATCAGCGCCGGGAGCTGGAAGTAGCGCAACGCCGCCGCGACACCCAGCCACAGCAGCCCCACCACCGCCGCCGCCAGCAGGAGCCACTGCAGCACTCCGACCGCCCGCCACCAGACGGGGCGCCGCGCCTCCTCCAGACGGGTCGAGGCCACGGCCTGGTCGAGGGTGTCCGGCAACCGATCGACGGCCTCCGTCCCCCGTTCCCGTGCGGCGAGCACCCACGCGTCCGGCGCCCCGGCGGAGACCTGGTCGACGTAGGTGCGCACCGCCGTCGCCGCGGAGGCCCGCACGCTCGGGCGCGTCTGGGGCAGCGACGTCCGGGCGAGGTCCGGCCGGTCGACCGGAACCCGCACCTGGTCGCTGCGCAGCCCGAGCCGACGCAGCGGGTCCTTGCGGGCGCGCGTGATCCAGCGCGTCACCGGCCACCCGGTCGCCAGGTGCGCGTCCCGCTTCGCCGCCCTGCGGACGGCGTCGACCACCGTGGTGGCCCCCGCCGCCTCCTCGAGCGCGTCGACCAGCGCACCCTGCGCCCGGTCGGCTGCCCGGGCCGGAGGCGCCTGCCCGCACGCGTCCACCACCCGCCGCGCGACCGCCCGCGTGTCCGCGGCCAGGCGTGCGGTGGCGGCCTCCCGCCGTCGGGCCGCGTCCGCGAGCAGGCCGCGCAACCGGTCGACCCCCTCGCCCGTGCGCGCGGACACCCCCAGCACGCGCGCCCCGGAGAGCCCGTCCGCGGCGACGAGCCGCCGCAGGTCGGCCAGGATCGCCTCGGCCTCGTCGGGTGCCAGCCGGTCGATCTGGTTGAGGGCCACGACCACGACCTCGGAGCGCCCCGCCAGCGGGCGCAGGTACCGCTCGTGGAGGGCGGCGTCGGCGTACTTCTGGGGGTCCACGACCCAGACCAGCAGGTCGGCGCGCTCCACCAGCCGCTCGGCGCGCACCCGGTGCTCGACCACCACCGAGTCGTGGTCCGGCAGGTCCAGGAGCACCAGCCCCGTCGAGATGCCGGCCGGCGGCCGGGCACGGCGCAGCAGCCCGGCCGATCGGTTCGAGGGCGTGGCGTCGGCGTCGGGCTCCATCTCGTGCCGGCGCCGCACGTCCAACCAGTCCAGCAGGTCGTCCGCCCCCTCTCCCCACACCGCTGCCAGCGCGTGCGAGGTGGTGGGCCGCTGCACGCCGGGCTCCGCCAGCTCCGTGCCGGCCACGGCGTTGAGGACGCTGGACTTGCCCGACCCGGTGGCACCGGCGAGCGCCGCCACCGTGTGCTCGGCGCTCAGTCCGCCACGCTCGCGGGCGCGCTCGACGACTCCGCGCGCCTCGTCGGCCAGCTCGCGGTCCAGCCGCCCGGCTCCGGCCGCGACCGCCTGCGCCAGGGCCGCGGTGCGGGTGGCGAGATCCGGCTTCATCCCTGGTCCTTCCGTCGCCAGCGCCGCCAGAACGGCACCTTGGGCTCGTCCGAGGCCTCGGGCCCCCCTGCGTCGGCCGTCGTCAGGCCTGCGGACCCGCGCCCCGCGAACGAACCCGGCACCCCGGGGATGCCCTCGGGACTGGTCGGCGGCCGGAAGGTCCCCGCGCCCCGCAGCATCCCCCCGCTCCACGGCCGGGTGAGGCCGTCGTCGGCCCGTGACCGGGTGGCCCGTTCGTCGCGGGCCGCCGCCGCCACGTCGCGGGCCGCGTCGCGCAGGCGGTCGCCGCGCACGTCGTCGGTGCCGAGTGCGTCGAGCTGGGCGGTGTACCGGGCGGACTGGCCGCGCAGCACGGCGTCGACGCGGGCCGTGAGCCGTTCCTTCGCCTGCGCGGCGAGGCGACGCACCGCATCGTCGCCGAAGACCGCCTCGAGCAGCTTCTGGGCGACCACCGCGGTACCGCCGGCGATGCCCACCTCGAGCCCCGTCAGACCTGCGGTCGAGGCGAAGACGACGACCATCAGGCTCACGCCCAGCGCGTTGACACCGAGGGACAGCGCCCGGGCGGTCCCTCGCCTGCTCTCCCCCTGCTCCCGGACGAGCTCGAGGACGTCGCCCTGCCACGCGCGGATCGCCCCGGCGACCTCGGGGCGCAGGCCGGGCGCGGTGCGGCTCAGCTCGAGGCCGTCCAGGAGCCCTGCACCCGCCGCGTCGTCGCGCCAGGCGGCATACGTCCGCTCGGCGGCCTGCTCCGCCGCGTCGAGCACCACGGACTCGAGACCGTGGGCGATCGCCTGTTCCACCTGCGGCGCCTCCTTGGGCCGGCCGCGCACGACCCGCACGACGGCGTCACGGACCTTCCCGGCACGCGCCTCCAGCGACCGGAGGAACTCCCCCGTGCCGATGAAGTCCTGCCACCGGGCGAGCACCTCGCCCCGCAGCAGGGCGCCGTCGGACGTCGCGGCCTCGACCTGTCGCAGGGCATCGGCGTGGTGGCGTTCCACGACGTCGCGCAGGCGCGCGTCGGCGGCGTGCTGGACGTCGGCCGTGCCGGCCAGCTCGTTCGCGCGCCGGACGAGGTCGTCGACGACGCCGTCGCGCGTCGCAGCGATGACGCGCGCCCGCGAGTCGGGGTCGCCGCCCAGACCCGTCAGCCAGGTGGCGAGCTCGCCGACCGCCTGCTCCGGCAGCAGCCCGTCCGACAGCACGGTCTCACCGCCCGGTCCTGCCTCGGGGACGACGAACAGCGCGGCCTCGGCCAGACCGTGCTCGGTCATGAGGCGGCGCAGGTCGGTCGCGACCTCCTCCGTGCCCGGGTCGACCCGGTCCAGGACGAGCGCGACCTGCGCACGCCGGGCCGCCGCCGTCGTCAGCAGCTCCCACGGCACCGCGTCCGCGTACCGGGCCGCAGTGGTGACGAAGAGCCACAGGTCGGCGGCGCCGAGGAGCTGGGTGGCGAGGTCGCGGTTCGCCTCCTCCACGGAGTCGACGTCGGGAGCGTCGAGGAGGGCGAGCCCCTGCGGCAGGTTGCTGGAGGCGACCAGACGCAGCGCACGCGGCCCGGCCGCCGGTCCTCGGTCGTCGCCACGGCCGTCGTCACGTGCGCCGTCCGGCGGCGTGCCGTGGACGCTGGTCCGCGCCAGGCCGGGCAGCACCCGGTCACCGGTGAACCACCGGGCGTCGAGCGGGTGGTGGACGAGCACCGGAGCGCGGGTGGTGGGGCGCAGGACGCCCGGCGCCGTCGCCTGCTCCCCCAGCAACGAGTTGACGAGGGTGGACTTCCCGGCTCCCGTCGACCCGCCGACGACGACGAGCAGCGGCGCACGCTCCGCGCGCAGGCGGGGCAGGAGGTAGTCGTCGAGCTGGTCGGTCGCCCGGGCGAGGTCGGTGCGGGCGTGGTGGACGCCCGGGGTCTCCAACGGCAGCCGTAGGGCGCCCAGCCGGGCCCGCAGCGCGTCCAGCGCGTCGAGCAGCGCGGCCGCACCGGCGTCGGGCGTCAGCGCGGCGCTCGCCGAGACGGCTCCGTCGGTGCGCTCGTCGTGCTCGTCGGGCGGGCCGGTCGCGGTCATGTGCCCAGTCTGCACACATCGGACGTTCGGTGCATGGAGGCGACCGCGTCGTCGTGTCGCCTGGCCGCGCCGTGCGCGACCGGCCCCACGGAGCGTTGTGGGCGCGAATTCTGGGCCCGAAGATCGCCCATAACGGGGCAGAACGGACCAGAAATCGCGCCCACAACGGCACGGAGGGTGGGGTCAGTCGCGGGTGAGGCGACGGTAGGTCACGCGGTGCGGACGCGCGGCGTCCGCGCCGAGGCGCTCCACCTTGTTCTCCTCGTAGGACGCGAAGTTGCCCTCGAACCAGTACCAGTTCGCCGGGTCCTCGTCGGTGCCCTCGTAGGCGAGGATGTGCGTGGCGACGCGGTCGAGGAACCACCGGTCGTGCGAGACCACGACGGCGCAGCCGGGGAACTCGAGCAGCGCGTTCTCGAGCGAGCCGAGGGTCTCGACGTCGAGGTCGTTGGTCGGCTCGTCGAGCAGCAGCAGGTTGCCGCCCTGCTTGAGCGTGAGCGCCAGGTTCAGCCGGTTGCGCTCACCTCCGGAGAGCACGCCGGCAGCCTTCTGCTGGTCGGCGCCCTTGAACCCGAACGACGCCACGTAGGCGCGCGAGGGGATCTCGACGTTGCCGACCTGGATGAAGTCGTGCCCGTTCGAGACGACCTCCCACAGCGACTTGTCCGGGTCGATGCCGCCGCGGGACTGGTCCACGTAGGAGATCTTGACGGTGTCGCCGACCTTGAGGTCACCGCCGTCGAGCGGCTCCATGCCCACGATCGTCTTGAACAGGGTCGTCTTGCCGACGCCGTTGGGGCCGATGACGCCGACGATGCCGTTGCGGGGCAGCGTGAAGGACAGCCCGTCGATGAGCTGGCGGTCGCCGAAGCCCTTCTCCAGGTTCTTGGCCTCCAGCACCGTGCTGCCCAGGCGCGGACCGGCCGGGATCTGGATCTCCTCGAAGTCGAGCTTCTTCGTCCGCTCGGCCTCCGCGGCCATCTCCTCGTAGCGGGCCAGGCGCGCCTTGGACTTGGTCTGCCGGCCCTTGGCGCTCTGCCGCACCCACTCGAGCTCGTCCTTGAGGCGCTTGGCGAGCTTCTGGTCCTTCTTGCCCTGGACCTCGAGACGGGCCTGCTTCTTCTCCAGGTAGGTCGAGTAGTTGCCCTCGTAGGGGTACAGGCGGCCGCGGTCGACCTCGCAGATCCACTGGGCGACGTGGTCCAGGAAGTACCGGTCGTGGGTCACGGCCAGCACGGCGCCGGGGTACGTCGCCAGGTGCTGCTCGAGCCACAGCACCGACTCGGCGTCCAGGTGGTTGGTGGGCTCGTCGAGCAGCAGCAGGTCGGGCTTCTCCAGCAGCAGCTTGCACAGCGCGACGCGGCGACGCTCACCACCGGAGAGCACGGTGACGTCGGCGTCCGGCGGCGGGCACCGCAGGGCGTCCATCGCCTGCTCGAGCTGGCTGTCCAGGTCCCACGCGTCGGCGGCGTCGATGGCCTCCTGCAGCTCGCCCATCTCCGCCATCAGCGCGTCGAAGTCCGCGTCGGGCTCGGCCATGAGCGTGGAGATCTCGTTGAAGCGGTCGACCTTGGCCTTGATCGGCCCGACGGCTTCCTCGACGTTGCCGAGGACCGTCTTCTCCTCGTTCAGCGGCGGCTCCTGCTGGAGGATGCCGACGGTGTAGCCGGGCGACAGCCGCGCGTCGCCGTTGGAGGGCTGGTCCAGGCCGGCCATGATCTTGAGGATCGTCGACTTTCCGGCACCGTTCGGGCCGACGACGCCGATCTTGGCGCCGGGCAGGAAGTTCAGCGTGACGTCATCGAGGATGACCTTGTCGCCGTGCGCCTTGCGCGCCTTGTACATGGAGTAGATGAACTCAGCCACTGGCTCGTTTCCACCGTTCGATCGCGCTGTCTGAGGGTTACCGGCGGGCACGGCGGAGGACCGGCGTGCAGCCGGTCCCCCAGCCTACGCGACGCCGCCCCTCAACCGCCGACCGGTTCCGCCTCACCGGTGAGCTCGTCGACCACGTAGGCGCCCGCCGCCTGCCGGTCGTCGCCCGTCAGGTCGTCCGCCACCAGGTCGTCGTCGCGTCCGGAGCGGTCGCCCGACGACGCCTCGCTCGTCGCGTCGTCGCCGGTCAGCGAGCGGGCGTCGTCCGGCGCCGCCGGGACCGCCCACGGGGAACCGCCCTCGTCGTCGGGCACCGGACCCGACTCGTGGACCACCTTGGTGTACCGCGTCATCCCCCGGGTGGCGTCGGGACCGATCGCGTCGGCGTCCACCACCAGGTTCACGCGGTCGCGGCCGTCACGGTCGGTCCACTCCTCGGCGGAGAGCCGCCCGGTCAGGACCACCGGTTGTCCCTGCACGAGGGACTCGCAGACGGTGCGCGCCGCACCGCGGAACGCCTTGACGGTGAACCATGTGGTCCTGCCGTCGCGCCACTCCCCCGTGACGGCGTCACGCAGCCGGCGCGTGCTACCCACGCGGAAGCTGGTCCAGGCGACGTCGTTCTGGGACAGGTGCAGCGCAGGGGTCGTGCCGACGTAACCGGTCACGGTCACCGTGGCCTCGCTCATGAGGTCCTCCTGGGGTCTCTGGCCGGCACCGTGCCGACCGCATCCCCAGGCTCAGGCGGACGTGGCGGCCCTGTCGTCCTGCTCCGGTGCTTCTGTGGACGCCACCCTGGCTGGGGATAGCCTCAGCGCCCCGGTGAGCGGACGGGACGACGTCAGGTCGCGCGCCGACCGCGCGAGCTCGCGCACGCGGCGGTGATCCACCAGCACCCGCTGCGTGGGCTCGCCGAGGTGGCG
Source organism: Isoptericola sp. S6320L (assembly GCF_023015685.1). Lineage (NCBI taxonomy): Bacteria > Bacillati > Actinomycetota > Actinomycetes > Micrococcales > Promicromonosporaceae > Isoptericola > Isoptericola sp. S6320L. The sequence goes on from NZ_JALKAT010000037.1 coordinate 10,185, forward strand.
CACCAGCACGTCCCGCACCGCCTCGCGTCCCTGCCGCGCCACCTCCGACCTCCGCCGGGCGGCGAGCCGCCGGCGCACCACGGCCCGCACCACGGCCAGCACCACCGCGACGGCGAGGAGCACCACGCCGCCGCCCAGCAGCACCTGGTCCCACGGGCCGGCCACCTCGAGCACGCCCGTCAGCGCGAGCACGCCCGCGGCCACCATCAGCGCCCCGAGCGCCGCGCACATCCAGGCCGCACGGCGTACCGGCCGCGACCAGGCCGGACCCCGCACGTCCAGGTCCACGCCCTTGAGCGCCTCGGCCACGGCGGCACGCAGCCGGTCCGCCCCGGCGACCGACTCGGCCAGCGACCGCTGCCAGCCGGGCCGCAGGGCGACCCCGGCACGGGTCAGCCAGCGCGCCCGGGACAGCGCGATCGTGTCCCGGTCCGGCGCGGGGACCTCGGGCATGCCGTAGCCGTTGCGCACGGCGGCGCCGACCTGGCTCGCGACGGCGTCGAGCCCGGTGGCACCCACGACGGGCTCGAGCTCGCGGTCCACGGCGGCGTCGAGCTGCCAGGGGATGTCCGCCGGGACCTGCGTGAGCAGCGCGGCCGCCGCGGAGTCGAGCTCGGCGGCGGCACGACCGGCCGCCACCGACCGCCGCGCGCACGCCTCCTCGAGGATCTCGCGGACGTGGCCGATGCCCTCGCCCGTCTTCGCCGACGCCGGCTGCACGTGCACCCCGGTCAGGCCGTCGTCGGCCAGGAGCCGGCCGAGGTCCTCGACGAGGTTCTCCCGCTGGGAGTCGGGCACGGTGTCGACCTGGTTGAGCACCAGCACCATCGAGGACTCGGAGCCCACCTGTCCGCTCAGGTAGCCGGTGTGCAGGGCGTCGTCGGCGTACTTCTGCGGGTCCACCACCCATACCAGCAGGTCGACCAGGGGCAGCACGCGGTCCACGACCTCGCGGTGCGCGGGCTCCACCGAGTCGTGGTCGGGGAGGTCGAGCAGGACGAGGCCCGCCAGCCCGGCGGCGCCGTCGCCCTCGAGGTCCTCGCTGTGCGTGATCCGCCGTTCGCGGTCGACGCCGATCCAGTCGAGGAGCGGTTCGGCGCCGTCGGACCACGAGCAGGCCGTCACCCGCGCCGTCGTCGGCCGCTTGACCCCGACGTCCGCGAACGACAGCCGCGAGATCTTGTTGAACAGGCTGGACTTGCCGGAACCGGTACCACCGGCGAAAGCCACGACCGTGTGGTCGACGCCCAGCTCGAGCCGACGGCGGACCCCCTCCACGGCCGTCTCCACCCGCTGCGCCGTCACGCGGTCCAGGCGGGGCCCGGCGAGCGCGAGCGCCTGGGCGAGGTCCTCGGTGCGCGCGCGCAGCGTCGCGTCGTGCGAGGTCGTCGTCATGTGAGCCTCCTCAGCTCGGCGAGCCGCAGACGCAGGGCGGTGGCCGCGTCGTCCGCCAGGTCGGGTGAGTCGAGCCGGGCGCGCACCGCGTCGATCTCGGCGCCGACGACGAGGGCGGCCCGGTCGGCCAGGTCCTCGCGCAGCGCCGCGACCGGCTCGGACGCCACGCCGGCCACGACCCGGTCCAGGAGCCGCGCGGCGTCGTCGCTGCCCGCCGCCGCCGCGAGCAGCAGCGTCGCCAGGCCGCGCTCGCCGAACGCCTTCGCCGCGGCTCGCACGGGTGCGGCGGGCTCGGGGCCGAGCAGCGCGGCCACCCGGTCGTCCGCTCCCGCAGCCCACTGCGCGACCGTGCTGCTCGTGGTCTCGCCACGCGCCGTGGCGCGTTCCTCGGCATCCGGCAGCGCGTACGGGCCGCCGGCGGGAGCCGCTGGACCGCCGAGGAGCGCCCGCAGCCGCTCCTCGACCCGGGCGCCCGACGCCGTCAGGGTCCGCTGGGCGGCGGCCTCGACGTCGTCGCGCAGCACCTCGAGCGCCTCCGAGCGGGTGCGGCCCGCCCGGCGCGAGCTGCGGGCGCGGTCGCCCCGGACCTTGACGCGGTCGACGCCGGCCGTGCCGGACAGCTCGCGCCACCGCGCCTCGACCGACGCCCCGGCGACGACGCCCGCGGCCACGGCGTCCCGCGCCAGCTTCTCCGCGGCGGGCAGCTCGGCGTCGACGAGGCGGCGCAGGCTGGTGGCGGCCTCGGCCTGCGCCTCGACCGCGTCGGCGAGGGACGTGACCCAGCCGGGCAGCGCGGCCAGAGAGCCCTTGAGGGTGCGCACCACGACGGCCCGGGACCGGTCCGGCCCGGCCAGCATGTGGAGCCACCGCTTGATCTGACGGACCACCGACTCCTCGAGCAGCCCCTCGTGCGGCCCCACGTCCGGGACCACGAACAGCGGCGTGTCGGTCATGCCGTGGGCGCGCAGCCTCGCCATCAGGTCGCCGCGGATCGTGGTGAGGTCCGCCTGCGGGACCCGGTTGAGGACCATGGCCACGGACGCCCCGCGCTCGGTCGCCCGCGCGAGCGCCTGCCACGGCAGCGCGTCGCCGTACCGGGACGCGGTGGTGACGAAGAGCCACAGGTCCGCGCCCTCGAGGAGCTGCTGGGCGATCGAGCGGTTCTCCTGCACGAACGAGTCGAGGTCGGGAGCGTCGAGCAGCGCGGTCCCGCGCGGGACGCCGTCGTGATGGATCACGCGGGACAGCTCGGTGACGGGCCCGTCGGCGATCACGTCGGCGTCGGCCGGGTTGAAGGCGAGGACGGGCTCACGGGTGGTGGGGCGCAGCACCCCGGCCTCGGAGACCTCCTCGCCGAGCAGGGAGTTGTAGAGGGTGGACTTGCCGGCACCGGTCGAGCCGGCCACGACGACGACGGCGGGCGAGCTGAGCTCGGCGAGCCGTGGCAGCAGGTGCTCGTCGAGCTGGGCGAGCAGCCGGTCGCGCGACGCCGCAGCCTCCTGCGCGCCGTCGATCGACAGGGGGAGGCGCACGTCGGCGACGTCGCGGCGCAGGTCGCGCGCGACGTCGTGGACGGTGAGGCCGAGCTCCTCGGCCGCAGCGGCGTCCGACCGCCCGCCGCGGAAGCGGGAGGTGCGCGTGGAGGAAGTCACGGGCTCATCCTGGCGTGCCCGGCGGTCGGTGCCAAACGCGCGCGCCGTCGACGGCACGACTTCTCCGTCCGCGGGGACGACGGCGGCCCTCGGTCAGGCTTTCGGCCCGGAGCCGTCCGCCTTCCGGCCGGTCTCGCGCTCCCAGGCGTCGAGCTGCTGGGTGAGCGCCCGCGCCAGCTCGAACACCTGCTGGGGCGGGATCCGTACCCGCGACACGACCCTCGCCGGCATCACGCGGCCACCGGTCTGGGCGCCGGTCGCCTGGTCGACCGCCGGCTTGGCCGGCGACTTCGCGGCGACGAAGTCGAGGACGAACGACGTGGACGTGTGCCACACGGACGCGAAGTCCGCCGGCACCCCCGTCTCGTGCTCGCTGGGCAGATCCACCTGGAGCTTGAGCTCGGAGCTCGCCATGGCGGTCCTCTCTGTGGCAGTCCGGAGGCGTTGTGCGGTCGCTCCGACCGTACCCCTCGCCGAAGAGCGAGGTTGGTCACGATCGGGCCCGCAGGTGGAGCGCTCGGCGGAGGCTTGCTTGAATGACCGCCGCCCGCTCGGTGGGCGCTCGTCGCGGGCGGCGTAGCCGTCATCGCGACCGTCGGCGCGGGCACGTGACGGCCGCACCTCGTCCGGCGGCGACATCGCATCTTCCAGGCGTCGTTGACGTTGGCCGCCTGAGCGGCACGGGTGCCCCCAGCAGGACTCGAACCTGCAACCTACGGATTAGAAGGCCGTTGCTCTATCCATTGAGCTATGGAGGCGCGGGCCCATCGTAGTCAATCGGCGGCGGGAGCCGGGGCGCGCATCCGCAGCGCGACCAGCCCGCACACCAGGCACACGGCCACGTTCACGGCCACCAGCACCCGGTGGTCGATGACGGCGAGCGCGGCCGCGCCGGCCAGGGTCACCAGTACCCCCGGCAGGTTGAGCACCACGTGGCTGGCGGCACCGACCCGGCCCTGCATGCGGACCGGGGTGAGCACCTGCCGCTCGGTCACGTAGGCGACGACGGCGCTGGTGACGGTGAAGCCCACGATCCCCATGCCGAGCACCGCGGGCAGCACCCACGACCCGGCCAGCGGCACGAGACCGACACCCAGGCCCACGAGGCCGAGCGAGAACACCCGCAACCGGCCGAACCGCAGCATCAGCCGCCCGACGACGAGACCCGCCGCCAGCCCGGCGACGCCCTGCAGCGCCGTCAGCGGTCCGAGCAGGGCCGCCTCGAGGCCCAGGTGCTCGAGGATCGCGAAGGCCACCGCGTTGACGAGCCCGACCGCTGCCATCGCCCACAGGATCGCGGTGGTCATGCCGCCGAGCGGCGGTGTGGAGAACAGGTAGCGGAACCCCTCGGTGGCCTCGGCCCAGAATCCTGCCCGCGCCTCGTCGTCCGGCGGCGACTCCGCGATCCGCACGACGGCGAAGACGGCGGCCGAGGCGACGAAGGCCACGATCGCCGCGACCACCAGCGGCGCCGGGCCGACCCACGCGTACACGGCCGCACCGAGCACCGGCATGGCGATGCGGAACACCTGGTCGATGGCGGCCAGCCGCCCGTTGGCGTGGCCCAGGGCCGCGTCGGGCAGCAGGTCCTTGAGCAGGCCGGACTGGCAGGCGGCCGTCACGTAGGCGACGGTCGCGTAGAGCACGGTCACGAGGTAGACGACCCAGACGTGCTCCGCGCGCGAGACGGCGAGCAGCGGGACGAGCACGAGCGCCCCGGCCGCGTAGGTCCACATCAGCATCCGACGGCGGGACACGCGGTCGGCGAGCCGGCCGAGGAACGGCGCCGCGAGCGCCGGGACGCCGAGCGCCGCGAAGGTGGCACCACCGAGCGCCGCGCTGCCCGTGAGGTCGGTGACCCACACCGCCAGGATCAGGACGAGCACCGAGTCGGCGAAGTTCGTCAGCGCCCAGCCGGCGGTCAGCGTCCTGAACTGCGCGGTACGGAGCGCGGCGGCCGGGCTGGGCACGGGGGTGGGCACCTGCCGCAGGATACGCGAGCACGACCGGCGCGAGGCTGCCACCAGCGAAAAAGCCGTGCATCCCGTCAGGGCCCGGGTGCATGCTCGGAGCACACCGCGGTGACGCCCGTCCGGCCAGATGCCGGACGGTCGGGTGGTCCCTGGCCCGGACCGACGAACCCACGTCACGAAGGAACGAACGATGCACCCGATCGAAGCGCACGCCGTCGCGCGCGCCATCCACCAACAGCGCCTCGCCGAGGCCGAGCGTGCCCGACAGATGCGTCGGCAGCGCGAGGCCCAGGCCGGCGCACCGTCCTCGCAGGACGGCCGGCTGCCCCGTCGGCACCGCCGTCGTCTGCGGCTGCGACTCACCGCCGCCGGTACCGCCCGGGGGTGGGGAGTCGCATGACCGCACCGCAGCCCGGCGCCGAGAGCCCCGGCCGTCACGACCACCGCGTCGCGACCGCCGGGGCTCTGTGCGTCACCGCCCGCCCGGCGGGCCCCGGACGTGGGCGGCAGAACGTAGGCTGGCTCTCGTGAGCCCGAGCAACCCGAACGACCGCATCGTGTGGATCGACTGCGAGATGACCGGCCTCGACCTGCGCGCCGACGCGCTCGTCGAGGTGGCCGCCGTCGTGACCGACTCCGAGCTGAACGTCCTGGGCGAGGGGGTCGACGTCGTCGTGCGGCCACCGGCGCAGGCGCTCGAGCAGATGAACGACTTCGTGCGCCAGATGCACACCACCTCCGGGTTGCTGACGGAGCTCGACGCCGGCACGACGCTGGCCGACGCCGAGGCGCAGGTGCTGGCCTACGTCCGCGAGCACGTCCCCGAGACCGGCAAGGCTCCCCTGGCGGGCAACTCGGTCGGCACGGACAAGATGTTCCTCGAGCGGGACATGAGCGAGCTGGTGGGGCACCTGCACTACCGGATCGTCGACGTCTCCTCGGTCAAGGAGCTGGCGCGGCGCTGGTACCCGCGGGTCTACTTCGCCTCGCCGCAGAAGAACGGCGGCCACCGCGCGCTGGCGGACATCCTGGAGTCCATCGACGAGCTGCGCTACTACCGCGAGGCGCTCTTCGTCCCGCAGCCCGGCCCCGACACGAAGTCGGCACGCGCGGTCGCCGAGCGCATCAAGGAGACGTCGGTCACGACCCGTCCGGCGATGTCCTGATCGCCCGGCGGAGCATGTACACTTTTCGACGGCTGAGGCACTCGTTGTCATTCGTCTGTCGAAGCCATGGTGGCTATAGCTCAGTCGGTAGAGCGCCTGGTTGTGGTCCAGGAGGTCGCCGGTTCAAGCCCGGTTAGCCACCCCATCGCACGAGGCCCGATCGCGGCTCGCGGAACTTCCGTGAGCCACGGTCGGGCCTCGTTCTCGTCGTGGGCCCGCCACGGCCCAAAAGCGCTGGGCGTCCCCGGCCCGCACCGTCGACAATGCCGCCATGCGCGCACTGGACGACCTCGTGGCCGAGGCGGAAGCGGCCGACGTCACCGGCTGGGGCTTCGAGTGGCTCGACGGCCGGGCGACGGAGGAACGGCCGCCCTGGGGGTACGCCCGGCTCCTCGCCGACCGCCTGGCCTCCTCCCGGTCCGCCCTGGACATCGACACCGGAGGTGGCGAGGTCGTCGCGGAGGCACCGGTGCTGCCGCCCCGGATGACCGTCACCGAGTCGTGGGCGCCGAACGCCGAGCGCGCCCGGCAGCGGCTGGAGCCGCGCGGGGTCCGCGTCGTCAGGTCCGAGGCGGACGGGCCGCTCCCGTTCCCCGCCGGCTCGTTCGACCTCGTGACCGCCCGGCACCCGGTCCGGCCGGACTGGCCCGAGATCGCTCGCGTGCTGGCCCCGGGCGGCCGCTACCTCGCCCAGCACGTCGGCCCCGGCTCCGCGTTCGAGCTCGTCGAGCACTTCCTGGGGCCGCAGCCCGAGAGCCGGCGGGACCGTCACCCGGACACCGAGGTCGCCGCGGCCGAGGCCGCCGGCCTCCGGGTCGTGGACCTGCGGACCGCCCGCTGCCGGATGGAGCTGTTCGACGTCGGCGCCGTCGTCTGGCTGCTGCGCAAGTGCCCGTGGTGGGTCCCCGGGTTCTCCGCGGACGAGCACCGCCCGGCGCTGGAACGTCTCGACGAGCTGTTCCGCCGGGGCGAGCCGTTCGTGGCGCACTCCACACGCCATCTCGTCGAGGCGGTACGACGCCCCTGACGCCGTCGTGACCGCGCCGGGCTCCGACGCAGGTCGTCGATGTCCCGCCGCACCGGCGGGTGCTCTCGCGCCTCGGGCAGGATTGTGGTCGGGTAGGACGTCGAACCCCCCGCCCGGAGGCACAGCCCATGATCGAGTTCCGCTCGGTGACCAAGACGTACCCGGACGGCACCCATGCCGTCGTGGACTTCGACCTGGTCATCCCGCCGCACACCACGACCGTGTTCGTCGGGTCGTCGGGCTGCGGCAAGACGACACTGCTGCGGATGATCAACCGGATGGTCGACCCGACGTCGGGCGTCATCGAGATCGACGGCGAGTCGATCCTCGACCGGGACGCCGTGCAGCTGCGGCGCAGCATCGGGTACGTGCTGCAGAACGGCGGCCTGCTCCCCCACCACAAGGTGGTCGACAACGTCACGACGGTCCTGCGGCTGGAGGGCACGCCGCGCCGCCAGGCGCGCGACCGTGCGCTCGAGCTCCTGGACACCGTGGGCCTGGACCGCGCGCTGGCCGAGCGCTACCCGAGCCAGCTCTCCGGCGGACAGCAGCAGCGGGTCGGCGTCGCCCGGGCGCTCGCGGCCGACCCGAACATCCTGCTCATGGACGAGCCGTTCGGCGCCGTCGACCCGATCGTGCGCGCCGAGCTGCAGACCGAGACCCTCCGCCTGCAGCAGGAGCTGCACAAGACGGTCGTGTTCGTCACGCACGACATCGACGAGGCGTTCCTGCTGGGCGACCAGGTCGTGATCCTGGAGAAGGGCGCCCAGGTGGCCCAGATCGGCTCGCCGAGCGAGATCATCGAGAACCCTGCCAGCGAGTTCGTGGCCAGCTTCATCGGGGCGGAGCGCGGCGCACGTGCCCTGCACACGAAGCAGACGGAGCGCGGGACCGTGCTCGTCGACGGCGCCGGCCGCACGCAGGGGGTCCTCGTCGAGGACGGCGCATGAGCTGGGTCCTGGACAACCTCGACCTGATCGGCCGCCTCACCGTGGAGCACCTGCGACAGAGTGCGCTGCCCATCCTGCTCGGGTTCCTCGCGTCCATCCCGGCGGGCTGGCTCGCGTTCAGGTTCCGGCTCACGCGGGGCCTGGTCCTGACGCTCGTCGGCCTGCTCTACACCATCCCGTCGCTCGCCCTGTTCGCCCTCCTGCCCCCGCTGCTGGGCATCAGCTTCCTCAGCGAGATCAACCTGATCATCGCGCTGACGATCTACGCCGTGGCCATCATGACGCGGTTCGTCGCCGACGCGCTGGCCTCGGTCGAGCCGTCCGTCCGGCAGGCGGCGATCGCCGTCGGCTACGGCAGCTGGCGACAGTTCTGGCAGGTCGACCTGCCCCTCGCCGGCCCCGTCGTCCTGGCCGGCCTGCGGGTCACCGCCGTGTCCACCATCTCCCTGGCCACCGTCGGCATCCTCATCGGCATCGACAACCTGGGCTACCTCTTCACCAACGGCTACCAGCGTCAGATCGTCCCCGAGATCCTGGCGGGCGTGGTCGCCGTCGTCGTCATCGCTCTGCTGGTCGACGCGCTCCTGGTCCTGGTGGGCAGGGCCCTGATGCCGTGGTCACGGAAGGGGGCGTGATGAACCTCTTCGCCGAAGCCTTCGCCTGGATCTTCTCCCCCGACCGGCAGACCGGCTCGTTGCCGCTGTCCGAGGCGATCTGGACGCACCTGGCGTTCACGTTCGTCTCCGTCGTCCTTGCCGCCGCGATCGCCGTGCCCCTGGGCTGGCTCATCGGCCACACCGGTCGGGGCCGCGAGGTGGCGGTGGCGTTGTCGGGCGCGGCGCGGGCGGTGCCGTCGTTCGGACTCGTCCTGCTGCTCGTGCTCGTCCTGGGGGTCACCCACAAGGTCGGCGCCTCCACCACGGCGTTCGTGCTGCTGGCGATCCCACCGATCCTCGCCGGCGCCTACGCGGGCGTCGAGGCGGTCGACCGGCGTGTGGTCGACGGTGCCCGCTCGGTGGGTATGACGTCCACGCAGGTGCTGCGCAAGGTCGAGGTCCCCCTCGGGTTGCCGCTGCTGATCGGCGGACTGCGGTCGGCCACCCTCCAGGTGGTCGCCACGGTGACGCTCGCCGGATACGTCGGGAGCTGGGGTCTGGGCTTCTACATCGTCCAGGGCATCCAGATCCGCGACTTCGCGCAGATCCTCGGTGCGGCGCTCGTCATCGTGGTGCTCGCCGTCGTTCTCGACGCCGTCTTCGCGATCCTCGAACGGCTCGTCGTGCCGGCGGGTGTCTCCGCGCGGCGCGCTCGCGAGAGCTGACTTCCCCCTTCCCTCCCCCTCCCTCGAAGCCCACGAAAGGCAAGTTCATGCGAACGACCCGACGCACCACCGCCCTCGTCGCCGGAGCAGCCGCCGCGCTGCTCACCCTCACGGCCTGCGGCGGTGACTCCGACCCGCTGGAGCAGGACACCGGTGGCGGCGAGGAGACCATGGCGTCCGACACGATCGTCGTCGGCTCGCAGGCGTACTACTCCAACGAGATCATCGCGGAGATCTACGCCCAGGCGCTGGAGGCCGACGGCTTCACCGTCGAGCGGAACTTCTCCATCGGCCAGCGGGACGCCTACATGCCGGCGCTGGAGAACGGCGAGGTGCAGGTGTTCCCCGAGTACACCGGCAACCTGCTGCAGTACTTCGACCCGGAGACCACCGCGACGTCGACCGACGACGTCTACGGCGCGCTCCAGGAAGCCCTGCCGGACTCCCTGGCGGTCCTCGACCAGTCGGCCGCGACCGACCAGGACTCCTACAACGTCGCGTCCGAGTTCGCCGAGGCCAACGGACTGACCACCATCGGGGACCTCGCGGACGTCGAGGAGGAGATCGTCGTCGGCGGCCCCGCCGAGCTCGAGGAGCGCCCGTACGGCCCGCAGGGGCTGGCCGACGTCTACGGCGTCGACGTGTCGTTCGAGGCGACCGGTGACACCACGGTGCAGGACCTCGTGGCGGGCACCGTCAACGTGGCGAACGTGTTCAGCGCCGACCCGCGCATCCAGACCGAGGGCCTGGTCACGCTGGAGGACCCCGAGGGCCTGTTCCTCGCCTCCAACGTGGTGCCGCTGGTCAGCGAGGACGTGGCCGACGAGGTCGCCTCCGTCATCGACCCGATCAGCGCCGCCCTCACGCCCGAGGGTCTGGTGGACCTCAACGTGCAGTCCACCGAGGAGCAGCGCTCCAGCGAGGACATCGCCGCGGACTGGCTCGCGGAGAACGGGCTGGCCTGAGCAGCCCGGGACCGCGGGCTCAGCCCAGGCGGGCGACGATCGCGTCCGCCAGCGCCCCCGCGGTCCCGGCGCCGCCGTCGTGCTTGAGCCACAGCGAGGGCTCCGTGAGCTCCAGCTCGATGACGGTGGGCGACTCCTCGCCACCGACCAGGTCCACCCGGGCGTAGAGGAAGGGCCGGCCCACCTCGAGCTGCTCGTGCGCGACGGCGAGCGCCCGGCGGGCCACCTCGACCTCCGCCTCGGTGGCGTCGACCGGCCGCATCTTCTCGCGGGCGTAGAGGCCCTGGGTGGGACGGCTCGGCCCGGTCAGCAGGGCGTTCTTGCGCACCGAGTGCCGGACCTCGCCGTCGACGAAGATGAGGCAGGTCTCGCCCTGGGTGTCCACGCTGGTCACGTACGGCTGGATCATGACGGCACGCCCGTCGTCGAGCAGCGACTTGGCGTGCTGGATCGCCAGAGCCCGCGACGCCGAGCTGACCGGCTGGTAGCGGCCCGTGTCCTTGGCCCCTGCGGAGACGACGGGCTTGACGACGAAGTCGCCGAAGGCCGGCATGCGGGTGTGGATGGCGCGCTTCGACAGGTGCCGCTCCGGGTCGAGCCAGATGGTCGGGATGACAGGGACACCGGCGGCGTCGAGCGCCTTCAGGTAGGTCTTGTCGGTGTTCCACGCCAGGACGTCGGCGCTGTTGGCCAGGCGCGGCACGGAGCGTGCCCACTCGACGAACCGGTCGCGCCGGGGCGAGTAGTCGTAGGTCGAGCGCACGACGACGAGGTCGTAGTCCGCCCAGTCGACGTCCGGGTCGTCCCACACCACGGGTTCCGCGGTGACGCCGCGGGCGGCGAGGGCGGGGACGAGCGGGCGGTCGTCGGCGTCGAGGTCGGGCAGGACGGAGCAGGTGGCGAGTCCGACTCGCTTCGTCGTCGTGGTCACGGCCCAGAGCCTAACCGCTGGGCCTCACAGCCCGTACTCCTCGCCGAACCGCAGCCACACCTCCGAGACGGTGGGGAAGGCGGGCACGGCGTGCCAGAGACGCCCCAGCGGCACCTCGCCGACGACGGCGATCGTGGCCGCGTGGAGCATCTCGCCCGCGTCGGGGCCCACGAACGTGGCACCGACGATCACCTCGCGCTCGGTGTCCACCAGCACCTGCGCCCGGCCGCCGTACTCGGGCGACGTGACGCCCGCGCCGGCGACGGCGGACAGGTCGTAGGCGACGGCGCGCACCGGCAGGCCGGACTCGCGCGCCTCGGCCTCGGTCGGTCCCACCGACGCCACCTGCGGGCGGGTGAAGACCACCTGCGTCTGGGCGCCGTGGTCCGCGCTGGCGGCGTACCGGGTCCAGGCGCGGCTGCCCGGCGGCGGGAGCTCGGAGCCGCCGTTGTCGGGGCCGTACAGGGTGGCGACGACGTCCCCGGCGACCCTGCCCTCGTACTTGCCCTGGTGGGTCATCGCGACACGGCCGGTGACGTCACCGCAGGCGAACAGCCAGGGTCGCCCGCCGGCCGCGCGGGAGGCACCCTCCACGGCCATCGAGTCGTCCGTGGTCAGCGGAGCGTCGGTGGCCAGACCCACGCTGTCCAGGCCCGCGTCGCCCGTGCGGGGCCGTCGTCCGGTCGCGACGAGCAGCTCGGCGGCCGTCACCTGCTCCGTCCCCCGGCCGTCCTCGACCGTCACCGTCACCGGGCCGCCGACCTCGGGACGCGACACCTCGGTCACCTCGGCACCGAGCCGGACGTCGACGCCCGCCTCCCGCAGCGCGTCGGTCACGGCGTCGCCGGCGAACCGCTCGGCCCCGCTCAGCAGCCCGCTGCGGGCCACGAGGGTGACGCGCGAACCCAGGTCGGCGTAGGCGGTCGCCATCTCGCAGCCGACCACACCACCGCCGAGGATCACGAGCGACTCGGGCACCTGCTCGGCGGCCGTGGCCTCGCGCGACGTCCACGGGTTCGCCGCCACGAGCCCCGGGACCGGCGGGAGCACCGGTGCGCTGCCCGTGGCCACGATGACGGCGCACCGGGCGTGCAGGAGGTGCGTGCCGCCGTCGTGCACGGGTCCGGGCTCCGGGGTGACCTCGACCGTGCGCTCCCCCACCAGCCGACCGTGGCCACGCACCAGCGCGACCCCGACCGACTCGAGCCACTTCTCCTGGCCCGAGTCGTCGCCCTCGCCCGTCATCCGGTCACGCCAGGCCAGGACGGCGGCGGCGTCGAGCGGTCCGGGGTCGGCCACGCCGGGCGTCGCACGGGCGGCCGCACGGACCGCACCGGGCCGCAGCAGCGTCTTGGACGGGATGCAGGCCCAGTAGGAGCACTCCCCGCCCACGAGCTCCGCCTCCACGACCGCGACCGAGAGCCCCGTGGCGGAGGCCCGGCCCGCCGCGTTCTCCCCGACAGGTCCGGCACCGATGACGATCACGTCGTACGTCTGATCCATGCGGGCATCGTCGCGTGCCTGGACCGTCCGCGCCACCGCGTCGGCACCATGGCCACTCCCGCCAGCCGTGCCGCGGCGGGTTTGGCGGATCCCGCAACCGCTTGTGGGATTCGTGCACGACGGCGCCGCGCGGGTGGGCGCGGCACCCCGCGCCCTGCGGCCACCCGACCGCCAGAGTGGTACCCGACCACCCCGGACCCTGACCGAGGAGCACCATGACCGAGGCCACCGAGCCCCCCGCCGGCGCCACGCGGACCGTGCGCGGCGACCGCCGGGCGCTGGACGCCGCCGACGCCGCGCGGGTCGCCACGTTCGCCGCCCTGATCGCCGTGCTGGGACTGCCGGGCTCGCTGAGCCTGTTCGGCAACGCCGTCCCGATCACCCTGCAGACCCTCGGGGTGATGCTCGCGGGGGCCGTGCTCGGAGCCCGCCGCGGTGCCCTGGCGGTGCTCACCCTGCTGGCGCTGGCCGCCGCCGGGCTGCCGCTGCTCGCCGGGGGCCGTGGCGGGCTCGGCGTCTTCGTCGGGCCCTCCGCCGGGTACCTGGCGGGCTTCGTCGCGGGGGCGTTCGTCGTGGGCCTGATGGTCGAGCGGCTCCGCCGGGTCACGTTCACCGGGGTGCTCGTCGCGGCGCTGGTCGGCGGCGTCGGCGTGGTGTACGCGTTCGGCCTGCCCGTCCAGGCGCTCGTCACCGGCGTCCCGCTGCCGCAGACCGCCTGGCTGTCGCTGGCGTTCCTGCCCGGCGACGTCCTCAAGGCGGTCGCCTGCGCCGGCATCACGGTCGCTGTGACCCGCGCCTACCCCGCGGCGCTGCGGCACCGCACGCGGGAGGGCTGAGGGTGCCCGTCGCCCACCACGTCCTGCGCCACGGGGCCGGTGCCGCCAGCGGCCGCGCCGCCCTGCGCCACGACACGCGCCGCCGCACGTACGCCGAGCTGGCTGCCGACGTGCGCGCCGGCGCCGAGCACCTCGCCGCCACCGGCACCCGCCCCGGCGACCTCGTCGCGCTGCTGCTGCACGACCCCGTCGACGCCCTCGTCGGTCTCCTCGCGGTCGACCTCGTCGGCGGCACCGGCCTGGTGGCCGACCCCGCCTGGCCGGTGCACCAGCGCGCCGAGGTGCTACGCGCCCTGACGCCCGCCGCCATCGTCCACGTCCCGCTGCCGCGCGCCGCACCGGGCGCGGACGCTCGTGCGGACGGTCCCGAGAAAGGCGCGGTCGGTGCGCCCGGCGTCGGTCCGGCGCCCGACGACGCCGACCTCGCCTGGGCCGGGTTCTCCTCCGGCAGCACCGGCCGCCCCCGGGCCGTGGTCCGCACCCGCGGGTCCTGGACCCGGTCGTTCGACCACGTCAGCCGCCTGACGGGCACGGGCGCCGCCGACACGGTGCTCGTCACCGGGTCGTTGGCCAGCTCGCTGCACTGCTTCGCCGCGGTCCACACGCTCGCGGTCGGCGCGTGCGCCCTGCTGGCACCGGGGCCAACGGCGACGACGGCGGCGCTCGCGGCGAGCGACGTCGCCCACCTGGTGCCCTCCCGGCTGGACGACGTGCTCGACGCCCTGGACGCCGGCATGCCGTCGCGGCTGCGGACCGCCGTGGTCGGCGGCGCGGGACTCGATCCCGTCCAGCGGGCGCGCGCCGCCGCGCACGGCCTCACCCTGGTCGCGTACTACGGGGCGGTCGAGCTGAGCTTCGTCGCCGTCGACACCGGCGACGGTCTGCGCCCGTTCCCCGGCGTCGACGTCGCGGTGCGGCCCCAGCCCGGCACGAGCCTCGGCGAGGTGTGGGTGCGCTCGCCGTGGGTGTCGCAGGGGTACCTCGCGGGCGCGCGCGGACCGCTGCGGCGGGACGGCGCGTGGGCCACCGTCGGCGACCTCGCCGAGCTGCCCGACGGCGCGGACGCGGTCGGCACGGACGCCCCGGCGCTGCTCGGCCCCGGCAGCGGGCCCCTGGTGCTGCGCGGGCGCGGCGACGGGGCCGTGCTGACCGCCGGAGCGACCGTCGTGCCCGAGGACGTCGAGGCGGCGCTGCGTCCCGTGCCCGGCGTGCGCGACGTCGTCGTGGCCGGTGCGCCGCACCGCCGGCTCGGCGCCGTCGTGGTCGCCGTGGTCGAGGCCGACGACCGCCCCGGGCTGCGGTCGCACCTCGAGCGCGTGGCCCGCGCCACCCTCGCCCCCGCCCAGCGGCCGCGTCGCTGGTACCGGCTCGACGCGCTGCCGAGGACACCGGACGGCAAGATCGCCCGCGCCGCGCTCGGGGCCTCGGTCGCCGGCACGGACCCGACGGCACGCGTCGGCGACCTCGGGGTGCTGCGGTGAGCGTCGTCGTCGCCGCCCGCCGCACCTGGATCGGGGTGACGGGCCGCGGTCACCGCCGGGTCGACGAGACGACGCTCGCCGCCGCCGTGCTGACCGCCGCGGCGCGAGACGCCGGCCTGCACGCCGTGGACGACGTCGTGCTCGGCAACGCGGCCGGCCACGGCGGCAACGTGGCCCGGCGGGCGGCGCTCGCCGCCGGGCTGACGGCGCCCGGGGTCACCGTCGACCGGCAGTGCGCCTCGGGGCTGGCCGCGGTCGCGGTGGGTGCCGCGCTCGTCGACGCCGGGCAGGCGGCCGCCGTGCTCGCCGGCGGGGTGGAGAGCGGATCGCGCGCGCCCGCCCGCGCGCGCGGCGTGCTCGCCTACGACCGTGCGTCCTTCGCGCCCCCGCCGTGGGCCGACCCCGGGCTCGGGGTGGCGGCCGACCGGCTCGCCCGCGACCGCGGGACCAGCCGCGCACGCCAGCACGCCTGGGCCGTGCGCTCCCACGAGCGGGTGCGCACGGCGCCCGCGGCCGGACGCTTCGCCACCGAGACCGTAGCCGTCGGCGCCCTCGACCGGGACGAGCACGCCCGGCGCCTCGACCCGCCGCTGCTCGACCGCCTGCCCGGCGCGTTCGTGGCCGGCGGCTCGGTGACGGCGGCGTCCGCCGCCCCGGTCGGTGACGGCGCGGCGGCGGTGGCGGTGGTGCCGGACGGGGTCCCGGGCCTGCGGGTGCGTGCCGTCGCCACCTGCGCCGCCGACCCGTCCCGGCCGATGCTCGGCCCGGTCGCCGCCGTGCGGGCGGTCTGCGCCCGCGCCGGCGTCGCGCTCGACGACGTCGCGGCGGTCGAGCTGGTCGAGGCGTTCGCCGTGCAGGCGCTCGCGGTCACCGACGACCTGGGCGCGGCCGACGACCCGCGCTGGAACGCCGACGGCGGCACGCTCGGCCTCGGCCACCCGTTCGGGGCGAGCGGTGCGGTCGCGGTGGTGCGACTGTTCGCCCGTCTGGTCACCGCCGGCGCCCCGGCCGGCACCCTCGGCCTGGCGACGGCGGCTGCGGCCGGCGGGCTCGGCGTCGCGCTGCTGGTCGAGGTGGTCCGGTGACCGAGGTGGTGCTGGACGCCGTGCACGTGCGCCACGGCGACCGGGAGGTGCTGCGCGGCGTCACGCTGCGGCTCACCGAGCGCCGGGTCGCCGTCATCGGGGCGAACGGGTCGGGCAAGTCGACGCTGGCCCGGCTGCTCAACGGGCTCGTCGTGCCGACGTCGGGCCGGGTGCTCGTGGACGGCCTGGACACGCGCCGGCGCGGCCGCGAGGTGCGGCGGCGCGTCGGGTTCGTGTTCACCGACCCCGACGCGCAGATCATCATGCCGACCGTCGCGGAGGACGTCGCCTACTCCCTGCGCCGTTCGGGGCTGTCGAAGGCCGAGGTAGGGACCCGGGTGGCCGCGGAGCTCCACCGGCACGGCCTCGCCGACCACGCCGACCACCCGGCGCACCTGCTCTCGGGCGGGCAGAAGCAGCTCCTGGCCCTGACGAGCGTGCTGGTCACCGCGCCCCGGCTCGTCGTGGCCGACGAGCCGACCACGCTGCTCGACCTGCGCAACACCCGGGCCGTCGCCGACCGCCTCGCAGGGCTGGACCAGCACGTGGTGCTGGTGACCCACGACCTGGACCTCGTGGCCGGCTACGACCGCGTCCTGGTGGTCGACGGTGGCCGCGTGGTGGTCGACGACGTCCCCGCCGCAGCGGTGCCCGCCTACCGCCGGTTGATGGCGTGAGCCCGCTGCACCGCCTGGGTGCCGGCCCCAAGCTGATCGGGCTCGCGGCATGCTCGCTCGCGCTGCTCGCGGTGCGCTCGCCGGCCGCGGCGGGTGCCGCCGTCGCCGGCGTGCTGGTGCTCTACGCCGTCGCCGGGCTGGGGCCGCGCGCGCTGTGGTCGCAGGTGCGGCCGCTGCGCTGGTTCGTCCCGTGCGTCGTCGCGGTGCAGTGGGCCACGCTCGGCCCGCTCGCCGCCGCGGTGCTGACCACCCGGCTCGTGGCGCTCGTCGCCCTGGCGGGGCTCGTCACCCTCACCACGCCCACGTCGCACCTGCTCGCCGCGCTCGAGCGCGCGCTCGGCCCGCTGCGCCGGGTCGGGGTCGACGCCGAACGGGCCGCGCTCGTGCTCGCCCTCGCGGTGCGCTCGGTGCCCGTGCTCGCGGACCTCGCCGGCACCGTGCGCGACGCCCGCCGGGCCCGCGGGCGCGAGCACGACGTCCGGGCGTTCGCCGTGCCGCTCGTCGTGGGCTCGCTGCGGCGCGCCGACGCGCTCGGCGAGGCGCTGCGGGCGCGCGGGCTGGACGACTGACGGGCGGCGGCTCAGTTCCGCCGCACGGTGCCCGACGCCCGCGACCTCGAGACCGCGTCGACGGTCGCCGCGAGGACCAGCACGCTGCCCGTGACCATGAAGTTGACGCCGGCCGGCAGGTTGAGCAGGCCGAGCCCGTTGGTGATGATGGCGATGACCAGCGCGCCGACGGCGGCGTGCAGCAGCCGGCCGCGCCCGCCGAACAGCGACACCCCGCCGACGACGGCCGCCGCGACGCCCGACAGCACGATCTCGCGCCCGGCCGCGGCGTCGACCGAGCCCACCTTGCTGATCGACAGCAGCCCCGAGACGACGGCCAGGGTCGAGCAGAGCACGAACCCGGACCACCGGATCATCCGGACGTTGATGCCGGCGCGGCGTGCGGCCTCGGCGTTGCCACCCACCGAGTAGACGTACCGGCCGAACCGGGTCCGGTCCAGCAGGAACGTGCCGAGCCACAGGATGGTCAGCACGATCGGGACCACCACGGGCACCCCGGCGACGATCGCGGCCGGCGAGGCCGAGCGGTTCTGGCTGAGCACGGCGACGACGGCCCCGCCCACGACCAGCACCACGGCGAGCTTGACCCACACCAGCGTGACGGTGCGGTTCGGGACCCCGGCCCGGGTGCGACGTCGGCGGTCCAGGACCGAGGTCGCCGCCACGACGCCCAGGATCACCACGAGCATCAGCCAGCCGCCCCAGACCGGCATGTTCGAGTTCTGGATCGCGAGGATCTCCCGGACCTGCAACCGGTACAGGCCGCCGTCGCCGATGATGGTCAGCGCGAGCCCCTGGAACCCGAGGAAGAGACCCAGGGTGACGACGAACGACGGGATCCCGACCCGCGCCACGAAGAACCCGATGAAGAGCCCGGTCGCGAGCCCCGCCCCGAACGCGGCGAGCAGCGCGATCGGCCAGGCGACGGCGAACACGTTGTCGAGCACGACGAACAGCGCCATCGTCATGCCGGACGTCACCCCGGCGGACAGGTCGATCTCGCCCAGGAGCAGCACGAAGGTGAGCGCCATCGCCAGCATGACGAGCGTGGCCGCCTGCGTGAGCAGGTTCGCGAAGTTGCGCTCGGTGAGGAAGAACGGGCTGAGGAACGTGAACAGCACGGTCAGGACGACGATCCCGGCGGAGGCCGGCAGCGCACCCATCTCCCCGCCACGCACGCGGTCCCACCAGGCGCGCACCTGGTCGCGCACCCCGCCCTCGACGCCGGAGGCGATCAGCACGGCGTCCGGACCGGACGCCGTGGTCTGGGTGTCGGTCATGCCGAGGTCTCCGCTCCTGCGTAGGTCTTGCTGCCGGTGATGTAACCGACCACGTCGTCGTACGACGTCTCCGCGATCGGGACCTCCGCCACCAGGTGGCCGAGGTACAGCGGGGCGACGTAGTCGGCGACCTCGAACACGTCCTGGAGGTTGTGGCTGATGATGATGACCGCGACGCCCTGGTGCGCGAGCCGCTCGACCAGGGAGAGCACCTGCGCGGTCTGCGCGACCCCGAGGGCCGCCGTCGGCTCGTCGAGGATCACCACCCGGGCCTTCTTCAGCACGGCACGCGCGATCGCGACCGTCTGCCGCTGCCCTCCGGAGAGCGAGGCGACCTTCTGCCGGACCGACGTCATGGTGCGCACCGACAGCGACCGCAGGGCGTCCGAGGCGTCCTTCTCCATCACACCCTCGTCGAGGGTGCCGTGGGACATCTCCTCGCGGCCCAGGAACATGTTCTGCACGATGTCGAGGTTGTCGCACAGCGCCAGGTCCTGGTACACCACCTCGATGCCGAGGCGCGCGGCGTCGCGCGGGCTCTGCAGCTCGACCCGCTCGCCGTCGAACATCACGGTCCCGCTGTCGTACGGCTGGACGCCCGCCAGCCCCTTGATGAGCGTGGACTTGCCCGCTCCGTTGTCACCGACGAGCGCGGTGACCTTGCCCGGGTAGGCCCGGAAGTCGATGCCCTGCAGCACGCTGACCGGCCCGAAGCTCTTGCGCACGTCCTGCAGCTCGATGATCGGCGCGTCGCTCATGCCGTGGTCCCTCCTGTGGGTGGACGGGACCTCGCGTCGTGCCGAGCGGCACGACGCGAGGTCCCGGACGGTCGACGGATCAGTAGTCGATGCCCTGCTCGTCGCACTTCTCGGCGACCTCGCCCTGGCACACCTCGGAGGCCTCGGCGTCGCCGTTCTCGATGACGGTCGCCACCTCCTCCGGGCCCACCAGGACGGGGGTGACCGCGATGTACGGCGTGCCGTCCTCGAGCTGCTGGTCGGCCTCCGGCTCCTCGCCGTTGAGCAGCGCGACGGCCGTGTCGACGGCGGCCTCGGCCTCGAGCGTGACCTGCTTGTAGACCGTCGCGGTCTGCTTGCCCAGCAGCACGTTCTGCAGACCCGCGACCGACGCGTCCTGGCCGGAGACCGGGACCGTGAGGTTCTGCTTGTCCAGGACGGTGATGACGCCCGCCGCGTTGGTGTCGTTGGCGACCCACACGGCGTCGACCTCGCCGCCGAGCGACGTCAGCGCCTGCTCGAAGTTCGTCGCCGACTCCTCGCCGTCCCAGACGCCCGGGGGCTCGGCGGCAGGCGTGATGCCGGCGGCGGACATGACCTCGTCGGCACCGTCGTGGAACATCGCGGCGTTGCCGTCCGCGGGGTCGCCACCCATGTACACCACGGTGGCCTCGGCCGGGTCCTTGCCCGCGGCCTCGAGACCGTCCACGATCGACTGGCCCTCGAGCCTGCCGACCTCGACGTTGTCGAACGAGACGTAGTAGTCGGCGCCCTCGATGGGGCGGTCGTAGGCGACCACGGGGATCCCCTGCGACTGGGCCTTCTCGGTGACGGCCAGCGCGGCGCCGTTGTAGTCGACGAGCAGCATGACGCCGCAGCCCTGCGTGAGCTGCTGGTCGGCGATCGTCGCGTACATGTTGGTGTCGCCCTGGGCGTTCTGGATGTCGCTGTCGAACCCGGCGGCGGCAAGGCCCTCCTCGAGCGCCGGGCGGTCCATGTTCTCCCACCGGGGTGACGACGCCGCGTCGGGCAGGATCACGCAGGCGCGGGTCCCGGTCATGTCGTCGGCCGCGGTCTCCGTCCCGCCGCCTTCCTCACCGCCACCGCTACCGCCGTCGGAGCACCCGGTCAGGACCAGGGCAGCCGCGCCCACGGCCGCTGACACGCCGAACCATCGTGAACGCCTCATCGTGCTCACTCCCTCGTGACATCGATTTCGCCCCGTCGTCGTCGGCGGTGACACCTCGGATTCTGCACCACTGACAGGGGTGTCAGCGGGTGAACTCGGGTCACGGTTCGACAACGGGTCGGAGCGCTCCCATGCCCGGACCCGCCCGCCCGGCCGTTGGAACGGTTCAGACGCGCACGAACTCCAGGTCCGTCACGTCACGCCCCGCCGCGAGCCCCTTGCGCTCGAAGCTCGTCATGACGCGGCCCTCGAAGCGGGGCGCACGACCACCCGGTCCGTGGACGTTGCGGAACTCCTCGGCCGCGTCGCCGACCTTCAGCATGACCTCGCCGTACTGCGCCCAGTCGGTGGCCAGGCGCCAGGTGCCGCCCGGGCGCAGCACCCGTGCCACCAGCCGGGCGAGCTCCGGCGTCACCAGACGTCGCTTGTGATGACGCTGCTTGGGCCACGGGTCCGGGAAGAAGATCCACAGCTCCTCGAGGCTGGCCTCCGGCAACCCGTGGTGCAGCAGCTCGGCGGCGTCGACCTGCATGAGCCGCAGGTTGCCGAGCTCCTGCCCCGGCGCACCGCCGGCGTCCGCCGGGTCCGCTCCCGCGTGCCCCGCTCGCACGATCGCTTGCGCCACGCCCGGCGTGTAGACCTCGACGGCCACGTGGTCGCGCTCCGGGTGCGTGGCAGCGGCGTGCACGATGCACTCACCGAGGCCGGCGCCGATCTCCAGCACCCGCGGGGCGTCCCGGCCGAACTCGGCGACGGCGTCGAACGTCCAGCCCGGGTCGACGGACAGCTCACGGTGCTCGCGCGGGACGTCGATCAGGTAGCGGTGGCGCCGGGTGTCCCAGGCACGCTGCTGACCGACGGTGAGGCGCTCGGTGCGGCGCACGTAGCTGAGCGGTCGACGGAAGAAGTTCTCACCGGGCCGCCGCTCGGTCGGCGGGCGCAGGTCGTCGGGTCGCGATGGGGTCTCGTGCACCGCACCAGGGTACGGCGCACGGCATCAGTCGACCGACAGCTCCACCAGGGCGAGCAGCGCCTGCCCGTAGGCGTCGGCGGCCTCCGGCGCGGTGAACGTCCGCGGCTGCTCGAGCAGGACGACCTCGACGACGTACCCGCCGCCGTCGTGCCGCAGCGAACGGAACGTGCTGCCGAGCAGCGAACGCAGCTGGTCCTCGCGCGGGAGCCAGAGCGTGTCCTCGATGTCCACCGAGTCCAGCGCCCACTCGGTGGTCCCGTTGAAGCCGAGGACCGTGCCCGTCGGGTAGTGGTGCGGTTCGATGGTCAGCGTCGAGACGGTGAACACCTCCGCGGCCAGCTCCGGCGCGTCGATGTGGAACCTGTCGCCGTCCGCAGGCTTCCAGGTCAGCCCGGCGTCACGCAGACGGGTGGCCAGCTCGGTGGAGATCATCAGTCCATCGTGCCCGCCCGCGCCACGGGCGCAACCCTCGCGTGTCGTGGTCCGCTCAGCCGTACAGGGCCAGCACGCCGACGATCGCCGTGGCGTTCCAGAGCAGGTGCGCCACCATCGGGGCCGTGAGGCGGTCCGTCGCCGTGAACAGCACCGTGTAGACCAGCGCGGCCACGAGGATCGAGACGACGTCGGGCACATTGGCCGGCAGGTGCAGCGCGGCGAAGAGCACCACGGAGACGACGACGGCGACGCGGCGGGCACGACGACGGTCGCGGAAGGCCCGGGGGACACCGCCGACGAGGAACCCGCGGAAGTAGAGCTCCTCGGCGATCCCGCCGCCGACCATGCCGAGCACCAGCGCACCCGCGAGCGACCAGCCGTTCGTGCCGACGTTGCGCAGGACCTCCTGGACCTCCGCGTTCGAGGCACCCCCGGCCAACGGGACGAGCACCCCGAACTCGAGCAGGGCACGTGGCGGGACCGTCGCGGCACCGAGGAGCGCGTCGCGACGCCACCTCGTGCGGTCGGCGCCCACGGCCCGCCACCCGAGCCGGTGGCGTCGCAGCCACCAGCCGACGAGGAGGACGGCTCCGACGAGCTGGCCCACCGCGAGCAGGACGAGCACCCCGGGCCCGTGGTCGCTGAAGACGTCGACGATCAGCGGCAGCGCGACGAAGCAGGCCGCGACACCCCCGACGAAGGTGGCGACGGTGGCGGCGCGGGACGGGGCCGCCGGTCGGGTCGTCGACGGGTGCACGGCAGGTTCCTCACTCGGGTCGGGTGGCGCAGCGCGAAGCCCTGGCCATATCGATTATCATGATGCTATGCCCTCAGCACATCGATTGTCGATACGGTCCGGCGAACCCTCCACGGCGTCCCGTCCCCCTCGACGGCGGTCCGTCCGCGAGGCGGTGGTCGTCACGCTCACCACGCTCGCCGCCGTCGGGTTCCTCGCGGCCGGCGTGGCGTCGATCGCGGCCGACAACCTCGTCGTCGCCGTGTCCTGGACCGCCGCGCAGGTGCCCGCCGCCGACGGGGCGCTGCTCGTCGGCGGTCCGACCACGTCCACCCTGACCGTCGCCGCACCGACCGGCGTGCAGCGGCTCCTGGTCTTCGCGCCGGCGGCCGTCCTGTGCGCCACCGCCGTGGTGTGCGGCGTGCTGCTGCGCCGGATCGTCCGCTCGGTCGACGCGGGCGACACCTTCCACCGCGACACCCCTCGACGGGTCGCCACCCTGGGTGTCGTGGTGCTCGCGGGCGGACTCGTCGCGGCAGCGGTCACGACGGCGGGACGCCTGACCGCCCTGAGCCCGGCAGCACTCGGCATGGCGACGCCCGCCTCCGCCGTCGCCGCGCCGAACGGCGTGGTCGACGTCCCGCTCACGGCACTGGCCGTCGCCGCGACCCTCTGGGTCATCGCCGCCGTGCTGCGCCGGGGCAGCCGCATGCACGCCGACCTGGAGGGGCTGGTGTGAGCCGGCGGTCCGGTGCCGAGGAGCCCACCGCGCCGCACCGCGTGGTCTCCCACCTCGACGTGCTGCTGGAGGAGCGCGGCATGACGCTCGCCCAGCTCGCCCAGGAGGCCGGCGTCACCGTCGCGAACCTGTCGGTCCTCAAGAACAACCGCGCCCGGGCCATCCGGTTCTCGACCCTGACGGCGGTGTGCGACGTGCTGGGATGCCAGCCCGGCGACCTCCTCCGGGTCGTTCCGCGAGAGGCTGCCGCCCGCCCGGACTGACGGGCACTGACGGACACCGTGCGGCGACGACGAAGGCCCTGCCGCTGGTGCGACAGGGCCTTCGGTGGTGCGCCATCAGGGACTCGAACCCCGAACCCGCTGATTAAGAGTCAGCTGCTCTACCCATTGAGCTAATGGCGCGCGAGCGAGCGCGGACGATGAGCGGCAGCCGATCCCTCGTCCTCGCTGGTGCGCCATCAGGGACTCGAACCCCGAACCCGCTGATTAAGAGTCAGCTGCTCTACCCATTGAGCTAATGGCGCGTAGCGGTGTGAAACATTACCAGGCCCGGGCGCACGACCGGTACCCGGATCCGGGCCGGGCGGCTGTGACCTGCACGACAGCCTCGTCAGAGGTACAGGCCGGTGGTCCCCGCGTCGTCGGAGCGCTCCGCCACCGCGTGCACGTCCCGCTCGCGCAGCAGGACGTAGTCGGTGCCGCCGAGGTCCACCTCGGCACGGTCCTCGGGGTCATAGAGCACCCGGTCGCCCACGGCCACCTGACGCACGTGCTCCCCCTTGGCCACCACCGTGGCCCACGCGAGCCGCTTCGGGCCGGTCGCCGTCGCCGGGATGACGAGACCGGCCGACGACTGCCGCTCGGAGCGGTCGGTCTCCGGGTCCACGAGCACACGGTCGTGGAGCATGCGGATGGGCAGCGGCTCTGCCGGTCGCGCCGGACCGGTGCCGGACGCAGTGCTGGACGCCGTGCTGGACGCCGTGCTGGATGCCGTGCTGGATGCGGTGCTCGATGATGCGGGGCTCACGGTCCCTACGCTACGCGAGGCACACCTCGCGACCGGCACCACGCCGGGCGGACGCTAGGCTCGGGGCGGCCCAGCAGACCTGTTCGAGGAGCACCACGTGACCCGTCTCGCCGTCGGCGACACCGCGCCCGACTTCACGCTCACCACCGCCGACGGCGGTGCCGTCTCCCTGGAGGAGCTCCGCCTCCAGGCGGAGCGAGGCGTCGTGGTCTACTTCTACCCCGCCGCCATGACGCCCGGCTGCACCACCGAGGCGTGCGACTTCCGCGACTCGCTCGCCGCGCTGCAGGGCGCCGGCTACGCCGTCGTGGGCATCTCTCCCGACGAGCCGGCCAAGCTCGCGCAGTTCGTCGAGCGCGACGCCCTGACGTTCCCCCTCGCCTCGGACCCCGAGCGCGAGGCCCTCGAGGCGTACGGCGCCTGGGGAGAGAAGAAGAACTACGGCCGCACCGTCGTCGGCGTCATCCGCTCCACCGTCGTGGTCGGCACCGACGGCAAGGTCGCGCTCGCCCAGTACAACGTCAAGGCGACCGGCCACGTGGCCCGGCTGCGAAAGGCCCTCGGGCTCGACTGAGCCGGCCAGGCAAGGCCGGGCCGGTAGGCCCAGCGCTCGCCGCCGATCGTGCCGGAGGCGGGACTTGAACCCGCACGCCCGTGGGCACGGCAACCTAAATGCCGCGTGTCTGCCTGTTCCACCACTCCGGCCAGCGCCACAGTCTAGCCTCGTCGCCGTGCTCGACGGCGAGCAGGTGCGGACGGTGTCACGCAAAAGGTTGCACGTGTCACCCATCTACGCCATGGTGTTGGGATCGCTTCCACACGTCTGCTCGGGGCCGATCAAGGACGTCGGCCGTGGGACGCGGGCGAACGTGCTCGACGAGGCGACCGACCCGCGAGGTGAACGATGACGTTCTCACGACCCGCGCGACACCGGCGCACCGCCCGTGTCGCCGCGCTCGCCCTGATCGCCGGCGGGGCGATCACGGCAGTCGCTCCCCCGGCCACCGCCGACGTCGTCGACGTCGGCTCCGGCAGCTACACCACCGACGCCGTCGGCCCCACGCCCCAGGGGTGCGACGCCGTCGAGGCCGACCCGCGCGCCTTCGTCACCGACGAGGCTCCCGACACCCCGCTGCCCACCAACGACTGGTGGACGTCGCTGGCGTACAAGGTGTTCGACTGCTCGTTCAGCGCGCCCCTGCACGCGCACCCGGCCTCCTACCAGCCGTCCGCGGGCGGCCTCGGCGTCTCCTACACGACCGAGGCCGCCATCAGCGGCAGCGGCGCCGGCGTGAGCGAGTACCACTACCCGTACTCAGAGGACCTGCGGGCGGGCGTCGTCGGGCTGGACGCCCCGCACGTCGCCGTCGCCGACTGGACGGACTGGACCGTCACGCCCACGTGGGACGACGGCGACCAGTCGCTGCACGCGACCATCGGCCACGGCATGCCGGTCGCCTGGTTCGAGGCCACCGGCGGCGACGCGCTGCTCACCTTCTCCGGCACACCGGAGGTCTGGCTCGACGAGCCGGGACGCCTGGGCGTGCGGGTCGGCGGCGCCGACTACCTCGCCGTCGTCCCGACCGGCGTCTCCTGGTCCGTGAGCGGCACCTCGGCCACCGCGGGCACCGACCGCTTCGCGATCGCCCTCCTGCCCGACGTCGCCGACGCCGAGCGTGCCGCGCTCGTCGACGACTACACCGCGGCGGGGCGCAACCCCGTCACCGGCACCCGCGCCGACTACTCGTACGAGGCCGCGGACGGCGCGGTCAGCACCACCTACTCGTTCGAGACCACACCCTGGCCCGGGGCCTCCGACGGCGGCACCGTCGCCGCGCTGTACCCGCACCAGAGCGCCTACCTCACCGGCGGCGTACCGGCCGGACCCACCTACGTCTCACCGCGTGGTGACATGACGATCCTCACCGGCACGACCGAGTTCACCACGACCACGCCCTACGGCGGCGTGCTGCCGGAGCTGCCGGCCGTGGCGACGTCGGCCGGTGGCGACCGGGCGACGCTGGAGGCCTACCTCGACGAGGTCGGTGATCCGCTCGACCAGCGCAACGCCGACACCTACTGGACCGGCAAGGCCCTCGGCCGCGCCACCCGCATCGTGGAGATCGCCGACCAGCTCGGCCGCACCGCCCAGCGCGACGAAGCCCTCGACGCCGTCCGCGACGTCCTCACCGACTGGTTCACCGCCACGCCGGGCAAGACGGAGCAGGTCTTCGGCTACGACGACCGCTGGGGCACGCTCATCGGCTACCCGGCCTCCTACGGCGCGGACACCGAGCTCAACGACCACCACTTCCACTACGGCTACTACATCGCCGCGGCCGCCACCCTGGCCCGGTTCGACCCGCAGTGGGCGGCCGACTACGGGCCGATGGTCGACCTGCTCATCCGTGACGCGAACGGCTACGACCGCGACGAGACCCGGTTCCCGTACCTGCGCGACTTCGACGTCTACGCCGGCCACGACTGGGCCTCCGGCCACGGGGCGTTCGCCGCCGGGAACAACCAGGAGTCCAGCTCCGAGGGCATGAACTTCGCCGGCGCGCTCGTCCAGTGGGGCGAGGCCACCGGCGACGACGAGGTGCGCGACGCCGGCGTCTACCTGTACGCCACGCAGGCGGCCGCGATCCAGCGCTACTGGTTCGACGTGGACGGCACCGTCTACCCCGACGCGTTCGAGCACCCCGTGGTCGGGATGGTCTGGGGCGACGGCGGTTCGTACTCCACGTGGTTCAGCGCCGAGCCGGAGATGATCCAGGGCATCAACACCCTGCCGATCACCGGGTCGCACCTGTACCTGGGCCGGTCGCCGTCCACCGTGCGGGACGCGTACGACCACCTCGAGACCGTCAACGGCGGTCCGCCGACGGTGTGGCAGGACATCCTGTGGAGCTACCTGGCCCTCGGCGACGGGGCTCGCGCGCTCGACCTGCTGACGTCCTCGTCGTTCGAGCCGGAGGAGGGCGAGACGCCCGCCCACACGTACCACTGGGTGGCGAACCTGGCCTCCCTCGGGACGGTCGCGGACGACGTCGGCGCCGACCACGCGCTCGCGGCAGCGTTCGACGGTGACGGCGGGCGTACGTACGTGGCGGCCAACGTCACCGCGGCACCGCTCACCGTCACGTTCTCCGACGGCACGGCCGTCGAGGTGCCCGCCGGCAAGACGGTCGCGACCGGCGCGCACCAGTGGTCCGGTGGCGGCGCGCCGGGCGGCCCCACCCCCGACCCCGACCCGACGCCGGACCCGACGCCGGACCCCGAGCCCGGGGACCTCGAGCCCGTGCGACACCTCGGGCAGGACGGCACCCTCGACGCCGCGGCAGGCGCCGACGGACGTCTCGAGCTCGCCGGCGCCGGTGGCCAGAACCGCGACGGCACGCCGCACCAGCTGGCTGTGTTCGAGGCGACCGGCCTGACGGCCACGCACACCGGACAGAGCACGGACTTCTCGTTCGCCGTCGACGCCGGCACCGAGATCGGGCTGGCCGTGCAGGCTCGCGTCACCTACGACCTGGACGGTGACGGCGACGCCGAACGCACCGAGACGTACGCGTACTTCGCGACGGACCCGGTCCCCGGTGACGAGGCCTACACCGCCACCGGGCGCCTGACGTCGTCGCAGGGTGAGCTCGGCGACCTCGACGGCGGCACGGTGCGGGTGGAGCTGTGGAGCGTTCTCGGCAGCGAGAGCCCGACGGTCGCCACGGGGGCGGCGTCGTCGCTCACCCTGCCGTTCTCCT
>NZ_JALKAT010000038.1:0-37167 GCF_023015685.1 Isoptericola sp. S6320L
CGACGGCGGGTCTCCCCGCGCCGTACAGGAATCAGCGGAAGTCGCCGAAGTCCAGGTCCTCCAGCGGGATCGCCTCGCCCGAGCCCATGCCGAGCGTCGGGAAGTCGATCTCGTCGTAGCCGAAGCTCGGGTAGAGCTCCGCCTTGGCCTGCTCGGTCGGCTCGACCTCGATGTTCCGGTAGCGGGGCAGCCCCGTACCGGCCGGGATGAGCTTACCGATGATGACGTTCTCCTTGAGGCCCAGCAGCGGGTCCCGACGGCCGCTCATCGCCGCCTCGGTGAGCACCCGGGTCGTCTCCTGGAAGGAGGCGGCCGAGAGCCACGAGTCGGTCGCGAGCGAGGCCTTCGTGATGCCCATCAGCTCCGGACGGCCGGCAGCCGGCTGGCCACCCTCCGCCACGGCCTTGCGGTTCGCGTCCTCGAAGCGGGTGCGCTCGGCGAGCTCACCCGGCAGCAGCGCGGCGTCCCCGGCGTCCAGCACGGTCACGCGACGCAGCATCTGCCGCACGATGACCTCGATGTGCTTGTCGTGGATGTCCACACCCTGCGACCGGTACGTGTCCTGCACCGCGTCGACGAGCTGCTTCTGGGCGGCACGCGGGCCGAGGATGCGCAGGACCTTCTTCGGGTCCACCGCACCCTGCACCAGCTGGGTACCGACGGCGACGTGGTCGCCGTCGGCGATCAGCAGGCGCGCACGCTTGGTGACGGGGTAGCGGATCTCCTCGCCGCCGTCGTCCGGCGTGAGCACGAGGTGACGCGTGCGCTCCGTGTCCTCGATCGTGACACGACCGGTGTACTCCGCGATGGGCGCCTCACCCTTCGGGGTACGGGCCTCGAAGAGCTCGGTCACACGGGGCAGACCCTGCGTGATGTCCTCCGCGGAGGCGACACCACCGGTGTGGAAGGTACGCATCGTCAGCTGCGTGCCCGGCTCACCGATCGACTGCGCCGCGATGATGCCGACGGCCTCGCCGATGTCCACGAGC
Organism: Isoptericola sp. S6320L; assembly: GCF_023015685.1. NCBI lineage: Bacteria > Bacillati > Actinomycetota > Actinomycetes > Micrococcales > Promicromonosporaceae > Isoptericola > Isoptericola sp. S6320L. The sequence goes on from NZ_JALKAT010000038.1 coordinate 990, forward strand.
TTGCCCGTGGCCAGGGAGCGGCCGTAGCACTTGGCGCAGGTGCCGACGCGCGACTCGCAGGTCAGGACCGAGCGGACCCGGACCTCCTCGATGCCGGCGGCGATCACCTTGTCGATGATGATGTCGCCCGCGTCGGAGCCGGCCTCGGCGATGACCGTGCCGTCCTCCGCCACGACGTCCGTGGCGAACGTGCGCGAGTAGATCGAGGTCTCCACGCGAGCGTCCGGCACCAGCTGGTCGCCGATCCGCTCGGCCACCGGCAGCGGCAGACCGCGCTCGGTGCCGCAGTCCTCCTCGCGGATGATGACGTCCTGCGAGACGTCGACGAGACGACGCGTCAGGTAGCCGGAGTCCGCCGTCCGCAGCGCCGTGTCCGCGAGGCCCTTGCGGGCACCGTGGGAGGCGATGAAGTACTCGAGGACGGACAGGCCCTCGCGGTAGTTGGACTTGATCGGGCGCGGGATGATCTCGCCCTTCGGGTTCGCCACGAGACCGCGCATACCGGCGATCTGACGGACCTGCATCCAGTTACCACGGGCGCCCGAGGAGACCATGCGGTACAGCGTGTTCCGCTCGTCGTTCTCGAGGTGCGTCCGCATGACCGCGGCGATCTTGTCGGTCGCCTGGGTCCAGATCTCGATGAGCTCCTGACGGCGCTCGTCGTCCGTGATCAGGCCCTTCTCGTACTGGCCCTGGACCTTGAGCGCACGCGCCTCGTGCTCGTCGAGGATCTCGTTCTTCTCGACCGGCATCGCGACGTCGGTGATCGAGATCGTCACGCCCGAGCGGGTCGCCCACCGGTAGCCGGCGTCCTTGAGCGCGTCCAGCGACGTCGCGACGTCGACCTTGGGGTAGCGCTCCGCCAGGTCGTTGACGATCGTCGAGAGCTCCTTCTTGCCGACGATCTCGTTCTGGAACGGGTAGTCGACGGGCAGCGCCTCGTTGAAGAGCGTCCGGCCGAGCGTGGTCGTGAACAGGAGCGTCTGCCCCGGCTCCCAGCCCTCGGGGGCCTCGAAGCCGCGCGTCGGCGCCACCAGGTCCGACATCCGGAGCTTGATCGACGCGTTGATGTCGAGCTCGCCACGGTCGAAGGCCATGATCGCCTCGGCCTGCGAGGAGAACACCCGGCCCTCGCCCTTGGCGCCCGGACGGTCCGCCGTCAGGTGGTGCAGACCGATGATCATGTCCTGGGAGGGCATGGTCACCGGGCGGCCGTCCGACGGCTTGAGGATGTTGTTGCTCGAGAGCATGAGGATGCGGGCCTCGGCCTGCGCCTCCGCGCTCAGCGGCAGGTGGACGGCCATCTGGTCACCGTCGAAGTCGGCGTTGAACGCGCCGCAGACGAGCGGGTGCAGGTGGATGGCCTTGCCCTCGACGAGCTGCGGCTCGAACGCCTGGATACCCAGACGGTGCAGGGTGGGCGCACGGTTCAGCAGCACGGGGTGCTCGGTGATGACCTCCTCGAGCACGTCCCACACCACGGAACGCGTCCGCTCGACCATGCGCTTGGCCGACTTGATGTTCTGCGCGTGGTTGAGCTCCACGAGCCGCTTCATCACGAACGGCTTGAACAGCTCGAGCGCCATCTGCTTCGGCAGGCCGCACTGGTGCAGCTTGAGCTGCGGGCCGACCACGATGACCGAACGGCCCGAGTAGTCGACGCGCTTGCCGAGCAGGTTCTGGCGGAACCGGCCCTGCTTGCCCTTGAGCATGTCGGAGATCGACTTCAGCGGACGGTTGCCGGGACCCGTGACCGGGCGGCCGCGGCGGCCGTTGTCGAACAGCGAGTCGACGGCCTCCTGCAGCATCCGCTTCTCGTTGTTGACGATGATCTCGGGCGCACCGAGGTCGAGCAGCCGCTTGAGGCGGTTGTTCCGGTTGATGACGCGGCGGTACAGGTCGTTGAGGTCCGACGTCGCGAAGCGGCCACCGTCGAGCTGCACCATCGGGCGCAGGTCCGGCGGGATGACCGGCACGGCGTCCAGCACCATGGCCGACGGCGAGTTCGTCGTCGTCAGGAACGCGTTGACGACCTTGAGGCGCTTGAGCGCCCGGGTCTTGCGCTGCCCCTTGCCGCTGCGGATGATCTCGCGCAGCGTCTCGGCCTCGGCCTCCAGGTCGAAGCTCTCGAGACGCTTCTGGATCGCCGCGGCGCCCATCGAGCCCTCGAAGTAGGTGCCGTAGCGGTCGACGAGCTGCCGGTACAGCATCTCGTCACCCTCGAGGTCCGCGACCTTGAGGTTCTTGAACCGGTCCCAGACCTGCTCCAGGCGGTCGAGCTCCGCGTCCGAGCGCTTGCGGAGCTGCGCCATCTCGCGCTCGGCGGAGTCGCGCACCTTGCGGCGCGCGTCGGCCTTGGCACCCTCGGCCTCGAGCTCGGCCAGGTCGGCCTCGAGCTTCTGGGCACGGGTGTTGATGTCGTTGTCGCGGCGGTCGGTGATCTCCTTCTTCTCCAGGTCGATCTCGTTCTGGAGGTTCGGGAGGTCTTCCTGGCGCGCCTCGTCGTCGACCCACGTGATCATGTAGGCCGCGAAGTAGATGACCTTCTCCAGGTCCTTCGGCGCCAGGTCGAGCAGGTAGCCCAGGCGGGAGGGCACACCCTTGAAGAACCAGATGTGCGTGACGGGGGCGGCGAGCTCGATGTGACCCATGCGCTCACGGCGCACCTTGGACCGCGTGACCTCGACACCGCAGCGCTCGCAGATGATGCCCTTGAAGCGCACCCGCTTGTACTTGCCGCAGTAGCACTCCCAGTCCCGGGTGGGGCCGAAGATCTTCTCGCAGAAGAGCCCGTCCTTCTCCGGCTTGAGGGTGCGGTAGTTGATGGTCTCGGGCTTCTTCACCTCGCCGTGCGACCAGGCACGGATGTCGTCGGCCCTGGCCAGGCCGATACGCAGCTCGTCGAAGACGTTGACGTCGAGCAAGATGTCCTACTTCCTCAAAGCTTTTCGGATGTTCCGTAGTTCAGCTGGTCGCTGGATCAGATCTCGTCGACCGTGGTGGCGGAGTTGGGCCGGCGGGAGAGGTCGATACCGAGCTCCTCCGCGGCGCGGTACACCTCGTCGTCGGACTCCTTCATCTCGATCTGCATGCCGTCGCTCGAGAGCACCTCGACGTTCAGGCAGAGCGACTGCATCTCCTTGAGGAGGACCTTGAAGGACTCCGGGATGCCCGAGTCGGGGATGTTCTCGCCCTTGACGATCGCCTCGTAGACCTTGACGCGGCCCGGGATGTCGTCGGACTTGATGGTGAGCAGCTCCTGCAGCGTGTAGGCCGCGCCGTACGCCTCGAGGGCCCACACCTCCATCTCGCCGAAGCGCTGACCACCGAACTGCGCCTTACCACCCAGCGGCTGCTGCGTGATCATCGAGTACGGGCCGGTCGAGCGCGCGTGGATCTTGTCGTCGACGAGGTGGTGGAGCTTGAGGATGTACATGTAGCCCACCGCGACCGGGTCCGGGAACGGCTCGCCGGAGCGGCCGTCGAACAGCGCCGCCTTGCCGTCGAGACCGACCATGCGGTCACCGTCACGGTTCGGCAGCGTCGTCGAGATGAGGCCGCGCAGGGCGTCCTCCTCCAGGCCGTCGAACACCGGCGTCGCCACCGGGGTGCCCGGCTCGGAGCGCTTGGCGTGCTCCGGGAGCTTCTCGCGCCACTGCAGGTCGTCGCCCTCGGCGAGCTCGACGTCCCAGCCTCGGCTGGCGACCCAGCCCAGGTGGGTCTCGAGCACCTGACCGACGTTCATGCGGCCGGGCACACCGAGCGGGTTGAGCACGATGTCCACGGGCGTGCCGTCGGGCAGGAAGGGCATGTCCTCCTGCGGCAGGATCTTCGAGATGACGCCCTTGTTGCCGTGGCGGCCGGCGAGCTTGTCGCCGACGGTGATCTTGCGTCGGTTCGCGATGTAGACGCGCACCAGCTGGTTCACACCGGCGGGCAGCTCGTCGCCGTCCTCCCGGTTGAACTCGCGCACGCCGATCACCGTGCCGGACTCGCCGTGGGGCACCTTGAGGGAGGTGTCGCGGACCTCGCGGGCCTTCTCGCCGAAGATCGCGCGCAGCAGGCGCTCCTCCGGGGTCAGCTCGGTCTCACCCTTGGGGGTGACCTTGCCGACCAGCACGTCGCCGGCGCCGACCTCGGCACCGATGCGGATGATGCCACGCTCGTCGAGGTCCGCCAGGACGTCCTCGGAGACGTTCGGGATGTCCCGCGTGATCTCCTCGGGCCCGAGCTTGGTGTCGCGGGCGTCGACCTCGTGCTCCTCGATGTGGATCGAGGACAGGACGTCGTCCTCCACGAGGCGCTGCGACAGGATGATCGCGTCCTCGTAGTTGTGACCCTCCCAGGACATGAACGCCACGAGCAGGTTGCGGCCGAGCGCGAGGTCGCCCTCGTCGGTCGCGGGGCCGTCGGCGAGCACGGAGCCCACCTCGACCCGCTGGCCGGCATCGATGAGCACCCGCTGGTTGTAGCTCGTGCCCTGGTTCGAGCGGCGGAACTTCGCCGCGCGGTACGTGGTGGTGGTCCCGTCGTCGTTCTGGACCGTGATGAGGTCGGCGGAGACCTGCGAGACCACGCCGGGCTTCGAGGCGACGATGACGTCACCGGCGTCGACGGCGGCACGGCGCTCCATGCCGGTACCGACCAGCGGAGCCTCCGAGCGCACCAGCGGCACGGCCTGGCGCTGCATGTTGGCGCCCATGAGCGCACGGTTGGCGTCGTCGTGCTCGAGGAACGGGATCAGCGCGGTCGCGACCGAGACCATCTGGCGCGGCGAGACGTCCATGTAGTCGACGTCGGCGGCCAGGATGTCGTCCGTCTCGCCGCCCTTGGTGCGGACCAGGACGCGGTCGAGCGCGAAGGAGCCGTCCTCGTTCAGCGTGGTGTTCGCCTGGGCGATGACGTGGCGGTCCTCGTCGTCGGCCGTCAGGTAGACGACCTCGTCCGTGACCTTGCCCGCCACGACCTTGCGGTACGGCGTCTCGATGAACCCGAACGGGTTGATGCGGCCGAACGACGCGAGCGAGCCGATCAGACCGATGTTCGGACCCTCGGGGGTCTCGATCGGGCACATGCGGCCGTAGTGCGACGGGTGGACGTCACGGACCTCCATGCCGGCACGGTCGCGGGAGAGACCACCCGGGCCGAGCGCGGACAGACGACGCTTGTGCGTCAGGCCCGCGAGCGGGTTGTTCTGGTCCATGAACTGCGACAGCTGCGAGGTGCCGAAGAACTCGCGGATCGACGCCACCACGGGGCGGATGTTGATCAGGGTCTGCGGCGTGATCGCCTCGACGTCCTGCGTCGTCATGCGCTCGCGCACGACGCGCTCCATCCGGGACAGACCCGTGCGGACCTGGTTCTGGATGAGCTCGCCCACGGCGCGGATGCGGCGGTTGCCGAAGTGGTCGATGTCGTCCGTCTCGACGCGGACCTCGTAGGGCTCGCCGTCGCGGGTGCCGTCGAGGGTCGCCTTGTCCGCGTGCAGCGCCGCGAGGTACTTGATCGTCGCGACGACGTCGGTGACCGAGAGCGTGCTCTCGCTCAGCTCGGCCGAGACGCCGACCTTCTTGTTCATCTTGTAGCGGCCGACCTTCGCCAGGTCGTAGCGCTTCGGGTTGAAGTAGAAGTTCTCGACGAGCGCGCGACCGGCCTCGACCGTCGGCGGCTCACCGGGACGGATCTTGCGGTACAGGTCGACGAGGGCCTCGTCCTGGGTGTGGACGTGGTCCTTCTCCAGGGTGTCGAGGATCGTCGGGAACTCGGCGAACTCCTCGCGGATCTCCGACTCGGTCAGACCGAGCGCCTTGAGGAGCACCGTCACCGGCTGCTTGCGCTTGCGGTCGACGCGCACGCCGACGGCGTCGCGCTTGTCGATCTCGAACTCGAGCCACGCACCGCGCGACGGGATGATCTTCGCGGAGTAGACGTCCTTGTCGCTCGTCTTGTCCGGGGTGCGCTCGAAGTAGACGCCCGGGGAGCGCACGAGCTGCGAGACGACGACGCGCTCGGTGCCGTTGATGACGAACGTGCCGCGGTCGGTCATGAGCGGGAAGTCACCCATGAACACCGTCTGGCTCTTGATCTCGCCGGTGGTGTAGTTGACGAACTCGGCCGTGACGAACAGCGGGGCCGCGTAGGTGAAGTCCTTCTCCTTGCACTCGTCCACCGTGTACTTCGGGGGCTCGAAGCGGTGGTTGGAGAACGAGAGGGACATGGACTGGCCGAAGTCCTCGATCGGCGAGATCTCCTCGAAGATCTCCTCCAGACCGGAGGCGTCCGGGACGTCGTGGCGACCGGCCTCGACCGCGGCCTCGACCCGGGCCTGCCAGGCCTCGTTGCCGAGGAGCCAGTCGAAGCTCTCGACCTGGAGCCCGAGGAGGTCGGGCGCCTGGAGCGGCTCGTGGATCCGGGCGAAGGAGACGCGGCGGGAGGCGGTGCGGTTCGCGATGGCGTCGGCGGACGGAGCAGAAGGGGTGCGCGAGGCAGCCAAGAGGGGTCCTTCCCTGCAGTTCGATGGCACGCTGTACGCTCGTGCTGCGACGGGCGCCGAGCCGCGGGCGAAGGTGCCGCTCCACGAGCCATCCGGGGGTGACCACGGTGGTCTCAGCAGGCGGGACATCGTCGGCGGGAGGGGCGTCAGGGCACAGGCGAGCGCAAAGCGCTAGCGTAGCCGAAACCGAGGAACCTGTCCACCCGCGTGGGCGCGCGAGCAGACGCCCTCGGCTTCGCTGGTTGTGAGGACGTTGTCTCGGTGGCCGCCATATGCCGCCCAAGAAACGGTACCCACCGACGTTACCGCCCTCTAGGCACTGTGGCCAGCCGTCGGGCGGAGCCGTTGCTCACACTCCCCCGGTCCCTCACAGGATCCCCACGCGGGCACGCCGAAGGCCCGCTCCCCCGGAGGGGAACGGGCCTTCGGACCGGAGACTCACCGCGACCGGGGTCGCGGCATCACCCGTGAGTGCGGCTCAGGCCGCGAGGCTCACTTGAGGGTGACGGTGGCGCCGGCGCCCTCGAGCGCCTCCTTGGCCTTCTCCGCAGCGTCCTTGTCGACGCCCTCGACGACCGGCTTCGGCGCGCCGTCGACCAGGTCCTTGGCCTCCTTGAGGCCGAGGGACGTGAGCGCGCGCACCTCCTTGATCACCTGGATCTTCTTGTCGCCGGCCGACTCGAGGATGACGTCGAACTCCGTCTGCTCCTCGGCGGCCTCGGCCTCGCCGCCACCGGCGGGGGCGCCCGCGGCAGCCACGGCGACCGGAGCGGCGGCGGTGACGTCGAACTTCTCCTCGAAGGCCTTCACGAACTCGGAGAGCTCGATGAGGGTGAGCTCCTCGAAGGCGGACAGGAGCTCGTCGGTGCTGAGCTTCGCCATGATGTGGCGTTCCTTTCAATCAGCGCTTCGCGGGCCGGACGGCCCGCCAGAAGCAGGGGTTTGTGTGTCAGGGCGTCCGCCAGGTCAGGCGGCGACGCCCTCCGAGTCCTGCTTCTGACGCAGGGCATCGATGACTCGGGCGACCTGGGCAGGCTTGGCCGAGAAGGCATAGGCAGCACGCGTCAGCGTGGCCTTCAGCCCACCAGCCACCTTGGCCAGGAGAACCTCGCGGGACTCGAGGTCCGCGAGCTTCGTGATCTCCGCAGCGGTCAGCGGGTTCCCGTCGAGGACACCGCCCTTGATGACCAGTGCAGGGTTCGCCTTGGCGAAGTCACGCAGGCCCTTGGCGGCCTCGACCGGGTCCCCGGTCACGAACGCGATCGCAGAGGGGCCCTTGAGGTCGGCGTCGAGACCCTCGACACCCGCCTCCTTGGCCGCGATCGTGGTCAGCGTGTTCTTCACCACGGCGTAGGTTGCGTTGCCGCGCAGCGACCGCCGCAGCTCCTGGAGCTGCGTGACGGTGAGCCCGCGGTACTCGGTCAGCACGGCCGCGTTGGTCTCACGGAGCTTGTCCGCGATCTCCGCGACGGCGGCTGCCTTGTCCGGCCTCGCCATGGCAATCCTTCCGGTGGTGGAGCCACCGGTCACCCCGGGAAAGAGAAAGAGCCCCGGCGCAGGCGCACGGGGCTCGGAGCTCACAGCAGGACTGTGGATCGTCGTCGTGTCACCTGCGCAGGCCCCCGCTCTTCGCGGGACTTCGGTCTTCAGCCGTTCGGAGCGGGGCTCCGGGCAGCATCTGACGACCGGCGGTCTTGGGTTACCCGAGAACCTTACACGACGACGACGGCGGTGCGGCACCCGAGGCGGGAGGCACGCGTCACAGCGGCGGTGTGCCTCCGGAGCGGCCGCACGCCGCCGACCACGTCAGCGGCTCGCCGTCATGGGCATCGCCGCGGCAGCGCTCGCCCCGACGGCGGCACGGCGGAGCTTCTTCGTCATGGTCGTCGCCGCAGGTCAGCGGCGTTCGCATGCCAGGGGACCGCTCACGACGGTCACGGGCTCACCAGCGGCATCGGGCCGAAGCACACGAGCGGGACGGGCTCGACCTCGTCCGCCAGCGCGTGGGCGAGTGCCGCAGCCGGTTCGAGGCCCTCCCTGATCGACGCGTGCAGGCGGGGCATGACGCGCACGGCGACGTCGTCGCGCAACGGGGCCACCGCGGCCACCACCGCCCTTGCCCCGAGCCGCAGGAGCACGCTCGTCAGGCCGAGCGGCTCACCGCCGACCCGGGTGGAGGCGCGACCGACCTCGCAGGCGGAGAGCACCACGACCGCGCCGCTGAGGTCCGTCCCGTCGAGCTCGTGAGCATAGAGAGAGCCGTCCGCGAGCCGGACGGCCGAGAACAGCGGGTTGTCCGGCTCGTGCCTGCCGTGCGCGCCGAGGTGCACCACCGTGGCACCCTCGAGCGCTGCCCCGGTCCTGCCGCACGTGGCGTCGGGACCGGCGAGCAGCAGCGCATCGTCCCAGACGTCGGCGACGAGCCGTGCCTCTTCCTCCGCGGCGGCGAGATCCGGTCCGGCGACGACCACCACCCGTGGCGGAGCCGAGGCCGGCCCGATGCTGCTCAGGTCGACCCACGAGTTCACCGACGTCGCCCGGCCCGCCCGTGACGGCATCGCCGCCCACGGGACGCCGAGGAGATCGCCCCGGGCAGCGACGTAGAGCGCGCCGGAGACCTCGAGCGGCGCGAGCAACAGGTCGTCGATCCGTGCGAGGGACCGGCGTGCGGAAGCAGCGGCCACATCCCGCATCCGCGGCGGGATCAGTCCGTTGGCCAGCACCTCGGTGTCCCCGCGTACTCGACGGACCAGCTCGAGGAGCTCAGCGGCCGGGCACAGGTTGACGGACCGCACCCCCGTGCCGTCAGCACGCAGCGCCGTGATGCGCTCGGTCAGCAGGTACGAGACCACGACCTCCTCGGTTCCCGCCCTGCGGAGGCGGTCGACGGTCGCGGCAGCCGTGGCCGGCCGGGGCACCAGGCTTCCCGCGGACCCCGAGAGCTGCCACGACCGGCGCCGTGCCTGCTCCTGCAGGCGGTACGACTCCGCCGCCCGCTGCGCGGAGCGAGTGCGGTCGTCGGCCTCGGGGCCGGCGGCCAGCTCTCGTGCGTCCTCGCCGGCCCGCCGGGCCTGGACCAGCAGCTCGGCGAGCCCCGGGTCGTTCGGCGGTCTGACCCGCGCCGCGCCGGCGAAGGCGGCACGGCCACGCTCGGTGGCGTCGAACACCGCGGAAGCGCGACCCGTGGCCATCGCCGCCTCGACGTCGACCCGCGCGAGCCTTCCGCCGTGCGCGGCGGCGGCCGTCACCGCGTCGACGGAACCGACCCGCGCCCGGTGGTCCGCCAGGATCTGGTGGCCTCCGCGCACCGCCCGCAACCCGGCCCGCCGGTCGCCCTGCGCGAAGGCCACCTGGGCCAGCACCGACCGGTGGTGGACGCGCAGCGGGAGAGGGCTGTCAGAGCTCAGCCGGCGCGGCACAGCGCGTGCGATCTCCACCGCGCGAGCGACGTCGCCGGCAAGCAGAGCCCACTCCACCGCCAGCAGACGGGCGGCCACGGCGACGTCTCGGCCCGTCCCGGGACCGTGCGCCTCGCCGTCGTCGGCCAGCCTCAGCGCCCGTTCAGCCCGCCGGCGCAGCGTCGAGCGACTCAGGCCGGCGCGCTCGCGGTCGTCCGCCAGTCTGCCCTCGAGCCGGACCACCGTCGCCCTGAGCGCCCACACGCTGTTGCCGACACGTGTGAACGCACGCGCGGCCTGCGCCGCCCATCGCATCGCGTCGTCGAACCGACGAAGGAGCAGAGCGCACTGGGCCCGGCCGTACAGCGCGTCCGCGCGTTCTCCCGTCAGGTCGTCCGTGACGAAGAGGTCCGCCGCGTCGGCGAGGACCTGCTCCGCCTCCGACACCAGGCCGGCGTCGAGGAGGATCTGGGCCCTGCTCACCTCGGACCAGCCGTCCGGACCACCCGGTTGCCGCGCTGCGGCCGCCTCCAGCTCGCGCAGCGCCGCGGGAAAGTCGCCCTCGCGGTAGCGGGCGAGTCCGAGGTTGAGCTGCGCGAAGGCGGCGTACCGGTCGTACTGACCGGCCTGGGCGTGGGCCAGCGCCGACTCGTTGCTCCGGACGGCAGCCGCGAGGTCGCCGATCTCCAGGGCAGCGGCCGCGCGGTTGATGTGGAGCACCGCCAGATCACGATGGTTCGACGGCTCGACCGAACGCAGCGCCCGGTCGAACGCGTCCAGTGCCGCGCCGGCATTCCCGGACCTGACGTGCAGCAGGCCCTCCTGCCCGTGGGCCAGCGCCTCGAGACGCGGCTCCCCCGCGGCGGTCGCGACCGCCAGTGCCTCACCGACCAGCCGCCGCGCGTCCCCGAGCGACCCGGTCAGGGCGTAGACGCAGGCTGCCTCCCCCACGAGCGCCCGCACACGCAGCTCGACGACCCAGACGCCGTGCCGCTCCGGATCGAGTGGGGCGATGTCACGCAGCAACGAGCGATAGGCCCGCGACGCCGGCCGAACGCGGGACGCCGCGTTGAGCTCCTGCGCCTCACGGAGCCGTTCGTCGTACGCCGCCCGGTCGATTCCTGCCCCCTACCTGCCGTCGTCGCCACGCCCCGTCAGGGTGGTCGCGCTGGTCACAGCATCCCACGCGGCGGGGACCCCGGTGTCCGCACCACCGTGGGCAAGCCGCGCTCCCGCCACCTCGCCTGCGAGGTACGGCGCGGCGAAGGACGTCCCGCTCCAGGTGGCGTACCCACCGGTGAAGTCGTCCGGGTCCACGGTGGCCCGGACCCCCGGGCGCAGCCGTTCCGCCACTCGTGCCGCCGGGGTCTCGGGACCGTCGACCGTCGTCGGCATCGTCGACATCACGGAGGCACCCGGACGGACGCACGTGACCCAAGGACCGTCGTTGCTGAAGATCGCTGTCGTCCCGTCCGGGTTGGTTGCCCCGGCCACGATCAGCGGGGGGTACGCCGCCGAGAGCTGCCGGTCGTCGATCGGGGCCACCGCACCACCCTCGCGGTGGAGGCGCGGGGCCCAGGCGGCGGGGAACATCGGTCTCGTCGTCCCGTCGTTGCCGGACGCGGTCACGACGACGACGCCGGCGCGGCGCAGCGCCCGAAGCACGCGGCGCAGCGGACCGTCGTACCCGTAGTCCAGGGGCTGCTCGTGGTAGTAGCCCATGGCCAGCACGACGACGTCGACGCGATGGTAGCCGTCGTCGCCCTGGGCCCCCCGGCGGTGATAGCGCAGCACCCGCCACAGGGTGTGCAGCACCTGCCACTCGGAGACCTCGCCCGAGCCCCCGAATGCGCGGACCGCCATGAGTACCGCGTCCGGGCAGACCTGGTGCACGATCCCGGCCATGAACGTCCCGTGCCCCGCCACCGGGTCCAGCGGACCCGTCAGCGGGTCGACGCTGAGGCCACCGAACTCCGCGTCCTCCGAATCGAAGCGCGGTACGGGGAACGTCCCCACGGGAGCTCCGTCGAGCGAGGCGGTCCGCACCACCACCGCGCTGTCCTGAGGATCCTGCGGGTCGTACTCGCCGAACCACGGGTGCGACCCGATGCCGGTGTCGACGATGGCCACGACGGGGCGTCGCGTCCCGTCGGCAGCGACCCACGGTGTGGGTCCGTCGTCCAGGGCGCGACGCGGCGGACCACCCAGGTAGCGCACCGGCGTCAGACCGCCCGTGCCGGGGCGACCGTACTCGTCGACGGCGCTGACGGGCAGCGGCGTCGTCCGGGGGCGTGCCACCGGGACGAAGGGCAGGGGTGTCGTCCTGCCACGCTGCGCCCGCAGGACGTGGTCGAGCCCGACGCGCGGCGTCCGCTCCTCCCCCTCGTCGAGCTCGTCCCGCTCGTCGAGGTCCCTCAGCTCGGCGGTGATCCGCTCGAGCACCTGCCACGTGTCGACCTCGAGGTCGTCGTCCCTCTCCGGGACCAGCCGGAGGGCGTAGCCGAACGTCTCGTCGTCGACGTCGTCGACCGCCAGGTCTCCGAGGGTGCCGTCGTAGGTGAGTCGGTAGCCCATCTCCGTGGCGATCCGTCGCACCCCGTCGATCCAGGTCTGCGGCTCTTCCGTCGCGTCCACGGGCCAGGGGTCGAGAACGGCCACGGCACGTTCGCCGCCGGCCGTCAGTCGCTCCACTGCGGGGGCTACCGCCTCGCGGAGCGCGTCAGGCAGGTCTCCCCGGACGATGAGCCGGTCGGCGACATAGGTCGTCGCGTCGACCCGGGAGGCGCCCGGGCTCCGGCGGACCCGGTCGGGGTCCAGGTGCCGGACGGGACGCCGCCCTCCGGCGGCGTCGGCGACGGTCGTCTCGCTCACGTGCTCCTCCTCGGCGGCGGGCACGGACGTGCCCACCGGTGTGTCAGGTCAGGGACGGTCAGGTCTACAGCTCGATGACGGGCGTGGTGATCGGCACGTCGTCCTGCTCCACGAGCAGGCTGGCCAGGCCGCGGGGAACGTCCTCCAGGACGAACCGTCCGTCGTCGTCGGCGGTGGTGCGGTGGTCGCCGTCGGGCCGGCGCAGCACGATCGTCAGCGTGTCCGCGGGGGCGAGCCAGCCGTCCACGCGCACCGTGCGCGGGGTGTTCCCGGGCGACAGCGCGATCATCACGGTGAGCCGCTCGTGGGTGAAGGTGATGGTGCGGGTCTCCAGCGGCGGCGCGTCGCTGCGCACCGTGCCCGCCGGCGCCTCCAGGACCATGAGCTCCATGACCTCGGACTCGAGGCCCGCGAGGGTCATGGCGAACAGCGACCGCTCGACGAGCCCTTCCGGCACCGGGTCCGCGCGCTCGCTCAGCTCCGCCACGCGGGCGAGCAGCGCGACGTCGGAGGCGTCCAGGGGTTCCTCGGCACCGGGGACGTCGTCGAAGTAGGTCATGTCCATGAGGTCTCCCCCTGCTCGGTGAGGACGGCGCGCAGCTTGGCGAGGCACCGTCCCCGGGTGGCGCCGATGCTCCCGACCGGCATGCCGATCGCGGCGGAGATGGACCGGTAGTCCGGACGGTCGGCGAGGGAGACCAGGCGCAGCAGCTCCTGGCACCGGTCCGGCAGCTGGCGCAACGCACCCCACAGCAGCCGGTCCCGCTCGTCGCGCAGGAGCTCGGCCTCCGGGCCCGGGGTCGGGTCCGGCAGCGTCGCGGAGGTCTCGGCGTCGTCGTCGGGCAGCTCCGTGCGTCGCTGCTCGTCGGCACGTCCCTTGCGGACGACCTCCCAGGCGGCGCGGCGCGCCGTCACCAGCAGCCACTTGAGCGTGGCCTTCGGCTCGGAGATCGACTCCACGTGCCCGACGAGCGCCGCCCACGTCTGCTGGACGACGTCGTCGGCCGCCTCGCGAGGAACGCCCTGGGCGCGCACCGTGCGCCACAGCAGCGGGGTCGCCTCACGGACGAACTCGCTCATGGCGTCCGCGCGGCCCTCGCGATATCCCAGCAGCGCTGCCGCGGCTCGGTCACCGAGGCTCTCCGTCTCGGGGGGACTGGTCATCTCTCGTCGCGCGTCCTCGTGGTCCCGCGCGCCGGACGCTCCGGCGGCTCCCCACGAGCGTAGGGCGGGACGCGGTGACGCGCGGCGCCCTCCGGGTCCGCCCATGAGATTTCACCCTCCGCACGATCAGCTCTGTCGTGGGGAGGGAGGCGCGGCCCGCCGCCCTGATACATCGGGCGGGCGCCGGGCGGCCGGCTCGGCGCCCGGGGACGACGACGGCCCGGCACCCTCGTGAGGAAGGTGCCGGGCCGTCGTGGTGCGGAGACCTGGGTCAGCTCTCCATGAGGCGCGTGGTGCGCGACTGGTCCAGCGGGATGCCCGGGCCGAACGTCGTCGCGAGCGTCGCCTTGGTGATGTAGCGACCCTTCGAGGACGACGGCTTGAGCCGCAGGACCTCGTCGAGGGCGGCGCCGTAGTTCTCCACCAGCTGCTCCTCGGAGAACGAGGCCTTGCCGATGATGAAGTGGAGGTTCGCGTGCTTGTCGACGCGGAACTCGATCTTGCCGCCCTTGATGTCGTTCACGGCCTTGGTGACGTCCATGGTCACGGTGCCGGTCTTCGGGTTCGGCATGAGACCGCGGGGACCGAGGACCTTACCGAGACGACCGACCTTGCCCATGAGGTCCGGCGTGGCCACGGCCGCGTCGAAGTCGGTGTAGCCGCCGGCCACCTTGGCGATGAGGTCGTCGCCGCCGACCTCGTCGGCGCCGGCCGCCATGGCCTCCTCGGCCTTCGGGCCGTTCGCGAAGACGATCACGCGGGCCGTCTTGCCGGTGCCGTGCGGCAGGTTGACCGTGCCGCGGACCAGCTGGTCCGCCTTGCGCGGGTCGACGCCGAGGCGGAAGGCCACCTCGAGGGTCGCGTCAGCCTTCGAGGAGGCCGACTCCTTCGCCATCTTCACGGCCTCGAGGGGCGTGTACAGGTTGTCGCGGTCGATCTTCGCCGCGGCGGCGCGGTACGCCTTGCTGCGCTGTGCCATCTGCATGTCTCCTTGCTGCAGTCGTGGTTCGTCGGGTCTGCGCAGACCCTCCCACGTGCCCGACGACTGTCGTCGGGACTTGTCCGTCCGTGACGGACGGGGGTGGACGTCAGCCCTGGACGGTGATGCCCATCGAACGAGCGGTGCCGGCGATGATCTTCTTCGCGGCCTCGATGTCGTTGGCGTTGATGTCCGGCATCTTGGTCTCGGCGATCTCCCGGACCTGGTCCTGGGTGAGCTGCGCGACCTTGGTCGTGTGCGGCGTCGCCGAGCCCTTGGCCACACCGGCGGCCTTCTTGATGAGCTCCGCAGCCGGCGGGGTCTTCGTGATGAACGTGAAGGAGCGGTCCTCGTAGACCGTGATCTCCACCGGCACCACGTTGCCGCGCTGCGACTCGGTGGCCGCGTTGTAGGCCTTGCAGAACTCCATGATGTTCACGCCGTGCTGACCCAGCGCGGGCCCGATCGGCGGGGCGGGGTTCGCGGCCCCGGCCTGGATCTGGAGCTTGATGAGACCGGCGACCTTCTTCTTGGGAGGCATGCTGCTTCCCCTCTCTGTGTCGTGGGCCGACGCCGTGGGCGATGACCCGGTTGCATGACGTCGTTCGCGCGGAGCGCCGGAGTCCCGGCGCTCCGGTCAGATCTTGGCGACCTGGTTGAACGACAGCTCGACCGGGGTCTCCCGGCCGAAGATGGAGACGAGGACCTTGAGCTTCTGGGCCTCGGCGTTGATCTCGGAGATCGTGGCGGGCAGCGTGTCGAACGGACCGTCCGTGACGGTGACCGACTCGCCGACCTCGAAGTCGACCTCGATGGAGGGCTGCGCGGACGCTCCGCCGGTCCCCGCGCCGGCGCCGGCGGTGGCCGGCTTGGCGGGCGACTGCTCGAGCATCGTCGGGGCGAGCATCCCGAAGACCTCGTCCAGCGACAGGGGGACGGGCTGGTGGGTGTGGCCCACGAAGCCGGTGACGCCCGGCGTGTGGCGCACGGCGCCCCACGACTCGTCGGTCAGGTCCATGCGCACCAGGACGTAACCGGGGATCCGGACGCGGCGGACGGTCTTCTTCTGCGCGTTCTTGATCTCGGTCACCTCCTCCATGGGGACCTCGACCTGGAAGATGTAGTCCTCCATGTTGAGGCTCTGGGTGCGGTTCTCGAGGTTGGCCTTGACCCGGTTCTCGTAGCCCGCGTAGGAGTGGATGACGAACCAGTCACCCGGCTGCGCACGCAGCGTGCGACGGAGCTCGTCGGCGGGGTCCTCGATCTCCGCGGTGACGTCGGCCTCGTCGGCCGACTCGGCCTCGTCCGCCGCCTCGGCGTCGGTGCCGGGCGCGTCCGCGGCGTCCGCGACGTCGTCAGATGCGGCCGCGGTCCCCTCGGGGGCTCCGGGCACGTCGTTGTCGGCCTCGACGCCGGGGGCGTCGGGCTGCGTGGGGTCGACGTTCTCCGCCTGCTCCAGAGGGTCCTGGGACACGAACGAACCTGCTTTCTGACTTCGGATGTGGGTTGCGGCCCGGGTGCTCGACGGCTGGTCGGGATCAGTTCCCGAAGAGCCAGCCGGCGCCCTGACCGACGACGAGGTCGAGCCCGGTGACGAAGAGCATCGCCACCGTGACGAACACGATCACGACGATCGTGTAGTTGATCAGCTCCGACCGGGTCGGGGTGACGACCTTGCGGAGCTCACCCACGACCTGACGGACGAACAGCGCGATGCGGGCGAAGATGCCGCGACGCTCCTTGCCCGTTCCGGCATCGTGCGTCCCAGCGGCCTCAGCCGGCAACTCGCTCACTTCGACCTACCCCGTTTCGCGATCACACCGCAGCCACGCCGCCTGCCGGCGACGTACCCACGGCACAGACTCCTGGCGTTCGGGTCATACGTGTCGCATGGCCCCGCTGCGCGCGGCCCCGCGGGGGATCACGCTGGCAGGGTAGACAGGACTCGAACCTGCAACCTGCGGTTTTGGAGACCGCTGCGCTACCAATTGCGCCACTACCCTTCGTGCCCGACGACGTCGCACCGGTCGAGCCCGTGAGGGCGCGGTCCAGCATGGCGGCCGTCAACCACCGAGGGACAACTGTACGCGAACCCGCGCCGTGGGTCGAACCGCCCTGGCGACACGTCGGTCACACGCTCGTCCACCACGGTCGCGGCGGCGCGGCCGGCTCGTGCGAGTGGTGCCAGACTGTCCGGGTGCGCGACCTGGCAAAGCTCCCGAAGGCTCATCTCCACCTGCACTTCACGGGGTCGCTGCGGGTCAGCTCCCTGCGGGAGATGTCCGCCGAGCACGGGATGCGTCTGCCCGCCGCCCTGACCGACGGTGTCGCCCTGCGCGTACCCGCCGACGAGCGCGGCTGGTTCCGCTTCCAACGGCTCTACGACTCCGCCCGGCACTGCGTCCGGTCCGAGGCCGACATGCGCCGGCTCGTCGACGAGGCCGCGGCCGACGACGCCGCCGAAGGGTCGGGCCGCCTCGAGATCCAGGTCGACCCCACCTCGTACGCCCCGTTCGTCGGCGGCATCACCCCGGCCGTGGAGATCGTGCTCGACGAGGCCCGCGCCGCGAGCGCCGCGCACGGGCTGGAGGTCGCCGTCGTCGTCGCGGCCTCACGCATGCGGCACCCCCTGGACGCACGGACGCTCGCCCGGCTGGCGGCCCGGTACGCCGGGGACGGCCCCGGCGAGGTCGTCGGGTTCGGGCTGAGCAACGACGAGCGCCGCGGCGACACTGCCGAGTTCGCGCACGCGTTCCGCATCGCGCGCCGTGCCGGGCTGGCCTCCGTGCCGCACGGGGGCGAGCTGCTGGGCCCGGCGCACCTGCAGGAGGTCGTCGGGACGCTGGCACCCGACCGTCTCGGCCACGGGGTGCGGTCCGTGGAGGACCCCGCCCTGCTGGCGTCCCTCGTCGAGTCGGGCGTCACCCTCGAGGTGTGCCCGGCCTCCAACGTGAGCCTCGGCGTGTACGAGCGGGACGACGACGTCCCCCTGCGCACGCTGGTCGACGCCGGGGCCCAGGTGGCGCTCGGCGCGGACGACCCGCTGCTGTTCGGCTCACGGCTGGTGCAGCAGTACGAGACGGCACGCACCGTGCACGGCTTCACCGACGCGGAGCTCGCGGACCTCGCCCGCGCCTCCGTCCGGGGCTCTCGCGCCTCCGCCGCGACCAAGCAGCGCCTGCTCGCGGGGATCGACGACTGGCTCTCATCTCCGTCTCATCCCGCCGCGGGATGATCTCCTCATGACGCGCCCGACGCTCCGCCTGCTCGCCTGGGTGCTCGTCGGGCTGCTCCTGGGGACGGCCGGGGTGGCGGTGGCCGCCGCCACGTCCGGCGAGCCCGAGGACCTCGACGTCGGGCCCGTCGTCGTCATCTCCCCCGCTCCCGCGCCGTCGGTCTCCGCCCGCCCGGACTCCTCCGACGGCCCCACGCCCTCGGGGGCTCCGAAGGGGGACGACGGCGAGGTCGCGCCGGTGCCGCCGGCGGACGACGACGATGACGATGACGATGACGATGCAGACGATGATGACGATGACGACGACGGGGACGGGTGATGGCCCGGACCTCCACCCGCGGCCTGACGGTCCGCACCCGCATCCTCGCCGCCCTGCTGGCCCTGACCCTGCTGGCGCTCGCCCTGGCGGGCGGGACCGCCTACTGGCTCGCGTACCGGCAGGTCGACACCCGTATCGACGCCGACCTCGTCCAGGACATCGGCGAGCTCGAGGCGCTGGCGGAGTCCGGAGTCAACCCCGTGACCGGTGAGCGCTTCACCTCGCCCGAGGACGTCGTCGTCGCCGCCATCCAGCTCACCGTCCCCAGCCGGAACGAGGGCATCATCGGGCTGCGCACCGGCCGGAACCCGCTGGTGAGCCAGCAGGCCGTCACCGTGCACCTGGAGGACGACGCGGCGTTCGTCGAGGCCGTCTCCCCCCTGGTCGACGCGAACAGCTCCGTCCTGCGGCTCGTGCACACCGCCACGACCGACTACCGTGCCGTCGTCGTGCCGGTCACCTCGACGGCAGCCGGCGACACGACCGGCGACGCGACCGGCGCCGCGGACGCCCCGGCGGCCCTGGTGCTGGCCTACGACCGGCGGGCCGAGCACGCCGAGACCCAGGCCGTGTTCCGGACCTACGCGGCCGTGGCGCTCGCCTCGCTCCTGGTCACCGGGGTCGTCGGCTGGCTCGTGGCCGGGCGCCTGCTGCGACCCATCCGCCTCCTCGCCCGAACCGCGCAACGGATCGGCGACACCGACCTGTCGGCACGCCTCCCCGAGACGGGCAACGACGACCTGACCGACCTCACGCGCGCCTTCAACGGGATGCTCGGCCGCCTCGAGGGATCCTTCGAGGCGCAGCGTCGGCTGCTCGACGACGTCGGCCACGAGCTGCGCACGCCCCTGACGATCGTGCAGGGGCACCTGGAGCTCATGGACCCGCACGACGCCGACGACGCGGCCGAGACCCGCGCCCTCGCCCTCGACGAGCTGGACCGGATGCGGCGGCTGACCGACGACCTCGTGACCCTCGCGACCGTCGGTCAGCCCGAGTTCGTCCGACTCGCCCCCGTGGACCTCGGGCGCCTCACCGACGACGTGCTCGACAAGGTGCGCACGCTCGGCGACCGGACGTGGCTCGTGGACGCCCGGACCGCCGTGTCGACCCTGGCCGACGCGCAGCGGCTCACCCAGGCGTGGCTGCAGCTCGCGGCCAACGCCGTGAAGTTCTCGGAGCCGGGCAGCGTGGTCGCGATCGGCTCGCGCACCACCGACGGCGGCTCCCGGACCCACCTCTGGGTGCGTGATGAGGGCATGGGGGTCGCGGCCGACGACGTCGCCACGATCTTCGAGCGGTTCGCCCGGGGCCGGCACGGCAGCGCGCACCGGGAAGGCTCCGGGCTCGGCCTCGCCATCGTGGCCGCGATCGCCGAGGGACACGACGGGACGGTCCGCGTGGATTCCGAGCCCGGGCTCGGCTCGACCTTCACCATCGAGCTGCCCGTGCTGCCTGTGCTGCCCGGCGCCCCCGACGGCGCGCCGACCGACGGAAGGACCGACCCGTGAGCCAGATCCTCGTCGCCGAGGACGAGTCCCGCATCGCCTCGTTCATCGCCAAGGGGCTCCGCGCCGCCGGGTACGCCAGCACCACCGTGGCCACGGCTCGCGAGGCCTTCGACCTCGCGGCCTCGGGCGACTTCGACCTGCTCGTGCTGGACCTCGGGCTCCCCGACCAGGACGGCTTCACCGTGCTGCGCCGGCTCCGGGAGGCGCGGGTGACGATGCCGGTGATCATCCTGACCGCGCGCACCTCCGTCTCGGACACCGTGGCGGGGCTCGAGGGCGGCGCCGACGACTACATGCCCAAGCCGTTCCGCTTCGAGGAGCTCCTGGCCCGCATCCGCCTCCGGCTGCGTACGGAGCCCGGCGGTGAGGCGACCGTGGTGAGCCACGGCGACCTCAGCCTCGACCTACGCACCCGCCGCGCCCGCGCCGGTGACGTCGAGGTGGACCTCTCCGCCCGGGAGTTCGCGCTCGCCGAGGCGTTCCTGCGCAACCCCGGGCAGGTGCTCAGCCGCGAGCAGCTGCTCTCGCGGGTGTGGGGCTACGACTTCGACCCCGGCTCCAACGTGGTGGACGTGTACGTGCGCTACCTGCGCAACAAGCTCGGTGCGGAGCGGTTCGTCACGGTCCGCGGGATGGGGTACCGGTTGGCGTGATGTCCGCCCTGCTCTGCGCGGTCGAGGGCGAGGACGGAAGCCGGCGCGCGGTCGCGCTCACGGTCGCTGCGCGACCTGCGCTTCCCGTCTGACGACCGCGCGGCGGCTCCCGCCCTCGCCCTCTCGGTGGCTCGTGGCCCGGTGTCAGTCCGCCGACGGGGCGGACGGGGCGGACTGGGCGCTCGCTGCGGACTGGGCGCTCTGGGCGCTCGCGGCCGACCGGGGCGACTGCGCCGACTGCGCCGACTGGGGGGTCGCCGGACTGACCGGGCTGGTGGCCGTCACCGGGCTGATCGGCGAGCCGGGGGTGTCCGTCGTCGGCGCGGTGGTCGCGCTGGCGACCGAGCCCGCGGTGACCGTGGTGATCGACGTGCTGTTCTGCACGGCGGCCGGCGACGGCGAGGCGGCCTGGGTGCTCGGAGCCGTGCTGGTGCGCGCGTCGGGCACCGGGCCGGTCGTTCCGTCGCCGACCGTGACGGCCGAGGAGACGACCCTGTCCGCCGGCCCGTCGAACGTGCCCTGCGCCGCGGCGACCGTGGTGCCCAGCGCCACCGCACCGAGCGCTCCGCTGACGATCCAGACGTTGCGTGCCTTCATGAGTTCCAGCTCCTTCGTGACGAGGACCGTCGGTCCCGGATGAGCAGCCCTGCGGCTGCCTGATGGCCCCAGACTCGTCGGCCCGGGTGAGACCTCGAGGAGGCCTCGGTGAGAGGACTCTCAGAAACCGTCGGCCGCGGCCACCCACCGTTCCGCGACGGTGATCCAGGCGTCGGCGACCGCGAGGTCCGGCGCCCCGACGGCCAGGGACACGACGACGGCGGCCGCCCGGGCGCGCAGCACCACCGGGTCCACCTCGGCACCGAACACCGTCAGGCAGCGCTCCACCAGGCCGTCGACGCCGTCGTACGTTCCGGGCGCGAGGGCGGGCAGCACCGCGAGGTGCGCGACGGCGCAGGCGAGGTCGTCGACCAGGTGGCCGGGACCCAGCGTGTCCACGTCGAGGACGCCGACCACCCGCGGCGCGGCGCCCGGTCCGCCGTCCGCCCCGGCCGTGCTGAGCACGACGTTCGCGGCGTGCAGGTCTCCGTGGGTGGCCACGACCGGCCCGAGGTCACGGCCACGCAGCGCGGCGTGCACCCCGGCCGCCAGCCGGGCCAGCCGGTCGGCGTCGACCCCGTGCGCGTCGGCGAGCGCCGCCGTGTAGCGGCCCAGCCGGTCCGCCCACGGCGCACGCCGGCTCAGCCCCACACCTGCGGGCGGCAACGACGCGGCCGCGCGCACGATCTCCGCCGGGTCGACGGCGTCCGGCTGCCCGTGCGCGGGCGTGGCCGCGAGGTGGTCGGCGAGCGAGGGACCGGAGAGCTCGGCGAGCACCACGACGCCGTCCTCGCCGCGGGTCAGCACCCGCGGGGCGACGAGCCCGTCCCCGGCGGCGAACAGCTCGTGCCGCTGCACCAGGGCAGCCACCCGGGTGGGCCGGACCACCTTGACGTACAGGGTCCCGGCCGTGGTCCGCGCGCGCAGCACGGCCCGCCGCAGCGGGCGGTAGGTGACCGTCTCGAGCGAGAGCACCTCGGCGGTCACGCCGTCCTCCCGGAGCCGCTGCGTCAGCCGCGCCGGCGTGGTGCCGACGGCCAGCCCGGGCAGCGCCGGGTCGTGCGGGTGGCGCCAGACGAGCAGGGCGTGCGTGCCGTCGTCGAGCCGCACCACGCCGTCGTCCGGCGCGGTGGCACCGGGGTCCAGGCCTGCCGCGCTCGTGGCGAAGAGGTGCTCGTGCGCGGTGCTCTCCGTGCTCCCGTGCCGGCGGCGCGCGACGACGTCGTAGGCGACCGTGAGCTCGGCACCCGGGCGGGCGTGCAGCTCGCGCACGTGCCAGGTGTCGAGGCTCGCCCCGTCGGCGCCGAGCGCCGCCGCCAGGACGGACTCCGCCGCCGGCCCGGTCAGCAGCTCGCGCCAGGCGCCGTGGTCGTGGGGCGAGGTCCGGGTGCCGGACGTCGTGACGGTCATGCGGCCATCGCAGCGCGCCCGCGCGTGCAGGCGGTGAGAGGCCGATGAGAGTCCTCTCATCCGCGACGGCGACGGCGTCCAGGTCACGAGACGGTGTCGATCGCGGGCCGGACGGCGCCGCGCGCTCGCCAAGCCGTCATCGGCACGGCACGGTAGGAGTCCGCGGTCGCAGGCCCGGCCCGACGACGGCCGCTCCGGGAAAGGTGTGCACGATGACGACGACCACGACGCCGAGGCGACGGCGGCTGAGCGCCGCCGCGATCGCCCTCGCCCTGTTGCTGGTGCCCGGCTGCGCGGCGCTGTCGGACGTCGCCGGGCCGCAGCCGGTGGCGGCGGAGTCGAGCACGGCCACCCAGGACGCCTCCAGCAGCCCGGAGAGCCCGTCCGCGGGACCCGCCCCGGCCGACGACGCCGGGACCGGGGACGCGCCGGCGGTCGAGGAACCGCCCGCCGAGCGTCCCTCGGCAGCCGCGTCGCCGTCGTCGGGCACCGGGACGGACGACGACGCTGCCGAGGCGGCCCCTGACGACGAGGGGCGCGACGACGGTACGGGCCAGGCCGCGCAGGACGACGAGCCCAGCGACGGCGGCGCCGAGGAGCAGGCCGGCGACGACGAGAAGGACAAGAAGGACAAGGCCCCGAAGGACAAGGCCGAGAAGAAGGACGAGAAGCCCGACTGGCCGGCCTACGGGGCGTCCGGCCAGCAGGTGACCGCGCTCCAGCAGCGGCTGGTCGACCTCGGCTACTTCCTGCCGGAGGTCGACGGGCAGTTCGGACCCGCGACCCAGCAGGCGGTGTGGGCGCTGCAGAAGGCCGCCGGCCTGGGGCGGGACGGCGTCGTCGGGCCGCGGACCCAGGAGGCGCTCGACTCCGGCGCCCGGCCGTCACCGCAGTCGTCGTCGGGCAAGGTCGTCGAGATCGACCTCGCCCGGCAGCTCCTCATGACGGTCGAGGACGGCCGCGTCACCCGGGTGCTCAACGCGTCCTCCGGCAACGGCGAGACGTACGAGGCGAAGGGGCGGACCTACACCGCGAGCACCCCGCGCGGGTCGTTCGCGGTGTACATGGAGCGCGACTACCTCCACGAGTCGACGCTGGAGCTCGGGTCGATGTACCGGCCGAAGTACTTCCACGGGTCGTTCGCGGTCCACGGGTCGGGGTCGATCCCGCCGTGGCCGGCGTCGCACGGGTGCGTCCGCGTGTCGAACTCCGCGATGAACTGGCTCTGGGACACCTGGGGCATGTCCCAGGGCACCCCGGTCGTCGTCTACTGACCGTCGTGGCGTGCGAGGTCAGAGGGTGAGGCCGACCAGGACGGGCTCCGGCTCCAGCTCGATGCCGAACGCGTCCCGCACCCCGTCGCGGACGGCGCGGGCCAGCGCCACGACGTCCTGCGCCGTCGCGCCACCCCGGTTCGTCACGGCCAGCGTGTGCCGCGTCGACAGCCGTGCCGGCGACTGCTCCCCCGCCAGCCCGAAGCCCCTGGTGAACCCCGCGCGCTCGATGAGCCACGCCGCGGACGTCTTGACGAGCGACGGGTCGACCTCGCCCAGCGCGGGGCCCGTCGTCGTGGTCGGCGTCGCCGACCGCACCGGGAACCTCGGCGCGTCGGCCGGCAGCACCTCGGCGGCCTCGACGGGCACCACCGGGTTCGTGAAGAACGAGCCGGCCGACCAGCGGTCGGGGTCGCCCGACCGCGCGTCCGGGCCGACGCCGTCGAGCAGCATCCCCTTGCCGCCCCGCAGCTCGAGCACGGCCTCGCGCACCTCGGCCGACGGCGCCCGCTGGCCCACCTCGACGCCGAGGCGTCGCGCCAGCTCGCCGTAGCCGATGGGCGCCGAGAGAGAACCGAGGCGCATCTGCAGGTCGACCTGGAGCACCACGTACCGCGGTGTCGGGTACCAGAGGTCGCCGCCCGTCGGGTCGGCCCGCATCGTCCGCTTGAGCAGGCTCGAGCGGTACCCGAACTCGAGCTCGGACAGCGTCAGGGTCTTGCGCTGCCCCGTCGCCCGGTCCCAGGTCCGCACCGACGCCACGACGCCCGACACCTCCTGCCCGTACGCCCCGATGTTCTGCACCGGAGCGGCCCCGACGGTCCCGGGGATCCCGGAGAGCGCCTCGACGCCCACCCACTCGTTGGCGACGGCCTCGGCGACGAACGCGTCCCAGTCCTGGCCCGCGGGCAGGCTGAGGCTCGCGCCGCCGCAGGCACCGTCCGTCCCGCAGGAGTCGGCCAGGTCCGCGTCGAGGCCCTGGCGGACGTCGCGCACCACCACGCCGTCGAACCCCTCGTCCGAGACGAGCAGGTTGGACCCGCCGCCCACCACGAGCAGCGGCACCCCGGCGTCGTCCGCGCCCCGCACCGCGTCGATCAGCTCGGCCTCCGTGGTGGCCTCGACGTAGCGGCCGACCGGTCCCCCGACGCGCAGCGTCGTCAGGTCGGCAAGGGTCGGGGCGGCGTCCGCCCCGACGGCGGCGGTCGGCTCGGTGGCGGTCGGCTCGGTGGCGGCGCTCGGCACGGTCTGGCTCACCTGTCCAGGGTAGACGGCCGCACCGCGGCCGTGTCGTCCTGCGGGGGCCTCGCCGCTCCGGCCACGACGATGCCGAGCAGGACGGGCGCGGCCAGCACGAGGAGCGCGAGCCGGTAGCCCGTGTGCTCGGCCAGGAACCCGATGAGCGCCGGCCCGACGAAGAACGCGGAGTAGCCGACGGTGGACACGACGGCCACGCGCAGGGCGGCGCGCCGCGGGTCGTCGGACGCCGCCGACATCCCCATCGGGAACCCGAGACCCGAGCCGGCACCCCACAGCGCCACCCCCACCAGCGCCGTCGGCAGGTGCGGCACGAGGGCGAACACGAGCACGCCCGCGATGGCGGACAGGCCGCTGGCCCGCAGCACCCACACCCGGCCGAACCGGTCGATGAGGGCCGTGCCGACCATCCGGGTGACGGTCATCGCCACGAGGAAGACCGCCAGCGCGACCGCCCCGAGCCCGTCCCCGACGCCGAACCCGTCGACGGTGGCCAGGCCGACCCAGTCGTTGGCGGCGCCCTCGGTCAGCGCCGCACCGAGCACGATGAGGCCCACGAGCAGGGTCCGGGGCTCGCGCCACGTGGCCAGCGTGTCCCGGAGCGAGTGGCCGTGCGACGGCTCGACGGCGGTCGAGGGGTCCGCGACGGAGTCCTGGGCGCCGGCCTGCGAGGTGGTGGGACCGGCGTCGTGCGCCGGCAGGAAGGCCCGCACGCAGAGGGCGACGGCGATCGAGTCCAGCACCACGACGCTCACCAGGTGCGGGGTGAGGGGCACCTGCAGCCAGGCCGCGAGCGCCCCGACGCCGGCGCCGGCGACGGTGCCGACGCTGAACGCCGCGTGGAAGCGCGGCATGACGGCCCGGCCGAGCCGCTGCTCGACGACCGCGCCCTCGAGGTTCATCGCGGCGTCCCACACGCCGACGCCGATGCCCGCCAGGAACAGGCCGACGCGGACCCACACGTGGTTCCCGGCGTCGACCCCGAAGCAGGCGACGGCGAACCCGACCGCCGAGGCGACGGCGAAGAACAGCACCGTGCGCGACGCCCCCAGGCGCGAGCTGATCATGCCGGACAGCGGCAGCGCGCAGATCGACCCGATGGAGGCGGTGAGGAGCAGCAGCCCCATCTGCCCCTCGGAGAAGCCGAGGCCGTCCCGGACGGCCGGGATCCGCGAGGCCCAGGTGGCCATGCCGAACCCGGCCGTCGTGAAGACGCCGAAGACGGCCCACAGGGCGGACCGGAGGCGGCGCTCGTCGGCGGCCGCAGCGGGGACAGAGTTGTTCACGGCACGACGATCCAGGAGCACCGACCGTTCGGTCAAATCGTTTCGAGCGGGTCGGGTCCCGCACCGATAGGCTGGCGGCCCGCACCGACGGCGGAAGGAGCCGCATGGGCCGCACACCGGGCACCCGCCCGACCCTCGCACGGGTGGCCGAGCACGCCGGCGTCTCCGTGTCCACGGCCTCGCTCGCCTTCTCCGGGTCCGGCCCGATCACCGGCGAGACGCGCGACAAGGTGCTCACCGCCGCGGCAGAGCTCGGCTACACCGGTCCCAACCCGCTCGGCCGCCAGCTCCGGCGCGGTAGGTCCGGCATCGTCGGTGTCGTCATCGGGGACCACCCCGGCCGCGCCTTCCGCGACCCGGTCGCCGTGCAGGTCCTCGACGGTCTCGTCGACGTCCTCGGCACCCAGGGGCTCGGCGTGCTGCTCATCCCCGGGGTCAGCCCGTCCGCCGACGGCGTGGACCCCCTGCTGGAGACGGCGGCCATGGACGTGGCCGTCCTCGTCTGGGGCGTGCTGACGCACGACCCGATCCTGACCGCGCTGCAGCGGCGCAACGTCCCCGTCGCCGTCGGCGAGGGCCGTGCCGTCGAGGGTGCGCCCCTCGTCGCGCTCGACGACCGCGCCGGGATCGCCGAGGCCACCCGCCACCTCGTCGGGCTCGGGCACACCCGCATCGCGGAGATCGCGCTGCCCTTCGGGCACGGCGAGCGCTCCGGTCCCGTCGACGCCGAGCGGCTGACCCGGGTGGAGCGGACGCCCACGGCGAACCGCCTCGCCGGCGTGCGGGACGCCGTCGACCCCGTGCTGACGTGGGAGACGCCCGCCTCGCTCGTCGAGCACGGCCGCGACGCCGCGACGGAAATCCTGTCCACCTGGGTCCCGGCCACCGAGCGCCCGACGGCGATCGTCGCGCACTCCGACCTGCTCGCGGCGGGCGCCGTCATCGCCGCACGGGAGCTGGGCCTGTCCGTGCCCGACGACGTCTCGATCGCCGGGTTCGACGGCATCGACCTGCCCTGGCTCTCCCCCGACGTGCTCACCAGCGTGCACCAGCCGCTGCGGGAGAAGGGCGCCGCGCTGGGCCGCGCCGTCATCGGGCTGCTGGCGGGCGAGGAACCGACCACCGTGACCCTCCCGGTGGGCCTCACGCCGGGGACGACGACGGGGCCGGTGCCCCGGTAGTCGCTCAGCCCGACGCCGGCTGCGTCACCGCGGCGAGGGCCCGCTCGCGCGTCAGGAACGCCAGCATCGCGTGCTTCGGGCCGTGCGGGGACTCGAACCGGACCTCGCCGGCGAGCTCGAACCCCATCGCCGCCGTCCGGGCCACGGCCGGACGGTTGCGCACGTCCGGCTCCACCACGATCCGCTCGACGGCCGGCAGCGAGAACGCGAACTCGACGAGCGCCGGTCCGAGCACCCCCCACCCCACGGAGTCGCCGCCCCGGAAGAAGTGCGCGCCGACGTCGCCCGGCTCGACGTCGTACGCCGCGGCGACCGGGTCGTCCTCCGGGTGGTAGAGCTGCGCGAGCGCCACCGGGTCGTCGCCGGTGCGCACCAGGTAGGCGTGGTGCGTCGGCAGGGAGGCGACGAACTCGTACGTCGCGCGCAGCTCGTCGCGGGTCAGCTCTCCCAGGCCGAAGAACCCGGCGTGCGGCCGCGTCACCCAGTCGTGCAGCACGTCGACGTCGGCGACCGGGTCGAGGACCGTCACCCGCAGACCCGACCTGCCGGACGAGCGCCAGACCTCCTCGCCCGGTGTCCCCTCGTGCAGCCGTCGGGTCATCGTGTCTCCCAGGTCTCGGGGCGCAGCCGCGCCCAGTCCGTCTCGATCTCGTGCGTGCCGACCGCCGCCCACTGCGGGTGCTGGTCCGTGAAGTGCGGCGAACGCGGGTCGCCGCTCGACCCGAACGGCACCCCCCACCGGCTGCGGCGGCGGTCGGCGAGGTCCCACACCCAGCGGGCCACGGAGCCTCGCCAGGACGCGGTCGCCACCCCCGGTACGGAGCCGGTGCAGCACACCGTGTCGGCAGCCCCGCCGACGGGCACCCGGTGGACGTCCGGCACCCGCGGCACACCGGCCGGGTCGAGGACCGTGACCTCGGCCAGCCCGTGCAGCGGCAGCACCGGGTGGAGGTCGCCCCACGTCACCGGCACGTTCGAGGCACCGCCGGCCGGTCCCACCGCGGCCCGCCGGGTCACCTGGGCCAGCGCGGCCTCCGCCTCGGCGGCCGGGTCCTGCGGCGGGTCCCAGGTGGCGCCGGCACGCAGGAGCGGCTCCAGTGCCCCGGCCACCCGCGCAACCACGTCGCACCACGGGTCGAACAGCGCCGGCAGCCCGGTCGGCGCGTGCACCGGGGCGAGCGCAGGGTGGGCGGACACCCGTCGCGCGAGCGCGTCCCGCCACCGCACGAACAGCGCCGCGTCCACCGACCCGGCGTCCATGCGCGCGCCGCTCGCGGCCCAGTCGCGCAGCCGGGCGGCGGCAGGGCCGACACCGGACCCCCGCACCCCTGCGAGGAGGCTCACCAGGCTGGCCGCACCGCCGTCGGACACGTCGCCGAACACGCGGGACTGGCCGCCGGGCCGCTCGCCGTCGTCGGGCGCCGTGGCGAGCAACGCTGCGATCCGCCGGGCGCGGTGCGGGGCGTACGCGTAGCCGAGGTCGGGCACCCGGCCGCCGGGGACGGGACGGTCGTTCGCGTCGACGGCGAGGTCGTGCACCGCCACCGCGCCCGGCAGCGAGCGCCAGCGCGGCCGCCACCCCGGGACGACGGCGTGGGGCAGCACGCGCTCGGCGGGTGCGCGGTCCGGCACCCGGCCGGCGGTGAGGCTGAGCACCGTCCCGGCCGAGTCGGCCGTCAGCACCCGGTTGACCGGATCCACCCAGCCGGCGAACGCCTCGGCCACGTCCCCCGCGGTCCGCGAGCGCAGCAGCCGGCGCCAGGACGCGACACCGAGGTCGGCGTCGACCCGGGCGGGCCAGCGCAGGCTGTGGCGGTCCGCGACCAGCGGGCCGCGCGGCGTCTCGGTCCAGGCGACCTCGACGTCCTCGGCGCCCCGCACCGGGACGGTCTCGCGGCCCGTCGTGACCTCCCCCGCGGAGCCGGACAGCGTGTCCGCGGTCTCCGTGAACAGCTCGACGTGGTGCGCCATCGCGTTGGTGATGCCCCACGCCACCGACCCGTCCGGACCGTCCGGTGGGGCGCCGTCGCGCACCGTCGCGTGCCCGAAGTGCTGGACGCCGGGGACGCCCGGGAAGGCCAGCCCGACCACGTCGTACTCGTCGCAGGCGAGACGCACCTGCTGGTAGACCCCCGGCAGCTCGAGCAACCGGTGCGGGTCTCCGGCCAGCAGCGGGGCCCCGCTCGCCGTCCGCCCGCCCGCGAGCGCCCAGGCGTTGGAGCCCGAGGACGCGCCCGCCTCGCCGTCGGCACCACCCAGCAGCACGTGGTCGGGGCCCAACGTCCGGGCGACGTGCTCGCGCCACAGCAGGTGCGGCCAGCCGCTGAACAGGACGTGGTTGGTCAGGAACACCCCGAGCGGCGCCCAGTCCGGCCACGGCGTGTGCGGCGGCAGCTCTCCCGGCACCGCACCACCGCTCGCCAGCACGTCGAGCTCGGGCACGTCGCGTCCGCCGTCGGCCAGCCCCGCGTTCACCCCGGCCGTGTAGGCGGCGAGCCAGGCCCGCTCGGGCGCGGCGAGCGCGGCATGGACCCGCCGGGCGGTGTCGGCGAGCCGGACCTGCACGGCGAACCGGTCCCAGGCGAGGCCCCCCGGGCCGATCCGGGCGGCCAGGCGACCCTCGGCGCGCCAGCGGTCGGACTCGAGCTGCCAGCCCCGGTCGCGGGCCGTCACGTACCCCTGGCCGAAGGCGAGGTCCGGCTCCGTGGCGGCCCGCACGTGCGGCACGCCCCAGGCGTCCCGGAAGGTCTCGAACCTCACGGGCGCGCCACCGGGTTCGCCAGCGTGCCGGCGTAGATCAGCGAGCTCGACTGGTCCGCCAGGTCCACCATCTGCAGCGTGTTGCGCAGCTGCAGACGGTTCAGGCACGAGTGCGCGAACCGCGCCGCCCGCAGGTCGACCCCGGAGTCCAGCCCCGGGTGCTCGGCGTCGTGCCGGTCGAGGCACTCGCCCACCAGCGCCCAGAACCGGTCCTCACCGAGCACGCCGTCGACCGCCAGGATCCCGGCGAGGTGGCGCAGCACGCCGTCGAACACGTCGGTGAAGATCGCCAGCGCCTTCTCGGCGTCGTCCACGGGCGCCACGACCCGGGCGACGTCGTCCGGCAGCGTGCCGGCGGCCAGCGCACGGTCGGAGAGCAGCGCGACCTCCTCGCCGATGTCCTTCATGAACGCCCGCCGTACGACGCCGTCGCGCAGCACGAGCACCAGGTTCTCGCCGTGCGGCATGAAGGCCAGGTCGTGGGCGCGCAGGCAGTGCACCAGCGGGTACAGGTAGGCGTCGAGGTAGGCGCGCAGCCAGGCCTCGGCGCCGATGCCCGACGCCCGGACGAGGCCCGTGACGACCGCCGCGCCGGAGGCGTCCCGGTGCAGCAGGCTCGCCATGGTGGCCAGCCGCTCGCCCGGCGCGGTGCGCGGCAGCGGGGACTCGCGCCACAGCGCGGCCAGCATCTTGCGGTGCGCGTTGGGCTGCGGGGTGCGGTGGTAGACGTCGCCGGTGTACCCGACCGACGCCAGCTCCCGCAGGACGCCGAACCCGGAGCCGGTCAGGGTGCTGTCGCCCTCCACGAGCCCGGCGACCCAGTCGTTGATCGCCGGGGTCGCCCGCATGTACGCCGGGCTCAGGCCCCGCAGGAACCCCATGTTCTGGATCGCCAGCGCCACCTTGACGTAGTGGCGCTCCGGGCGGGTGCGGTTGAACATCGTGCGGATGGACTGCTGCGGCGTGTACTCGTCGGCGCCCGGCCCGAGCGGGACCAGGTCGTCGCGCGCCACGTCGGCCGCGAACGTGATCGGCAACCGGTGCTGCGCCTGCCACGGGTGCACGGGCAGGTAGAGGTAGTCGGCCGGGTCCAGCCCGCGCGTGGTGAGCCGGCCGGCGAACGCGGCACGCTCCGCGCCGGACAGCTCGACGCCGTACAGCGCGTCCTCGGTCTGGTCCGCCCCGAGGGCCAGGTGGGTGTGCTCGCGGCGTGCCGCGACCCACTGCAGCCGCAGCCGGCCGCTGCGCTCGGGCGCGAACGCCGCGTAGTCGTCCAGGGAGAAGCCGATGCGCCCGTTGTTCGCGAGGAAGCCGGGGTGCCCCTCGCTCATCGCACCCTCGACGGCCTGGAAGGTACCTGCGGTCCGGCGCTGGTCCTCGTCCCGCGCCGCGGGGACCGGAGCCGTGAGGCCGGCGACCAGCCGGGCGGTGTCCGGCGTGACGCCCGTCAGCTCCCGCTCCCGCTTGGCCATCGCCGCGGCCAACGTGCTCGACAGCTCCTCCAGGTACGTGGCGAGCAGCGTGTCCGGCACCTGCAGCAGCGGCTGGAGCTCGGCGACCAGGTCCAGCACGTCCACGGGCAGGGCCGCCCCGTCCGGGGAGGTCCGCGTGATCGACGCCGGATCCACCACCCAGTGCTCGAGCGCGAACGTCCGAGCAGCGAAGGCGTAGCTCGCCCCCTCCAGGTCCAGCCGGTACCTCCCGGAACCGGCCGGGCCGTCCGGGGCCGGCGCGAAGAGCCGCTCGTGGGCCAGCTCCGCGAGCGCCTTGGCGGCCAGGTGCCGGTGGGCCACCTCCGCGAGGTCGCCGCGCAGGTGGGCGGCGACCGGGATGCCGTCCCCCAGCGGCGACGCCGCGAAGTCGGCCCGGGTGCAGACGCTCAGCGCCGCGGTCTTCGTGCGGCCCGCGTCGGTGACCGGCACCTCGCGCAGCAACCGGAACCCGGCCGCCGCGTTCTTCGCGGCGATCTTGGCGTTCGTCACGTCGGGCTCGACCACGACGCGCGCTCCCCCACGGCCGCCCGCCGCGACGTCCGCGAGGCAGAAGCGGACGACGGCGCCCATGACGGCGTCGGTCAGCCCCGTGCGGCGGCGGGCCGGCTCGTCCGGCGGCGGTGCGACCAGCAGGTGCATGCCGACGTCCCCGGGCTCCGCGGCGTGCACCGCGGTGAGCAGCACCCGAGCCGGGTCGTACGTCTCGGTGTACACGACCGGCTCGCCGTCGAGCCGGCCGAGCCAGCCGTCCTGCGCCTCGTCCGCGCCCACCGCCGCGAGGTAGTCGCGCACGCCGTCCACGTCGAGATCGGCCATCGCCCACGCCGACGACGCCGGGTGCGCCAGCCAGGACTGGACCGTCGCGGCGTCCCGGACCGGCGACACCGCGGTGAACGTCAGGTCCCCGAGCCCGGTGGGCGCGACGAACACGGCCCGCTCCGCGGCGGGCACGACGGCGGAGGCGGTGGTGGCGCTCACCGGGCCACCTCCGTCGCCGGCGCGGACGACGCGACCGCGGTGCCGCCGTCGGGCAGGCCGAACTGCTGGAAGGCGATGCGCCGCTCCACCGCGTAGGGCTCGCGCCCGGTGATCTTCGCGAGGACCACGGAGTTGCGCCAGGGCCCGAACCCGAGGTCCGGCGCGGTGACGCCGTGCGTGTGCTCCTCCCCGTTGAGGGTGTGGAGGCGACCGTCGGCGCTCACCGCGTAGTCACGGGTGACGTCGAACCGGCCGCGGTCGTCGAGGAGCAGCCGGTCGCGGACCGGGTCGAGGAACCCCGGCACGCCTGCGCCGTAGCCCGTGGCGGCCACCACCGCGCGGGTGCGGTGCTCCACCGTGCGGCCGAGCTGCGCGTGCCGCAGCGTCAGCACGTGCTCGAGCCCGCCGTCGTCGGCCGGCTCGGTGCGGGCCGCGACCACCTCGGTGTCGCTGAGCAGGGTGGTCGGGACCTCGCGGCCCAGCGCGGTGCGGCGGTACAGCGTGTCGTAGATGTCGTCGATCAGGTCGCCGCTGATCCCCTTGTAGAGGTTGCGCTGCTCGCGGCCCACCAGGTCGCGCAGCTCCGGCGCGAGACCGTGGAAGTGGTCGGTGTACTCCGGCGACGTCATCTCGAGGGTCAGCTTGGTGTACTCCATCGGGAAGAACCGTGGCGACCGGGTCACCCAGTCGAGCCGGTAGGGGCCGGCGTCCTCGAGGAGGTCGCGGTACACCTCCGCGGCGGACTGCCCCGAGCCCACCACCGTGACCGCGCCGCTCGCCCGCAGCGCGTCCCGGTGCGGCAGGTAGTCGGCCGTGTGGACCACCGGGCCCGCACCGGGGAGGCCGGCGGCGGACCGCGCGAGCTCGGCCAGCGGGGCGGGGAGCCGCGGCGTGGTGCCCACGCCGAGCACCACGTGGCGGGCGAGGTACTGCTCGCGGCGGAGGGAGGTCCCCGGGGTGCCGGCGTCGCCGGCCGCGACCTCCGCCGTGACGACGTACAGGTCCCGCGCGGCATCGTGCTCGACCGCCACCACCCGGCGGCCCCAGCGCAACGTGTCCAGCTGCCCGGCCACCCAGCGGCAGTACTGGTCGTACTCGGCCCGCAGCGGGTAGAAGGACTCGCGGACGTAGAACGGGTACAGCCGTCCCGTCGCCTTGAGGAACGCCAGGAAGGAGAACGGCGAGGTCGGGTCCGCCATCGTCACCAGGTCCGCGAGGAAGGGCACCTGGATGGTGGCGCCCTCGAGCATCATGCCGGGGTGCCAGCGGAACTCGTCCGCCTGGTCCAGGAACACGGCGTCCACGTCAGCCAGCGGGTCGGCGAGCGCGGCGAGACCCAGGTTGAACGGGCCGATGCCGATGCCGACGACGTCGTAGGTCCTCATCGCGCGGCCTCCGCGGTGTCGTAGCGGTCGAGGTGCGGGTGCACGTCCCGGCACGGCGGCTCCTGCTCGTCTGCGAGCGCCTGACCGGCCAGGATGCCGTGCGCCGCCCCGCGCACCAGCCCCAGGACGCGGCGGACGTCGGTGAGCGTGACCTCCGGGTTGAGCAGCGTGAGCTTGAGGCACGGCCGGCCGTCGACGACCGTCCGGGCGACGCTCGCGCGCCCCGAGTCGAACAGCACCCGGCGCACGCGGGCCACCAGGGCGTCCGCCTGGGCGTCCGTGACCCCCTCGGGCTGGTAGCGGAACAGCACCGTGGACAGGTCCGTGCGGCCGATCAGGTGGAGCTCCGGGTCGCCCGCCAGGTCCGCGTGCACCGCGGCGGCCAGGTCGCAGACGGCGTCGACCATCTCGCCGATCCCGTCGGCACCCACCGCCCGCAGCGTCGCCCACAGCTTGAGGGCGTCGAACCGGCGCGTGGTCTGCAGCGACCGGTCGACCTGGTTGATCTCGGCGTCGGCCGCGCCCGCTTCCGGCA
Organism: Isoptericola sp. S6320L; assembly: GCF_023015685.1. Taxonomy (NCBI): domain Bacteria; kingdom Bacillati; phylum Actinomycetota; class Actinomycetes; order Micrococcales; family Promicromonosporaceae; genus Isoptericola; species Isoptericola sp. S6320L. The sequence goes on from NZ_JALKAT010000038.1 coordinate 35,769, forward strand.
CCGGGTTGAGGTAGTCGGCGTACCAGGACGTCCGCGCCAGGTCGGCCGGCTCACGCACCAGCACCGCGCTGGCCGACACCGGCTGGAAGAACGTCTTGTGGAAGTCGACCGTGACCGAGCGCGCCCGCTCGATACCCCGCAGCAGGTGGCGCCGCTCCCTCGAGACGAGCAGTCCGCCACCGTAGGCCGCGTCGACGTGCAGCCACACGTCGGTGGCGTCGCACAGCTCGGCGATCGCCGTGATCGGGTCGAGGCAGCCGCGGTCCGTGGTGCCCGCCGTGGCCACCACCGCCATGACGACGTCGCCCGCCCTCGCCGTCGTCGCCAGCGCCGCGGCGAGCGCCCCCGGATCCATGCGGCCGTCGGCGTCCGCACCCACCGTGACCACCGCGTCGTCGGACAGGCCCAGGATCATGGCGGACTTCGCCACCGAGAAGTGGCTGCTGCCCGTGGTCAGGATGCGCAGCCGGTCCTGCAGGCCGTGCCGCGCGACGCCCCGCAGTCGCGTGCCGTCCGGCCCCGTCAGCGCGCTCTCCCGCGCTGCCAGGAGGGCGTGCAGGTTGGACTGGGTGCCGCCGGAGGTGAACACGCCGTCCCCGCCGGTGAAGCCGATGCGCTCGTTGGTCCAGGCGATCAGGCGCCGCTCCATGAGCGTCGCCACCGTGGACTGGTCGTAGGTGTCCACCGACGTGTTGATCGCGGCGAGCATCGCCTCCGCGCCGACGGCCGGGATCGCCACGGGGCAGTTCAGGTGCGCCGCGTACGCGGGGTCGTGGAACCACACCGCGTGGGTCGCGTAGAGGTCTGCCGTCTCGCGCAGCGCGTCGTCGGCGCCGATGCCCGGTGCGTCGAGGTCGACACCGTCCACGAGGGCGGCCAGCTCGGTGCGGCTCGCCCCGCTCCAGGGCTGGTCGACGACGGCGAGACGGGCCGCGACGTCGTCGACGACGCGGCCGACGGTGCGGGCGTAGGTGCCCGCCGTGCTGCTGTTCAGAAGGGCGTCGGTGCAGGTCAGCGTCGCGTCGGGCGGAGTGGTGGACACGTCCGTGTGCTCCTCGCAGGAGGGGATGGGTTGGTCAGGCTCACCTAACTTAGCCTCCCCTAAGTCGCAGGTCCAGACGAGCCACCATCTGAGACCGCGAGGTAGTAGCGCGCGCGCCGAGGTAGTGCGCGGTTGCGCGAGGTAGCGCCGCGTCGCGCGAGGTAGTAGCGCTCGTGCCGAGGTAGTAGCGCTCGTGCCGAGGTAGTGCGCGGTTGCGCGAGGTAGCGCCGCGTCGCGCGAGGTAGTAGCGCTCGTGCCCAGGTAGCGCGGGGCGGTTCGGGTTCCGCCGGGTGTCGGGTCCCGTGCACGGTCGCGTTCACGGGCGCAGGGCGCCCTCCACTTCGGGACTGACGACCG
>NZ_JALKAT010000039.1:0-32694 GCF_023015685.1 Isoptericola sp. S6320L
GCCCCGAGCGTCGGGGCGGCGTGTCGTGCACCCACAGCGAGGGGTGGGGGGTGTCAGGGGAGCGGGCGGATCCGCACGTCGCGGAAGGACACGACGTCGGGCGCCGAGCCGTGCGCCTGCAGGCCGACGTACCCGGTCAGGCCGCGGCTGCTCGAGTCCGGGTCGTTCGGGCGGCCGGGGAAGGGCAGGCCGGGCAGGTTCTCGAACTCGTTGATCACCACCCCGTTGCGGATCACCGTGTAGTGCTGGCCGACGACCCGGATCTCGAGGTCGTTCCAGGTGCCCTTCGGCGTCGGCATGGCCTGAGCGAGGTTCAGGTCGGCGAAGCCGTAGATCGACCCGGTCTTGCGGGGGTCGTTGGACCCCGTCTCGGGCGAGTCGTTGATCTGGATCTCGTGACCGCAGTTGACCGCGATCCACGACAGGTTGCCGGTCTCGCTGCCGTTGAACGTCGTCGGGCACCCGTCGACCGGACCCCACAGCTCGGGGAACCGCACCTGCACACCGCTGTTCCCGCGCAGGTCGCCCGGGGCGTCGTCACGGAACTTCAGCCGCAACGAGAAGTCTGCGTACTCCTCGTGCGGGTACCAGAGGGTGCCGAACCCGCCGTCGGCGCCCACCCGGCTGCGGATCGAGCCGTCGTCGACGTAGTCGAACCCGCCGTCGCCGGCGTAGGCCCAGGCCTCGAACGACTCCTCGGTCCCGTCGAAGAGCGGCTCGTACCCCGCGACCGTGCCGACGTCGGACTGCGCGGCGGCCACCGTGAGCCTGCGCGCGTCGCTGCGCGAGAGCTCGTCGTCGGCGACGAGGTCCTTGCTCATGTGCGTCACGTGCGCCACGAACCGTCCGTGGTTCGCCCATGCCCGCTCGTCGTCGAGCACGTCGTTGAGGGTGCAACCACCGGCGAGCGTCGTGTTCTCGACGCCGGTGTCGGCGTCGAGGAAGACCACCGTCGGCCGGGCGTCAGGTGCAGCGCACGTGGGGGCGGCGTCGTCGTGCGAGGTCGGTGGCGCCCCGCAGGCGGGGGCGGCGAGCCCGAAGGTGACGAGGACGGTGGCGGCCGTGACGGACAGCCGTGCGGCCGGGGACCGGGCGGGAAGAGCGAACGACATCTTTGTCTCCTTGGATGGACTGCGGTGCTTTGCACACTAGGCGCTCAACTTCTGACCTGCACGGCACAGAAGTGACGGAGACGGACACGGTGCGGCGAACGGCGGCGGTCGGACGTAGCGTCGAACCATGCTCGAGGACGGACGGCCCGCCGCGCGGGCCGGCTGAGCCCGGCGGTCACCATGGCACCGCGCGCCTACCCCTGGGTGCTCCACGTCGACCTCGACCAGTTCCTGGCGGCGGTCGAGGTCCTGCGCCGCCCGGAGCTCGCCGGCCGGCCGGTGATCGTGGGTGGACGCGGCGACCCGACCGAGCGCGCGGTGGTCTCGACCGCCTCCTACGAGGCGCGCGAGCACGGCGTCCGCTCCGGCATGCCGCTGCGGATCGCGGCGCGCAAGGTCCCGGACGCCGTCCTCCTGCCCGTGGACCACGAGGCCTACACGGAGGTCTCGACGCAGGTCATGGACACGCTCCGTGGCCTCGGCATGCCGGCCGAGGTGCTCGGGTGGGACGAGGCGTTCCTGGGCTACGACGGCGACGACCCGGTGACCGCTGCCCGCCGCGCGCAGGAGGCGGTGCTCGCCGCGACCCGGCTGCACTGCTCCGTCGGCATCGGGGACAACAAGATCCGCGCCAAGACCGCCACCGGGTTCGGCAAGCCTGCCGGCGTCTTCCGGCTCACCGCCGACACGTGGTTCGACGTGATGGGGGAGCGGCCCTGCATCGACCTCTGGGGCGTCGGGTCCAGGGTGTCCCGGCGTCTCGCCACCCACGGCATCACGACGGTCGCCGAGCTCGCCGCGACCGACCCCGGCCTGCTCGTCGGCGAGTTCGGGCCCCGTATGGGTCCCTGGTACGGGGACCTGGGGCACGGTCGAGGCTCCGCGGTCGTCGACGACACCCCGTGGGTGGCGCGCGGGCACAGCCGGGAGACGACCTACCAGCACAACCTCACCACCGCCGAGGAGGTGGCGGCGGCACTGCAGGAGCTCGTCACGCAGGTGCACGCCGACACCGAGGCGGAGGGCCGACCGGTCCTCCGGGTCAGCCTCAAGGTCCGCTACGCGCCGTTCTTCACGCAGACCCGCTCCACGAAGCTCCCCGGCCCCACCCGATCCCGCGAGGAGATCGCCGGGGCGATCCTGGCGCTCGCGGCGGGCATGGAGCCAGGCAGAGAGGTCCGCCTGCTGGGTGTGCGCGCCGAGATGGTCATGCCCGGCGACGGTGGCTCCGCCGAGCACACCCCCGTGCGCGGACGGATCTGAGCGGTCGCGGGTCCTCACGATGCCGTGGCTCGGGCAGCGCCACGGAGTGCGGACCCTCGGACTGCGGGGGGTCGGTGCGCAGCTTGGCAGCCATCCGGTCGAGCAGCGCGGGGATCTCCAGCCCGGCTGGGGCTTCCGCCTCGACCGGGACGGAGGTGCCGACCAGGACGAGTGCGCCGTCGACGACGGTCATCGCGGCCGTGATGCGCCGCGCGTCCGCACCGCCGGGGCCGGGCTCGACGGCGGTGAACCCGGCGTAGCCGTGGACGCCGGCGGCGGGGTCGCGGTCGCCGTACTCGTCCCACGGAAGGGTCAGCCCGTCCTCGACGGCGCCCGGGTCGTCCCCGACGGCGCGGAGCCGGTCGACCTCGTGCGGCTCAGGCAGAAAAGGGCCCCGAGGGCCGGACTCGGCCAGGAGCCTGGACCGGTAGATGTCGGTGACCGTCTCCACGCCCCGGGGTGTCCGGCCTGCTGTCACCACGCTGGTGAAGACCTGTGCCCGTCCCGCAGCGACCCCGGACGTCCTGAGCTCGCCGTGTGCCATGCCGGACCGCACCGCGGACTGGAAACCGACGGACGTGAGAAGCCGGAGCGCCGGCATGCGTGGCGGCAGCGGCACGACGTCGTCGGGCAGCCGTTCCTCGTCCCTCGGCTCGAGGCTCCACGACCCGACCCATGCGCGCTCGACCGGCACCTCCCTCGTCGTGCCCTCCGGGAAGTCCTCCACCGTGAGGGCCCAGGGCCCCGGGTCCCACACGAGCAGCTTCGCCTCCCGGTGCCGCTGCCAGGTCGCGCTGACGAGCGGTCCCACCTGCAGGGTGGCGATGAGTGCCAGCACGACGAGAACAGCGGTCGCCGGAACGGCCCAGACGGCGTTCCTCGGGCTCCACGCCGCTGCCCAGAGCTTCGTCACGGTCTTCACGGGGATTCTCCTAGTCGTCGTCCGGCCAGCGACGTGGTGCCGAAGTGGCCGGCGAACGTGTCGCGCATGGTCGTGGAGTCGGGATCGATACGTACCGTCGCGTCGGCGATCTCCTGGGCGGAGGCGCCCTGCTCGACGAGCTCGTCGGCCATCGCGTCCCGGAGCCTCCCGACCGTCCGCTCGCGCAGCTCGTACTCCGCGGCCAGGACCTGCTCGCGCGCCGGACCGACGTGGTCGGTGAGCAGCGACGGCAGGAGCACCCCGCCGCCGGCGGCGGCTGCCGACACCGCGGGACGGGCGCCGATCGTCCCGACGCTCGCCGCCGTGGAGAAGGCACCGATCGTCGCCAGATCCCTGGCCTCCCGGCGCCGGGCGACGGTGATGACGTCGGACGTGGTGGCTCCGGCGACGACCGACACGTCTTTGACCGCGGAGGCCGCGACGGCGTCGGGGTCGCCGTCACCGACCCCCTGCCGCGTCGCCTCGACAGCCATCTGGTCGAGGTACGGGTCCGTCGAGCCCAGCCAGTAGCCGGCGGTGGTGTCGCTCCGCGAGGTCACCCCGATCACCGTGCACAGCGCGACCGGGTCCAGGCGTGGTTGGAGCGTGTCGGACCACGTCGTGGCCGCCGTCGTCGTGTCGGCCAGCGGCACCCGGCCGAGGACCCCGGGGTCCGACGGGCCTGCGTCGGTGCGCAGGTTGTCGTCGAACGACACGAAGTAGGGCTCGTATGCCTGCGCGAGATGGCGGCTCGCCCCGTCGGACACCGTCGTCGGCACGGTGAGCAGGCCACGCCCGGTGACCAACGCCGTCGTCACGTGCGACGCCAGGAGGGCGGCCTGCCGCTGGTGCCCGACCGTGGAGCCGTCGCGGGTCCCACCCGCGACGGCCGCCGCGAAGAGCCCCGTGATCGCGGTGCCGCCGTCGTGCCACCCGTCGAGCGGCGACTGACCGAACCAGGCGTCCACCCGCCGGGCGAGCTCGTCCTCGCCGCCCCGGGCGAAGTACTCCAGAGCAGCCGCAGGACGACCCGACAGACCGTCAGCGATCGCCTCGCTCAGCGGTGCCGCGTCCGCGATCTCGACGTCCGTGGCGCCCAGCCGTCCGCGCCGGTCGGACCACGCGTCCGCCGCGCCGATGAACGTGGCGGACGGCATCGCGGGGGCCAGCAGGAGCGCCGCGAGCCGCGACCGCTCGTCGAGCCCGAGCACGCTCTCGTCGAGGTCGTCGACGACGGCGCGTCCGAAGGCGTGGAGCTCCGGCACGGTGGCGCTCGCGGCCCACGCGGCGGTACCGGTCCGCAGGGCCGACGCCAGCTCGTCGTCGTCCTCGGTCCCGCCGAGGGCGAGGTAGAGCTCGCCGGGCGTCGCTGTCCGCCAGAACGCCGCCCACAGGCCCGGGTCGTCGCCGGCCGCGACCAGGGCGTCCACCAGGTCCTGGCGGGCTGCGGCCCGGGCGTCCCGGCCGGTGGTCGTCGACACCGTGGACAGCAACCCCGCGAGCGCCGTGCCCTGTGGCCACGACGCGCCGAACCGGGCCAGGTCGGTACCTGCGGCGGCAGCGAGCCGCACGACCTCGACCCGGGCGAGGCCCACGAGCGCCACCGCGGCCCGGTGGGAGTCGGCTTCCTTGCCGTCCCGGGCGACACGCCACGCGTGCTCGGCGGCGGCGATCTCGCTCCTGGCCTGGGACGCCCGCTGCCTGGCGTCCCAGGCCATGCGGACCGCGTCCGCCTGCTGGGGGTGCGTCGGGTCCGCGCCGGTGCGCCAGGCGGCGGCCTCGTCGAGCTCGGCGGCCACCAGCTCACGGTGGGCCACGTCGCGGCGGAGGACGGCCCGGAGCGCGGCCTCCTGGTGGTCCGCCAGGTCGCCGGCATGGGCCCGGAGCGCCGAGGCGGCGGCGGACAGCACGTCGCGGGCCAGCTCGGCCTCCGACCGCACGGCGGTGATCGCGGATCGCGCCTCGTCCACCGCGCCGGAGCGCTGACCGGCCAGCGCTCCGGCGACGCGCCCCATCCCGGTACAGGTGTCGGACAGTGCCGAACCTGCCCGGGCGAGGGTGCCGGCCAGGTCCTCCAACCGCGCCGGCGACCCGGTCAGCGCGGTGAGCTCGACGTCGCGCATCACACCTCCCGATCTGCGAGCGGGCCCGCGGCGGGCCCTCGCGCCGGCTCGCCGCGGGCCGAGGACAGCACCATCCGGGCGAGAACGTCCGCCGTGCCGGCGTCGGCGGACTCGTAGACGGCGGCGGCCTGGCGCAGGCCCTCCGCGAGCCCTTCGAGCGCTGACACCAGGCTGCGGTGCACCGGGGCCCACGCGGCGAGGAGATCCTCGATCGCGGCCGCGAGCACCGGCTCACCGGCGGCCTCGGCCGCGCCGTGCGCCGTCACGCGTTCCGTGGTGAGCCCGGCGAGCAGAGCCGCGGTGTCACCGGCACGTCCGCCGGCCGCGGCGAGCTCCGCCGTGTCGATGTCGATGTGCGCCATGTCACGGGACCGTAGCGACGCCGGGGCGACCCGTCCGCACGCCGTCCACAGCCCTGTGGACAACTAGCGCTGCCGGGCCGCCCGTCAGTCCCACCACAGGCGGTACCAGTGGTCGGGTCCGGCACCCGGGCCGTCGTCCTCGCGCAGCCCCCATCCCCACCACGGCGTGACCTCGTGCGGCGGGACGGCGGCGTCGTCCACACCCAGCCCCACCACGAACCGGTAGAGCTCGTCGCACTGGCACCCGGGCCAGTGGTGCTCGCCCACCGCGAACTCGTGGTCGCAGCGCACCAGCACGCCCTCGACGGTGAGGCGCTCGTCGCACCGGCCGGGGCCGACGACGTACCCGTGCGCGCGCAGCCGGTCCGGGTGCGCCACCACCGCGCGCAGCACCGTCCCGATGGTCGGACCGTCGTTCTGCCGTTCGGTGGCGAGGTAGTCGGCCGGGAGGCGTTCCAGCAGGTCAGCAGCCACCTCGGCGTCCAGGTCCACGAACCGGTAGAACGACGACGCCCCCAGGGAGTCGGGCAGCAGCACCGGTTCGAGCGTCCGCTCGAGGCCCGCCCGGAGCATCCAGCCGTGCCGGTCGTCGCACCAGAAGTGGGTGGTGGTGGGGGACTGCGCCGTCTGCTCCTCGAGCTGCCAGGCGGTGGTCAGGTCGACGAGCTCGGGTGACGTGAACCGCCGACGGGGCAGCTCCGGCCGCCCGGACGGGCCGGCACCGAGCGGGGCACCGCGCAAGGCACCGGGCGCGGCGGGGTCGGCGGGCTGGTCGGACGGGACGGCGGGTGCGGGCACGGGATCCTCCACGGGTCGGTCGAGCGACGGACGACCGCCACCCTGCCGCCCTGCCGCCCATCGCCGTCGTGCGGGGACCGGAGCCTGTGGAAACCTGGGAAGGGTGGTCACCCGTGATGCGTTGCGCCACGGGAGAACGACCGTGACAACGAGCCCAGGAAGGCGCATCCTCGACACTGATGAGCGACACCACCATGCGGCCAGAGCCGCGCACCTACCCGCAGACCCCGACCGCCGAGCCGGTCAGCGACGAGCTCCTGGTGGTCCACCTCAAGCGTGACGGCGGGGTCCGGCACGAGTACTTCCGGCCTCCGGAGCTGGTGCGGCACGAGGTGGCCGACGGCGTCCTCGCGGTCACCCTCGCCGCGGACGGCGACACCCCCCAGCGCACCCGGCACTTCCCGCTGGCGGAGATCGCCGAGTACGTCCTGGAGGCCCCCAGCGCCGCCTACGAGGAGGCGTTCGACGCCTGGACGCAGAGCACGTTCGGCGTCGACGCCGACACCTACCGTTCGATGCGCGACACGTCCAAGGGCGTGACGATGGCGGAGAACATGCGCCGGCAGATCGCCGAAGGCCTGGGGGTGGACCCCGACGCGGTGCACTTCGGTGGCTCGTTCACCATCGACGACGACGAGGACTGGGAAGGCTCGCCCGACGACGAGTAGCGATGAGTTCGTGGCCGCCCACCCGTCTACCGGCCATGACCACCGAGACCCGCACCCTGGACGTGCCAGGCGCCGTCCTGACCTTCGACATCCACACGCCGGAGCGTGACGGCGGGTGCCCGCCGCTGTTCGTCCTCGGCAACCCGATGGAGGCGGACGGCTTCTCCCAGCTCGTCGCCGAGATCGGCGACCGGACGGTCCTGACGTACGACCCGCGCGGCACCGCCCGATCCGTCCTCGAGCCGGACGGCGGCACGCGCGTCGAGGACCACGCGGCCGACCTGCACGCCGTGGTGCAGGCGGCCGGCGTCGGCCCGCTCGACGCCCTCGGGTCGTCCGGGGGCGGTGTCACCGGGCTCGCCTGGGCGGCCGCGTACCCCGAGGACGTGCACTGCCTCGTGGCGCACGAGCCGCCGCTGACCTCGTTGCTCGAGGACCGGGACGTCGCCGTGCAGGCCCAGGCGGACATCGTCCGGACCTACGAGGAGTCGGGGTTCGGCCCGGCGATGGCCAAGTTCCTCCGGCTGGTCTTCGCCACGGAGCCGTTCACCGAGGCCTTCCTCGACCAGCCCGACCCGGACCCGGCCGAGTACGGGATGCCCCCGGGGGACGACGGCCGCCGCGACGACCTCATGCTGGGCAAGATGCTGACCGTGATGCCGCTGTGGGAGCCGCCGCTCGACGAGGTGCGCGCCCTGGTCCGCGACGGCCGCCTGCGGGTGCTGCCCGCCGTCGGTGCGGCCTCCCCGCCCGGCGCGCTCGCCTCTCGCGGTGCCACCGCGCTCGCCACGGCGCTGGGCTCGCGGCCGGTGGTCTTCCCGGGCGACCACGGCGGCTTCGCGAAGAACGAGTGGTCCCCGGACAACGACCCGGGGGCGTTCTGGGTGCGCCTGCGCGAGGTCCTCGCCTGCTGATCGGGCCGGGCCGGTCGGCCCGATCAGCAGCCGGCCCGGCCGGCCCGATGAGCAGGCGTGCTCAGCTCCGCCAGGTGTCGTCGAGCGCGAGCGACCCGTCGGCGCCGACGGTCGCGGTCCGGTTGCCGCCGGACTCCCAATCGACGTCCCCGCCGTCGACCTTGACGTACTTGTACTCGAACGAGGCGCCGGCGGGCAGGTCGACCGTGCCGGTCCACACCGGGTAGCCGTCGGCGGAGAGCACGACGCCGGAGGCCGGGTCCCAGGAGCCGAGCTCGGGCCGGCTGCCCACGATGCGCACGTCCTGGCCCCACGTCGTGGTCGCCTCGACCGCGACGTCGACGTCGCCCTGGGGGGTGACGCTGCCCGGGCCGGACGTCGCGCCGACGTGCAGCGCCAGCGCACCGTAGGCCGGCACCGTCGCGGTGAACGTGCCGTCGCCCGCCACCGTGCGGGTCACCGAGCAGTCGGCGGCGGCGACGACGTCGCAGTACTCCCCGGCCGGCAGGTCGGTGGCGTACGTGCGGGTCACGTCCCAGGAGTTGTTGTTGATCGTCACGTACCCGGCCGAGCCGCGGCCGTACGCGACGTGGTTGCCGCCGTCGTCCCACCACCGCGTCACGCTCGCCGAGCCGACGGTGTTGTGGAAGCCGACCATGCCCTGGACCTCCGTCCAGCGCTGCTCGCAGGTCCACGCCCCGGAGGAGCACTCGGCGTCGGGCACGCTGTCGGAGGTGGCGCCGGGGGCGCCGGCGTCGTAGTCGGAGAACGTGTACCCGGAGTAGACGGTGGGCGACCCGTACGGCCACGAGAGCAGGAAGACGTTGGCGAGCGTGTACTTCGCACCCCACTGGTAGCTCATGGACTCGCCGTTGCGCTCGGTGTCGTGGTTGGAGACGAAGACGCCGGCGCGGTCGGACGGCAGCTTGCCGTCACCGACGTACCGCAGGCTCGCGATGTTCGCGTCGAAGGCGTGCTTGAGCTCGCGGGCGTAGTCGAACTCGTGGGAGTCGCCGCTGCCGAGGTACTCGGACGGCTGGACGGGTTCGCCGGCGGCGCCGATGACCTCGTGCACCCAGTAGACGTCGGAGTGGTCCATGGCGGCCTTGATGGCCTCGAGGTCCGCCGCGGGGACGTGCTTGGCGGCGTCGATGCGGAACCCGGCCACGCCGAGGGAGACGAGGTCGTCGAGGTAGGCCGCGATCGTCTCCCGGACGTACGTGGACGAGGTGCGCAGGTCCTGCAGCGCGACGAGGCGGCAGTGCTGGACCTCCCAGCGGTCCTGGTAGTTGCTGATGTCGGAGCGGCAGTCGTTGAAGTCCCACCCCGAGTACATCGGGAAGCTGTCCTCGGCGTAGGGCGACCCCGCGACGCCGTACCCGGCGGAGTCCGCGCCGGCCATGTGGTTGACGACGGCGTCGGCGATGACCTCGACGCCGGCGGCGTTGCAGGTCGAGACCATCGCCGCGAACTCGGCGCGGGTGCCGAGCTTCGACTCGATCTGGTAGCTGACCGGCTGGTAGGAGGTCCACCAGGCGTCGCCGGGGACGTGCTCGGCGGGCGGGGAGACCTGCACGTAGCCGAACCCGGCCGGGCCGATCTCGGACGTGCACTCGGCGGCGACGGCGTCCCACGTCCACTGGAACAGGTTGAGGATGACGTCCTTGCCGTCGTTCGGCGGGGTCTGGGCCTGCGCGCCGGGTGGCGCGACGCCGAGCACGAGTGCGAGTGCTGCGGCGACGGTGGTGGCGAGCGTGGCGAGCGGTGCTCTGCCGGGGCGCTTGCCGGGGTGGACGTCCTGGTGGGCGGTGCGCATCGTTGCGGCTCCCTCGGTCGACCGCGCGCCAGTGCGCGGTTGCGGGCGTTTGCTGCAACCTTACAGAAACGTGCAGATGGACGCCAGAGCGCGCCGCGGGACCGATGCGGGATCATGGCGCACGGAACCTGGCCGAACCGAAGTGGAAGGTGGCCCCGAGCATGACCTCGATCGTGGTCGTCGGCTCCGTCAACGCCGACCTCGTCGCCCGCGTCCCCACCCACCCCGCGCCGGGCGAGACGGTGCTCGCCGACAGCATGACCGTGCTGCCCGGTGGCAAGGGCGCCAACCAGGCGGTGGTCGCGGCACGCCTCGGCGGCGACGTGGCGCTGGTGGGCGCCGTCGGCACCGACGCCTTCGCCGCCGCAGCGCTCCCCGGGCTGCGGCGCGCCGGGGTGGACCTCACCGCCGTCGCGACGGTCCCCGGACCCACCGGCGTCGCCCTGGTCTCGGTGGACGACGACGGCGAGAACGTCATCGTCGTCGTCCCCGGTGCGAACGGTTCGGTCGACGCGGCCGCGGTGCAGCGGCACGCCCGGCTCGTGGCGGGCGCCGCCGTCGTCGTCGTCCAGGGCGAGATCCCCACCGCGGGGACCGAGGCCGCAGCCCGCGCCGCCACGGGGCGCGTGCTGCTCAACCTCGCGCCGGTGGTCCCCGTGGTCCGTGAGGTGCTGGCGCTCGCCGACCCGCTCGTCGTCAACGCCGGCGAGGCCTGGCGGCTGCTCACCGAGGCGGGGCGGGCCGTGCCCGAGGGCGAACCCTTCGGCGTCGTCGAGCGCCTGCGCGAGCTCGGGCCACGGTCCGTGGTGCTCACCCTCGGCGGTGCGGGCGCGGTCGCCCTCGACGGGGACGACGACGCCGGCCCGGTCGTCGTGCCGGCGCCCACGGTCGACGTCGTGGACACCACGGGCGCCGGCGACGCGTTCGTCGGGGCGCTGGCCTGGCGGCTCGCCCAGGGCGACGGCCTCGCGGACGCGGTGCGCACCGCCGTGCGGGTCGGAGCGTTCTCCGTCACGACCCACGGGGCGCAGCCGTCGTTCCCGACGGCCGACGACGAGCTGCCGGTGTGACCCTCAGCCGCCCTGCGTGACGCTGCCGTCGGCCAGGTCCACCAGGTGGTCCTCCTCGACGTCGTCCCGGGTCAGGATCGAGATGCTCCAGCGTGCCTGGCTGCCGTCGGCGTCGAGGTCGGCGTCCTCCAGGGTGCCGCCCGACTGCCCGACGACCCGCTGGATCGCCTCGGCCAGGCCCACCGTCGCGCCGTCCAGGGCGTCGCGGTCCTCGGAGTCCAGGTCGTCCTCCGCGGTGGCGAGCACCTCCGTGCCGGCGCCGTCCACCGTGACCTCGACCGTGCCGCCGTCCACCGCCACGTCGACCTCCCAGGACGTGGCCGCGTCGTCGTCGTCGATCGCGAAGGCGGTCCCGCCGGCCTCGGACTCCGCGGTCGCCAGGGCCGCGAGCGCCGTCGTGGTCCGGTCGCCGATCCCCTCGGCCGCAGCTTCGTCCCCGGAGCCGGAGCCGTCGGACGCGTCGGCGGCGCCGTCATCGCCGTCGCCCTCGGCGGCGTCGTCGCTCTCGTCGGCCGGTGCGTCGGTGGCCCGTCCGTCGTCCGTGGGTGCGGCGGGGGCGGTGCTGCCGTCGGTGGAGGCGTCGTCGGGCGCGTCGTCCGAGCAGGCGGCGAGCGTCAGGCCGAGCGTCAGGGCGATGGCGGCGAGCCCGGCGGTGCGGGCGGTGCGGTGCGTCATGGGTCCATCCTGACGGTTCGGTGCGGGTGGGTGGGGGAGCGGCGTGCTCGTCGGTGATGTCGGTGATACTGGAGGCATGGCGTCCGCCACGAAGTCGTTGGAGCAGCTGCGCGCCCGGGTCGGCGATGCCCTCTTCCTGAAGGTCGCCGGCCCTGACGGTCATGCCGCGCGCGACCGTATCCACCTCACGCCCGGTCCTCGCTGGTTCGTGGCCGGGAGCCCCGTCCGGCGGGTCCACGCGGACGCCGCGACGTTCGTGGGCGGGCTGCGCGCGCTGCTCCTGCAGTCCCTGCACCCGCTGGCCATGGCGGGCGTCGCGGGGCACTCCGGGTTCCGCGGCGACCCGTGGGGGCGGCTCGCCCGCACCTCGACGTTCCTGGCCACGACGACGTTCGCGACGGCCGACGACGCCCGGGAGATGGTCGACCGGGTGCGCGCGGTGCACGAGCGGGTGCGGGGCAAGGCGCCCGACGGGCGCCCGTACCGCGCGAGCGACCCGCACCTGCTCTCGTGGGTGCACGCCGCCGAGGCGGACTCGTTCCTGACCGCCCACCAACGCTACGGCGAGCGGCGGCTGACGCCGGCCGAGGCCGACGAGTACGTGGCCCAGTCGGGACGCGTGGCCCGGGCGCTGGGGGCCCAGGACGTGCCGCAGACCGTGGCGGAGCTGGCCGCGGTCCTCGAGAGCTTCCGGCCCGAGCTCGAGGCGACGCCCGCGGCGCTCGACACCGCGCACTTCCTCCTGCGGGAGCCGCCGCTGCCCCGCGCGGTCCGCCCGCCCTACCGGTTGCTCGCGGCGGGGGCCGTGTCCCTGCTGCCCGCCTGGGCGCGCGACGAGCTGCAGGTCGACACCTGGTTCGCCCGCACCTGCGGGGGCCCGGCCGGGGCGCTCGCCGTCCGGGGCATCCGCTGGGGTCTCGGCCCTGCCGAGAGCAGAGACCGCCACGGCGAACCGGTGTGACCATCGGCGCGCCGGACGCCACCGGTGCGCACCGTCCACCTGCTGTTCACCCCGGCGCCTCCGGACCGCCATCCGGGCGACGCCTCGATGCCACGGTGCGGCGCGATGATCGGTGATCCCCGGGCCGCCGGGCCCGGGACGACGACGTCGTGAGGATGGCCATGGGCACCGTCTGGATCGAGAAGCGCAAGCCCTGCGGCCGCGTGCGCCGCACCTGGTCGGCCGAGGTCCTCGGTGCGGACGTGTGGGGCGACTGGTTCTCGGTGCCCGACGAGGGCGGGGTGCTCCTGCTCCCGCTCGCCGACCCGTGGGTCGCCTGGTTCGGCGCTGACGGCGGTGTCCGCGTCGACGTCGCCACCACCGTCGTGGCCGCCGCGCCCGTCAGCTCGTTCGTCGACCTCGACGTGGACGTCGAACGGCACGCCGACGGCTCCGTGCACATGCTCGACGCCGCGGACCTCCTGCACCGGGCGCCGTCGTACCCCCGCCCCTGGGTGGAGCTGGCCTGGGAGGCGTGGCACGACGTCGCGCGCGACGTCGGCGACCGCGTCGAACCGTTCGGGACCGCGCCCGACCTCTGGCTGCGGCGTGCCGCCCGTGCGGCCCGACCGTCGGCGGGCGTCCTGTCCGCCTGACCGCCCGACCTCACGGACCGGGGGCGAGCGCGGCGGACGGGTGCGAGCCTGGCTCGATGAACAGTCCGCACCGCACCACGTCGGGCCTGTGGAGCGACCGGCTCGGCCGCCCCGCGACCCGTGCCGCCCAGGTGCTCCTCCTGCTCGCCCTGGCCTCGTGCGTCGTGTTCGCCCTGACGCGCCTGTCGTTGCTCGTGATCCCCGTGCTCATCGCGCTCATCCTCGCGGCGGCGCTCGCTCCGGTGGTCCGCTTCCTGCGGCGGCACGGGTGGCACCCGCTGCTCGCGACGTGGGCGACGCTCGTCGGCGGCCTGAGCCTCCTCGGGCTCGTGCTGTGGCTGGTCGGCCGGGAGTTCGGCGACGAGTGGTCCACCCTCGTGGGGGAGGCCGGGCGCGGCCTGGACGAGCTCGAGCGGTTCGTCACCGACGGCCCGCTGAACATCAGCCCGGAGCAGCTCGAGTCGCTGCGCCAGACGGCCACCGACGCGCTGACGAGCGACGCCGCGCAGTCCGGTGCGCTCCGCGGCGCGACGGCCGCCGTCGAGGCCGTCGCCGGCCTCTTCCTCGGGCTGGTGGTCCTGTTCTTCCTGCTCAAGGACGGCCGCCGCATCTACACGTTCCTGCTGACGCCGCTGCAGGAGCCGACGCGGGAGCGTGCCCTGCGGGTCGGCGAACGTTCGGTCGACGTCCTCGGCGGGTATCTCCGCGGCACGGCCATCGTCGCGACGGTCGACGCCGTCGCGATCGGCATCGGGCTGCTCATCATCGGCGTCCCGCTCGTCCTGCCGCTCGCCGCGACCGTGTTCCTCGGTGCTTTCATCCCGCTGATCGGGGCGGTGCTCGCCGGGGCGCTGGCCGCCCTGGTGACGCTCGTGACGAACGGTCCCTTGGCGGCGCTGATCGTGGTCGGGCTCGTGATCGCCGTGAACCAGCTCGAGGGCGACCTGCTCGCCCCGGTCGTCATGGGCCACGTGCTGTCGCTGCACCCGCTCGCAGTGCTCCTCGCGCTGACGGCGGGCACCATCCTCGCCGGACTCGTCGGCGCCCTGCTCGCGGTGCCGATCGCCGCCGTCGGCTGGGCGGCGCTCAAGGAGTGGAACGCGACGGCGCCGCCGGGCGAGAAGCTGGTGACGACCACGCCACCGGCCGACGACGCCTGAGCCGCGGCCCTCGGCGCCTCAGACCTCGGCGCCTCACTCGTCGCCGGTCAGCTCGCCGGTCTCGAGGTGGACGCGGTAGTCGACGTCGTCGCCCTGCTCGTCCACCGTCACGGACCAGTGGGGGTCGTCGAGCTCCGCCTCCTCGAGCGTGCCTCCGGAGAACGCCAGGACCCGGTCGATCGCGTCCGGGAGGGCGAACGCCGCGTCGTCGACCGCGCTCCGGTCGTCGACGTCCAGGTCGTCGTCGCCGGTGCTCAGGACGTCGCCGTCGGCGTTCACCTCGACCTGCACGGTCCTGTCGTCGACCGCCACGTCGACCTCCCAGACGGACGCGCCGGCGCCCTCGACCGCGTACGCCGTGCCGCCGGCGTCGTCCTCCGCGACGGCGATCGCGCGCAGCGCGGCGGCGTTCGGCTCGGCCGCCCCCGGGCTCCCGCTCGGGTCCTCGCTGGCGTCGGTGTCCGGGGAGCTCGTGGGGCCGGTGGTCTGCGACGGGCTGCCGGCCAGGAACTCCTCGTCACCGGGGGTGGCGGGGTTGCTGTCGCCGCCGCTGCAGGCGGCGAGGCCGAGCACGAGGGTCAGGGCGAGGCCGGGAGCCGCGGTGCGGCGGAAGCTGTGGATCGTCATACGTCGATCTTGCGGCGGTCCGGTTGCCGTCGCACGAGCACTTGCGCTTGACGCAGCGTCAACCTCTACCGTCGAGTCATGACCAGTTCGATCCAGGACGTCGCCCGGCTCGCCGGCGTCTCGAGCCGCACCCTGCGGCACTACGACCAGATCGGCCTCCTGCCGCCGTCCGGCACCGGGCACGGTGGGCTGCGCTACTACGACGACGGCGCGATCCGCCGTCTGCAGCGCATCCTGCTCCTGCGCGACCTCGGGCTGCCGCTCGACCAGATCGCCCAGGTGCTCGACGAGCAGACCGACGAGGCCGACGCCCTGCGCCGCCACCTCGACGTGCTGCGCCGCGAGCGCGGGCGGCTCGAGCGGCAGCTGGCGTCCGTGGAACGAACACTGACCGCACTGACGGAAGGAAAGCCGATCATGGCCGAGGAGATGCTCGACGGGTTCGACCACACCCAGTACAAGGACGAGGTGACCGAGCGCTGGGGCGCCGACGCCTACGCGACGTCCGACGCCTGGTGGCGCGGGCTCGGCACGGAGGGCCAGGCCGCCTGGAAGGCCCGGCTCGACGACCTCAGCGGCGCGTGGGCCGCCGCGGCCGAGCGGGGCGTCGACCCGACCTCCGACGACGGGCAGGCGCTCGCCGCCCGCCACGTCGCGTGGCTCGGGTCGGTCCCCGGCACGCCGGGATCCGACGTCGGCCGCCCGCCGAAGGAGTACGTCGTCGGCCTGGCCGAGATGTACGTGGCGGACGAGCGGTTCGCCGCGAACTACGGCGGCACCCAGGGCGCGAGCTTCGTGCGCGACGCGCTGGTCGCCTACGCGGAGCGGGAGCTGTAGGCGTCGCGGACCGCTCCGTTCGGCAGTTCCAGTTCCGTTCGGTCGCTCGAGGTGCCGAACAGGGCTGGAACTGCCGAACGCCGTCGCCTACCGGTGCCACACTGACCCGATGAGCGAGAACTGGGCCCGGCAGCGCACCGAGGCCGCCCGGGAGCACGCTGCGCGGCTCGCCGCCCGGCAGGACGCCGAGCACGCCCGCGCCGAGCGGCTGCTCGCCGACTTCGTCGGCCGTGCCCGCGCCGCTGGCCTCGAGCCCGAGCCGTTGCAGGTCAAGGGGTACGGCGGGCGCGGCACCGCGCGGACGCCGCTGCACGGCTGGTACCTGCGCACGGACCGGACCGCCGCGGTGGCCGTGGACGGCAGCTTCTACGTCCTGACGGCGCCGCTGGGTCTGCTCGACCGGGTCCGCGGGGTCCGTCCTGCGCCGAGGCGCCCGCCCCTGGTGCTCGGCGCAGGCGGCAAGGACGGCGACTCCATCGACCTCGTCGACGCCCTGGAGCGGCTGCTGCCGGGCTGGCAGGACGACCCGGCGTAGCTCCCGGTCACGCATCGCCCCCTGATGCGCGACGCAGCGCTACGTCGCGTCGAGCGCCGTGCGGAGTGCCCGGACCCAGTCGTCGAACGCGTCGAGGTGGGCGTCGTGCGAGCCTCGGGGGAGGTCCACCCGGACGACCTCGCGACCGCGGCTGGTGAACTCTGCCCGCTGTGCCGGACTGAACATCCCGTGGGCGCCGTAGACGACGGTGGCCGGGACCTGCAGGTTCTCCCACTCCGACCAGCGGGGCCGGGCCACGGCTTCGATCGTCGCGAGCATCACGTCGGGGTCGAACCGGGGGTGCAGGCCGTCGGCCCGTTCCTCGAGGTCGTCGACCCAGGCGGCCCCGAGCGCGCTGTCGCCGAGGAACGCACGGGCCGCACCGCGATCCGCGAACGGCACCGGCCAGGACCGGAAGTAGCGCGCCATCTGCTCGTGCTCCTCGCGCGTCCCGCCGCCCTCTGCGCACTCCAGCAGGACCAGTCGGTCCACCAGCTCCGGGCGTGCCGCCGTCACCAGCATCGCGGTGTGGGCGCCCATCGACTGCCCGACCAGCGCTGCGGGCCTGGCGCACTCCACCTCGAGGAGGTGGACGACGTCGCGGACGAACGCCTCGCGGGAGGTGTCCGCGGGTCGCCGGGTGCTGCGTCCGTGGCCGCGCTGGTCCATGAGGATCACCCGGCGGTGCGGCAGCGACCGCGCGGTGGCGACGAGCTCCGTGCTGCTGCCGGCCAAGCCGTGCAGGAGCACGACCGGCACTCCCGGCCCGGGTTGGTCGAGGTAGCTGATCGTCGTGCCGTCGTCGGTGGAGATCGTCCGACGAACCATCGGTCCCACGGCTCAGGCACCGATCGTCGCGTCGATCAGCCCACCGACCGCCGCGGTGGCCAGGTAGCCCACCGCGCGCCCGTCCACCACGGCGGCCGCCGCGTGGTGGCCCGGTGCCGCGTTGTCCACCAGCAGGTTCTGGACCTCCCGAGCCCCCGCGAGCGGGAACCCGACCGCATCCAGGTCGTGCAGCGCGAGGAGGTCTGCGGGGTCCCGGACCGCGACCCATCGGTCCACGGGCTCGGGCCAGGTGAGGGGACCGGCCGTGCGCAGCGCGTCCCGCACCGCCCGGATCGCGAGCGGCGAGCCCAGGGCCACCAGCAGCGGCACCTGCGCACCGGCCGCGGCCGCCGAGCGCAGCACCTCGTACGCGACCACGGACCCGAACGAGTGCGCGACCACGACGGCCGGCTCGTCACCGGCGAGAGCCTCGGCCACGCCGTCGTCGATCGCCGCCCGCACCCGGGGATCGACCAGGTACCGGTGGACGTCCCGCGCGAAGAGCAGCACGGCGGCGCCGCTCAGGCCGGGCACGAACCGGTCGATCGCCGCCAGCACCCGCGCCAGGGCATCGGCGAGCGCGTCGGTGACCGTGCCCTCGGCGCGGACGTCCGTCCCGCCGTCGGGTCCGACGGCGGCACCTGCCTCGGGCGGCGCGCCCGCGGCAGCGAGCACCTCCCGGGCCACGTCCAGCACGAACCGCAGCTCACCGTCGTCCTGCCGGCCGAGCCCGTGGGTGGTGACGGGCGGCCCGGTCGGCCCGTCGACGAGCCCCGCGAGGCTGTCGCCGTAGTACACGAACGTCGCGTCGCCGTCCGCCACGCGCAGCGACGACCCGGCCGTCGCGAGACCGCGGTGGAGCGCCTCGAGCCAGACCGCCTCGAGGGCCTCCGGGTCGCGGCCGCCGGTATCGCGGCCATGGAGCAGCACGAGCCGGGTCATGCGGCCACCAGCCGGGCGACCTCGTCGGCGCAACCCCAGCTCAGCGTGACGCCGGCGCCGCCGTGCCCGTAGCAGTGCACGACGTGCCCGTCCCGCTCGACCCTGACCGTCGGCCGGGCCGGGCGCAGCCCGACGGCGTGCCGCAGCACCCGCGCGCTCCGTACCTCGGGGACCAGCCGGGCCGCGCGCTCGAGGATGTCCGCGGCGGTGTCGGCGGACGGCGCGCGGTCCCAGGCGCCGACGCCGTCGGTACCGCCCACGACGACCTCGCGCCCGCGCGGCACCACGTAGGTGGGGCCGGCGGCGTCCAGCCACCAGCGGTCCAGCCCCCACTGCTCCAGCACGACCGTCTGCCCACGCACCGGGTGCAGCGTCCCGTCCCCGACGAGGCCCCGCGCACCGAGGCCGGTGCAGTGGACGACCGTCGCGCCGTCGTCCCGGGAACCGGGAAGCGCGTCCAGCGACGCTCGCACGATCGTCCCGCCGAGCGCCTCGACGCGCCCGGCGAGCCATGCCAGGTAGACGGGCATGTCGACCAGCGGCGCCGTGAACGTCCAGCCGGCGGCGTACGACGGCGGCACGTCCGTCGTGCGGTCGAGCCGCGGCACGGCGTCGCGCCACCAGGGGTCGGCCGGTGCCGCGGAGAACACCTCGGTGCCGGGGCGCATCCGCACGCCTGCCGCCGGGTCGTCGTCGGCGATCCCCGCGAAGACGTCGAACGACCGGGCCGCCCACGCGGTGACGCGGTCCTGGGGCAGCGCGAGGTACGGGTACCAGAGGGCGGCCGCGACCGCGGAGGTCGTGTCCTGGGGCAGCTCGCGGGCCCGGACCTCGACCCGGTGACCGGCCTCCAGGAGCCGGACGGCGCAGCTCAGGCCCATGACCCCGGCGCCGACGACGGTCACGTCCACCATGTCCCCCCTGATGCCACCGCACCGTGCAGTGGTCGATCCTCCTCGTGGAACGAGAGCCACGCCGGCCCGGTCACGAGACCTGCCCAGTGTTCCAGGAGGACGGTCCGCGGGACACCCCGGCCGGGACCGCCTGCCGCGCGGGTACGGCCGCGTCGGCAGGCGGTCGACGGGACCCCGGCCGGTCAGCTGATCGCGGCCTTCAGCGCCTCGGCATGCGCGGCTGCCCACGTGCGGAAGTCGCGCAGCGCGGGGTTGAGCAGGCGGAGCTCGTCGAGATCGCGGGCACCCGTGAACTGCTCGTCGAAGTCGCCGTAGTACTGGAACATGTTCGCGATCTCCTCCGCGGCGGGGATGGGAAGAGCGCGGAACGTGTCGTACGGGACAGCCTCGAACCGGACGGTCTCCCCGATGACCTCGCCGATGATCTCCGCGTAGTCGGCGCCCGTCAGGTGGTCGCCGGCCAGGCTGACCGTCCGCCCGACGTGCGTGTCTCCGGCGGCGAGGAGGGCGAACGCGGTGCGGCCGATGTCGTCGACGTCGACCCCGGCGAGGCGCTTCCCGGGCTCGAAGGGCAGCGTGAGCGTGACCACGCCGTCCTCCGCGCGACGTGGCGCGAACGCACCGACGAATCCTTGGAAGTAGTACGTGGTGTTCAGGAACGTCGTGGGAACCCCGGCAGCGGTGAAGAGGCGGTTGCCCTCGCCCTTGGCGTCGAAGTGGGGCACGTTGTAGCTGTCCTGCAGGACGGGCATGCGCGGGTCGCTGACCGGGAGCAGGTCGCGGGTGTCCTCGAGCGTGGACCACACCACGTGGGAGAGCTTCGCGGAGGCTGCCGCCTCGGCGAGGTTGGCGATCTCCTGCGTCTCCTGGGCGGCGGAGAGATGCGCCCAGAAGTTGGTGACGAGGAAGGCCCCGTCGGCGCCCGCGAACGCCGTCTTGAGAGTGGTCGGGTCGGTGAAGTCGGCCTGGACGACCTCCACGCCCCGGGCAGCGAGAGCCTGTGCGGCCGGAGACTGCGGGTCGCGGGTGATGGCGCGGACGGCGAAGCGCTGCTGCGGGTCCTCCAGGAGCGCGGTGACCATCCCTCCGCCCTGAGACCCGGTGGCACCTGCGACGACGATGATCGGCTTGCTGGTCATGATGCTTCTCCTGTCGATGAGTTCGGAACTTCGGAAGATCGGCGGGTCAGGGGGCGTCGAGGTCGAGGTGTCGACGGATGGCGACGGCGGCCTCGTTCAGGTCGGTGAGCTGCTGGGGAGTGAACGCGTCGATGAAGACCTCCTTGATCGCCCGCAGGTGGGGGACGGTGCTGGCGTGGAAGGCGCGGGCGCCTTCGTCGGTGAGGAGGACGTGTGACCCGCGGGCGTCGTCCTCACAGGGTTCGCGGCGTATCAGTCCGCGCTTCTCCATCCGCCCGAGGTGACCGGACAGGCGGCTGCGTTCCCACTCGATGTGCGCGGCCAGATCGGAGGACCGCACCGTTCGCCCGTCCGCCTCGTTCAGGGCGAGCAGCACCTTGTAGTCCCCGCTCGAGAGCTTCGAGTCCTGCTGCAGCCGGGACTCGATGCGGGCGCGGACGACGTCGAAGGTCTCGACGTGCGCGCGCCAGGTCGCGAGCTCCTCGCTCGTCGGGAGGTTCCGGCGTCCTGCTGCACCCATCGCGGCTCCTCAGTAGTTGACATGTGAATCATATGGGTAAGTGATTCACATGTCAATCAACTGGGGAAAGTGCCCCGATGGTCAGGCGCGGTCGATCCGCCTCAGTCGAGCGGCCGCAGGATCCGGTGCAGGAACTGCTTCGTCCGCTCCTCGCGGGGGTGGGTGAAGAGCTGCGCGGGCGCACCGCGCTCGGCCACCACGCCGCCGTCGAGGAACAGCACCTCGTCGGCGACCTCGCGGGCGAACTGCAGCTCGTGGGTGACCACCACCATCGTCCAGCCCTCGTCGGCGAGGCTCTTCATGACGTGCAGCACCTCGCCGACGAGCTCGGGGTCCAGGGCGGACGTCGGCTCGTCGAAGAGCAGGAGGTCGGGCTGCAGGGCGAGCGCCCGCACGATGCCGACGCGCTGCTGCTGCCCGCCGGAGAGCTCGCGCGGGTACGCGTCGCGCTTCTCGGCGAGACCGACCCGGGCGAGCAGGTCGGTCGCCCGGGCCTCGGCCTCGGCCCGCGGGACCTTGCGCACCTGGACGGGGCCCTCGGTGACGTTCTGCAGCACCGTCTTGTGCGGGAACAGGTTGTGGTGCTGGAACACCATGGCGGACCGGTCGCGGGCCGCGAAGCGCTGGGCCGGCGGGACCGGTCGGGAGAAGTCGATCTCGGGGCCGCCGTCGAACGCCAGGGTGCCGGCGTCGGGCATCTCGAGGCCGTTGAGCGAGCGCAGCATGGTCGTCTTGCCGGAACCGCTGGGGCCGATGAGCGCGACCACCTGACCCGGGCGCACGTCCAGGTCGACGCCGCGCAGCACGTGGTTGTCCCCGAACGACTTGTGGATGCCGCGGGCGGACATCAGGGGCTCAGACATACTGCTCCAGCTTCTTCTCGATGCGGTCCTGCCCGAACGACAGCACGGTGCAGATGATCCAGTAGATGACCGCTGCCTCGGCGTAGATCAGCAGGAACTCGGTCGTGGACGCCGCGATCTCCTGCGCCTTGCGGAACAGCTCGGTCACGAGGATGAGCGAGGCGAGCGAGGAGTCCTTCACCAGCGAGATGAACGTGTTGGACAGGGGCGGCACGCTGACGCGGGCGGCCTGCGGCAGGATGATGCGCCGCAGCGTCCTGGCGTGCGACATCCCCACGACGTAGCCGGCCTCCCACTGCCCCGTCGGCACGGAGAGGATGGCGGCTCGGATGACCTCGGCCGCGTACCCGCCCACGTTGAGCGAGAACGCGACGACGGCGCTCGGCCACGGGTCGATCGTCACGCCGATCGTCGGCAGCCCGTAGAAGATCACGAAGAGCTGCACCAGCAGCGGGGTGCCGCGGATGATCGAGACGTAGACCCGCCCGATGCCGGACAGGAGGCGCCGGGAGGACAGCCGCAGCAGCGCGACGCCCAGCGCGAGGACCAGCCCGAGCGCGAACGAGATCAGGGCCAGGGGGATCGTCCCGAGGATCGCGTCGCGCCACATCGGCCACCACGAGTCTTGCAAGAGCTGGACGTCCATGTGCTCACCTCACCATCGGCGCGCCCGTGGACGACGACGGCGCGCGGGAGACGTGCGGGAGCGCCGGCACCCGTGGGGTACCGGCGCTCCTGCGCAACGGTCGGGGACGACTTACTCGGAGACGTCCTCGCCGAAGTACTTCATCGAGAGCTCGGCGAGGGTGCCGTCCGACCGCAGCTCGTCCAGGGCGCCGTCGATCGCCTCGGCCAGCGCGGCGCGCTCCGGGGTGACGACGAACCCGGACTCCGAGGTCTCCTCGGTCTCCGCGGCGATCTCGATCGGCGCGTCGGGGTGCTCGTTGAGGTAGTCGAGCACCGTCAGGGAGTCGTTGATGGTGGCGTCCACCCGGCCCTGCTCGATGAGGGCGACCGACTGGGCCCAGCCCTCGACGGCCTCGATCTGCGCGCCGGACTCCTCGGCGAGGGTGCGCCAGTTGCTGGTGAGCGACTGCGCGGTGGTCTTGCCGTCCAGGTCCTCGAAGCTCGAGATCGACGTGTCGCCCTCGGGGACCACGACGACGCCGCGGGAGATCGTGTACGGCTGGGAGAACTCGTACTTCTCGACCCGCTCCGGGGTCATCGAGACCTGGTTCGCGATGGTGTCGACGCGGCCGGCGTCGAGCCCGGCGAAGATGGCGTCCCACTGGGTCTCCGCGAACTCGATCTCGAGCCCGAGCTTCTCGGCGACCGCTTCGGCCACCTCGACGTCGTAGCCGACGAGCTCGCCGGAGTCGTCGTGGAACGTGAACGGCCGGTACGTGCCCTCCGTGGCGACGGTCAGCGTGCCGTCGTCGGTGAGGTTCAGGTCCGAACCGGCGTCCGCGCCGTCGGATCCGTCGCCGGACCCGCCGCACGCCGCGAGCGCCAGGGCGGTCACGGTGGCCGTGGCGGTGGCGAGGATGGCGCGGTGGCGTCGCATGGAGGTCTCCTGTGTGCTGGTGGCCGTCGGCGGGATGTACCGCGGCGCGAGGGTCCGGATCGTCGCATCGAATCCGTCGATCGGTCAGATCGACGCCTGCGATGCTCGCAAGGCGTCAACAGGGTGGCACGCGGCACGCATTCCCGCTGTGAGCGAGGACACGGCCGTGTGCACCCGGTCGGGCCCGGCGTGGCAGGCTGGCCCGATGAGCACCGACGTCACCGCCCTGATCGCCGAGGTCGAGTCCGCCGAGCGCGAGCTCGTCCTGTCCCGCTTCACGCACGACGACGCGTGGCGGCTGGGCTGCCTGCTCGTCGAGCTGGCCACCGAGCGGGACCTGCCGGTCACGATCGACGTGCGCAAGGGCACCCAGCAGGTGTTCCACGCGGCGCGAGAGGGCACGACGGCGGACAACGACTCGTGGGTGGAGCGCAAGGTGCGTGTCGTGTACCGCTTCGGGGCGTCGTCGTACCTCGTCGGTCTGCGCGCCCGCGCCCAGGGCCGGGACTTCAACGAGACGCACCAGCTGCCGCTCCAGGAGTACGCGGCGCACGGCGGGGCGTTCCCGGTCCGGGTCGAGGGTGTCGGGATCGTCGGGGTGGCGACCGTGTCCGGGCTGGCCCAGGGCGACGACCACGCGCTCGTGGTGGAGGCCCTGCGCTCCTTCGCCCCGCCGACGGCCTGACGCACCGTACGGTGTGCCCGTGACCGCACTCCTCCTCGCGAACGCGCGCCGCGCGGGCCGGTTCGACGGCCTCGTGGACGTCGCTCTCGACGGCGGCCGGGTCGTCGCCGTCGTCCCGGCCGGCGAGCGCTCGGCCGCCGGGCTCCCCTCCGGCCCGCCGCCCGAGACCGTGGACCTCGACGGGCGTGTGCTGATCCCGGGCCTGTGGGACGCCCACACCCACCTCACGCAGTGGGCGCTGGTGCGGCACCGCCTGGACGTCTCGGAGGCCACCAGCCCCGCGCACGCCGCGGCTCTGGTCCGCGCGCGGGTGCACGGCGCGACGACGCCGGTGCCGCAGGGCCAGCCGCTCGTCGGCTACGGGTTCCGCTGGGCCGGCTGGGACACCGAGCCCACGGCCGCCCACCTGGACGAGGCCGTCGGCGACGTGCCGGTCATCCTGCTCTCCGGTGACCTGCACAGCGCGTGGGCCTCCTCGGCCGGGCTGCGCTACCTCGGGATCGCCTACCACCCGACGGGGCTGCTGCGCGAGGAGGAGTGGATGCCCGCCAGCCCCCGCATCGTCGCGGTGGACGACGACGTCGCCGACGAGCTGGTGGCCGACGCCGCCCGCGCGGCCGCCGAGCGGGGCGTCGTGGGCGTGGTCGACTTCGAGGTGGCGGACAACCTCGCGGTCTGGCGCCGCCGGCTGGCACGCGGCTGGGGCGGTCTGCGGGTGCGTGCCGCGGTGTGGGAGCAGTACCTCGACGCGGTCCTGGCGGCCGGCCTGACCGACGGCGACCCGCTGACGGACGGCGCCGGGCTCGTCACCCAGGGTCCGCTGAAGGTCATCAGCGACGGCTCGCTCAACACCCTCACCGCGTTCTGCTTCGACGAGTACGCGGGGCTGGCGGGCGACGGGGCCCACGGGATCCTCAACATCGCGACCGACCAGCTCGTGCCGCTGATGTCCCGCGCCCGCGACGGCGGGCTGCGCTGCGCGATCCACGCGATCGGCGACCGCGCCAACTCCCTGGCGCTGGACGCGTTCGCGGCGTCGGCGGCGCGGGGCTCGATCGAGCACGCGCAGCTCCTGCGGCCCGACGACGTCGCCCGGTTCGCGGCGCTGGGCGTCACGGCGAGCGTGCAGCCCGAGCACGCGATGGACGACCGCGACATCGCCGAGGAGCTGTGGCCCGACCGCACGGCACGGGCGTTCCCGCTCGCCGACCTGCGCCGCGCCGGGGTGCGGCTCACCCTCGGGTCGGACGCCCCCGTCGCCCCCCTCGACCCGTGGGCCGCGGTCGCCGCGGCCGTCACCCGCTCGCGGGACGGCCGCGAGCCCTGGCACCCGGAGCAGAGCCTCGACCTGCGCACGGCCCTCGAGGCCTCGGTGGACGGCCGGTCGCTGGACCTCGACGCCGGTGGCCCCGGGGATCTGGCGGTGCTCGACGTCGACCCGCTCTCCGTCGACCCGGACGGCCTGCGCGAGATGCCGGTCGCCGGCACGCTCGTGGCGGGGGAGTGGACGCACCGGACGTTCTGACGGGCCGACCCCGCGGCGCCGCGGCGCACCGGCCCCGGGGCGCGGCCCGGGGCCGGTACCCGGTCAGCCGCCGACGGCCGCGATCTCGCCGACCTCCGCGAGCAGCGTGTCCCGCGCCGCGCCGTCGGGCACGTGCTTCGTGATCGTGGCGGTGAGCCGCTCCCAGTCCTCGGCGTCGAGCGCGGACAGGAGCTGTCGGAGCTGCCCGGTGCTCACGTCGAGCCCGGCGATCCGGGACCGGAGGCCTGCTGCCGTGACGACGACGGCGAAGGTGCTCGTCGCGGTCGCCTCGCCGCCCTCGCCGGCCACGGTCGCGACCACGGAGTGCTCGCCGAGCGCGAGGTCGGTGGCGGCGACCGAGGTGCCGTTGTCCACCGGGTCGCCGTCGAGGGTGAGGGACACCTCGTCGGCGTCGGTCGCGGTCGCCGCGACGACGACGGTGTCGCCGCGCTCGACGGCGGCACCGTCGGCGGGGGCGACGACCCGGACCGTCGGCGTGGCGGGCTCGGGCGCCACGACCTGGCCCTGCGCCGTCTTCCAGCCCGCGAGCTCGCCCGCACGGTCCGTGATGATGCCGTCGACGCCGACGTCCGTGAGCTCGCGCCACTGGCCGGCGCTGTTCGCGGTCCAGGCGAAGACGCCGACACCCGCGGCGTTGAGGTCGGCGACGGTGCTCGGCCGGGCCAGGGCGTCGGCCGCGGGCGGGTTGTAGTAGTCGAGGCCGAGCTCGGCCGCCGTGGCGACCGGGTCCGCCGACAGGTTGCCCAGCAGGCCGATCGGGATCTGCGGCGCACGCTCGCGGGCGTACCGGAGGGCGTTCGCGTCGAAGGACTGGACGACGACCCGGTCGTCGAGGCCCGCGTCCACGATCATGTCGACCACCCGGTGCACCTCCGCGCGCGTCTCCGGCCCCTTGATCTCCAGCAGCATCCCGGAGGGCCCGGTCTCCATGAGGTCGAGCATCTGGGCGAAGGTCGGTGCCGGCTGCCAGCGGTACGCCGGGCTGAACCACGAACCCGCCTCGAGGCTCGTGAAGTCGTCGGACGCCAGCGCCGCCACGTCGCCCGTGCCGTCCGTCGTGCGGTCGACCCGCTGGTCGTGCAGCACGATCGGCACGCCGTCGGCCGTGGTGTGGACGTCGATCTCGACCCACTCGGCACCGGTCCGCATCGCCGCGGCGTACGCCGCCAAGGTGTTCTCCGGCGCGACGGCGGAGTAGCCGCGGTGGGCGGCCACCTGAGGCAGCTCGCCGTCGTCGAGCACGGGGGAGCGCGGCTCGATCTCGGTCACGACGACGTCGTCGATGCTGATGCGGGCGCCGTCGTACGAGAAGCCGAGCACGCCGTCGTCGGACCGTCCGATGCGGCCCTCGAGGACCTCGGTGCTGTCGAAGATCCACGTGGCGTGCGCGCCCTGCACCTCGATCGCGATGCGGACGTCGTCCCCGACCCCGGCGTCGGACGGGGCCGCGGCCGTGGAGGGCACGTTCCACGCGTTGCCCGCGGTGCGCTCGGCGATCTCGATGCCGTTGCTCGCCGTCGTGGTGCTGCGCATCGCGGCCTGCCACCAGGGCACACCGCCGGAGGGGTCGATGTCGAGGATCGGCGCGAGCCACCGGCTCGGGTTGTTGACCGCCTCGAAGCGGACGGTGGCCTCGAGGCGGTAGTTGTCCAGGTGCGGGCCGAACGTGATCCGGCCGATGCTCGCGGGCTGGGCGACGAGCCGGCCGTCCTGCACGGCCCAGTCACCGGCCACGGCGTTCCAGCCCTCGGGGAGCTCGCCGTCCGCGACGGCGTCGAAGTCCTGGGCGTAGGCGACGTCGCCGGGCTCGGCGGCCGCCGTGGTCGTCACGGTGGTGAGCGGTGCGGCGACGGCCAGTGCGAGGACGGTGGCCGCGCCCGTGAGGGCGGTCCGTCGGCGTCGGCGAACGGTCGGGGTACGGGGCACGATGGCACTCCTCCTGCGTCGGGGATGGCCCTTCGGACGCTATGGACGCCGGGTGAGCAGCGACCCGACCAGGGGGTGAAGCGCGGTCGACCGGCAGAGGAACACCTGGTTGGCTGGGTGCATGGCCGCCGACAGCGACCCCGTGAGCGACACCGACGGCGGTATGCCCGACGACGTCGCGACCGCGCGCCTGCGCTCGCGGCTCGCGGAGGTCGAGGCCCGGATCACCGCGCAGCGCCGTCTCGTCGACGGGATCGTCGCCTCCGTGCGCGGCGAGAACGTCGACGACGAGCACGACCCCGAAGGCGCCACCCTGGCGTGGGAGCGGCAGCAGGCCGCGGCGCTCGCCGCGGAGGCCGCCGCCGAACGGGACGAGCTGCTCGCGGCGCTCGACCGCGTGGCCGCCGGGACCTACGGCGTCTGCGAGGTGTGCGGCCGCCCGATCCCGGCGGGGCGGCTGGAGGCCCGGCCGGCGGCGACCCGCTGCGTCGAGCACGCCCGCTGACCCCGGCGCGGCGGGCGACCGGCGGTGCAGCGAAGATCCGGGGCTGCGCGCGGCGTGGCAGCATGGCCGGGTGCAGGTCCAGCCGATGACGTCCGATGGCGTGGTGGGGCACGTCGTCGCCCTGGTCCTGGGGCGTCCCGCCGACCGGCCGGTGCGTCTCCTGGTCGACGGCCACCCGTCGACCCAGCCTGCGGTCTTCGCTGACGCCCTGGTCGATCCGCTCCAGACGGCCGGGCGGCCCGTCGCGCGCGTGCGGACCCGGGACTTCTGGCGGCCCGCGTCGCTGCGGCTCGAGCAGGGCCGCCGCGACCCCGACGCGCTGCTGGACGAGTGGATCGACGTCGACGGCCTCAACCGGGAGGTCCTCACCTCCGTGGCCCGGCGGGGCCGGTGGCTGCCCACGCTGCGCGACCCGGAGACCGACCGGTCCACACGCGCGGCGCCCGTCGACGCCCTGCCCGGCACCGTCGTCGTGCTCGACGGATCCCTGTCCCTGGGCCGCGGGCTGGACGTCGATCTCACCGTCCACCTCGCGCTGCGGCCCGCGACCGAGACCCGCAACACCCCCCTCGAGGACGCCTGGACCCTGGCCGCGTACGGGCGCTACCGGCGGGAGACCGGCCCCGAGCGGATCGCCGACGTCGTCGTCCGCTCCGACCACCCGGACCGGCCCGCAGTGGTGGTGCACTGACCCGCCGCGGTCCCAGATGTGAGCATCGGCGACCTGCGTGATGGTCGAGTCAGGTCAGGAAGCGGCCACGGGAGACCGGCACGGACCGGCGGACGTCGGTACCGGACCGGTACGTGTCGGCTCCCTCCGTGCGAACGCCCCCAGCGGGCGGAGCGGAGGCAATCATGAGTGACACGTCCTACCCGCCGAGGTCCGGCGCAGCCCCCACGACCGGCCCGGCGCCGGGATCGTCGAGCGGCAGCAGCCGGGCTGACGGCGCTCGCGAGCGCGCGTCGCAGACGGCGTCGCACGCGGCCGACGCCGGCCGTGACGTCGCCCACGAGGCCCAGGAACGTGCGGGGGAGGTCGCGCACGAGGCGGCCGACCGCGCCAAGGACCTGTTCGGCGAGGCGCAGAAGCAGGCCTCGTCGCAGGTGTCCGAGCAGCAGGGCCGGTTGGCGGAGGGCCTGCGTCATCTCGGCTCCGAGCTGGACCAGATGAGCCGGAGCAGCGACGACCCCGGGTACGCGAGCCAGGCGGCCGACCGCGGCTCGCAGGCCGCGAACCAGCTCGCCGACTGGTTCGAGCAGCGCGAGCCGGGCGACGTCCTGCACGAGGTCGAGGACTTCGCGCGACGGCGTCCGGGAGCGTTCATCGCGATCGCCGCCGGAGCCGGCCTCGTCGTCGGGCGCCTGCTGCGCGGCGCCAAAGACGGCGGGACGTCGGGCTCGTCGGGCTCGTCGGGCTCGTCGAGCAGGTCCGGGTCCTCCCCGGCGCACCTGTCCACGGGCGTCGGCCCCGACGCCGGCGCTGCCACCGGGCCCGTCACCGGTGTCCCGACCGGCAGCCCGACCGGCACGTCGACCGGTGGCTACGGAACCACCCCGGGCGCCGTGCCCGCGACGACGGGAGGTATCTCCGATGTCGACCGACCCTGACGCGCACCGTTTCAGCGAGGCGGACCGGACCGTGCCGCGTCGCACCGGGACGTTCAGCGGCGCGTCCGGCACCGCGGGCGCCGACCCCGGGCAGCGGAGCCTCGGCGAGCTCGTCTCGGAGGTGACGCAGGACCTCTCGACGCTGATGCGTCAGGAGATCGAGCTGGCCAAGGCCGAGGCCACCGAGTCCGCCAAGAACGCGGGCAAGGGCGCCGGGCTGCTCGGGGGCGCCGGCTACAGCGCCGGGATGGCCGTCTTCTTCCTCTCGGTGGCGCTGTGGTGGGCGCTCGGCACCCTGATGGGTCTGGGCTGGTCCGCCCTGGTCGTCGCGGTGATCTGGGCCCTCGTCGCCGGCGTGCTCGCTGCCGTGGGCCGCAAGGAGGTCCAGCGCACGCAGGGCCTTCCCCGCACCACGGACTCCCTGAAGAAGATTCCCCACGCACTGCGAGGACAAGAGGAGAAGAACCGATGAGCACCACCGACCCGGACCAGGTCCGCGCTGACATCGAACGCACCCGCCGCGAGCTGAGCGAGGACGTCGACACGCTGGGTGAGCACGTCCGGCCCAGCTCGGTCGCGCACCGCCAGACCGATCGCGCCAAGGCGGGCATGCACCGCCTGCGCGACCGCGTGATGGGCTCCGCGAAGTCCTCGAGCCACCAGGCGGGCGACTCCGTGAAGAACGCGGCGAGCAACCTCGGTGACACGGTCAGCGGCGCACCGCAGGCCGTGAAGGAGCAGACCCGGGGCAACCCGGTGGCCGTGGGCGTCGTGGCGTTCGGCCTCGGCCTCCTGGCGGCCTCGGTGCTCCCGGCCACGCGCCAGGAGGCGGAGGCGGCGACCAGGGTCAAGGAGGCCGCCGAGCCGCTCGTCGAGGACGTCAAGGAGGCAGGCAGCAGCATGGCCGAGGGCCTCCGCGGCACGGCCCAGGAGCACGCCCAGGGCCTCAAGGAGTCCGCCACGGAGGCCGGCCGTGACGTCGCCGGGCACGGCAAGGAGTCCGCGCAGGACGTGGCCGGCGAGGCGCGGGGCGGGTCCTCCGGGACCTGACCCGGCGCCCGGCCGGGTCGAGGGGCCACGACGGCGGCAGCCCGTCCCCGCGGAGGGGGCGGGCTGCCGCTGTGCCGGGGCGAGCGGTCTCGCGGGCCGGTCGGGGCTCGCATTCGGCGGCGATGAGGACGATCATGCTGCCCACCGCCGTCGGCCCGCCGGCCGCGGGCGGCGGCCCGAGGAGGAACCATGATCGTCGCACCGTTCGGCCGCTTCACCGAGGGCCGCGTGCCCGACCCGGGGATCGCGGCGCTGTTCACGCGCGAGAACCGGTGGCAGGCCCGGCTCGACGTCGAAGCCGCGTTGGCGCTCGCCGAGGCGGACGCCGGCGTCATCCCGAAGGAGTCCGCCCGCGCCATCGCGTTGACGGCCCGCATCGAGAAGCTCGACATCAAGCGGGTCCTCGCGGCGACGGCGGAGGCCAGCCACCCGCTGGTGCCGCTGATCGAGGAGTTCGCCCGCGCCGTCGGCTCCAAGCACGGCGGCTGGGTGCACTGGGGCGCGACGACGCAGAACATCACCCAGACCGCCGACGTCCTGGTGCTGCGCGACGCCCACCGGGTGCTCCTGCACCAGCTGTCCCGGGTGCTGCGCTCGGCGGCGGGTCTGGCCGAGCGGTCGGCCGAGCTGCCGATGGCGGGCCGCACCCACTCGCAGCACGCCGTCCCGGTCACGTTCGGCTTCAAGGTCGCCGTGTGGATCGACCAGCTCGTGGCGCACACCGAGCGCCTCGAGCGCCTCGACGACCGGCTGTTCTGCGTCCTGATGGGTGGCGCGGCCGGGACGTTCGCCTCCTTCGGGGACGCCGGCCGGGTCATCGAGGCGGGGGTGGCGCACCGGCTCGGCCTGCACCCGATGCGCGTCCCGTCGCGGTCGATCAACGACGGGATCGTCGAGCTCGTGCTCGTCCTCGCGCAGCTCGCCGGCACCATCGGCAAGATCGCCAAGGACGTCTACGCGCTCATGCAGCCCGAGTTCGCCGAGGCCTTCGAGCCGGTGCCCGAGGGCACCGTCGGGTCGTCGACCATGCCGCACAAGCGCAACCCGCAGCTCGCGCTCGACCTGCTGACGATGTCCGCGGAGCTGCGGGCGCTCGCCGCCCCGGCGCTGGAGTCGATGCTGCACGACCAGGAGGCCAACGGCGCCATGACGGCGCTGCTGGAGGACGTGGCGGCGTCGGCGGCGGTCCTGGCGGGGGACATGCTCGCCCGGATGGAGGTCATCGTGGGCGGGCTGGTGCTCGACCCGGCGCGGATGCGGGACAACATCAGCCTCTCGGCCGGGATGATCGGCTCGGAGTCGCTGATGCTCGCCCTCGGGGAGAAGATCGGGCGCCAGAAGGCGCACGACGTCGTGTTCGACGTCGCGCAGGCGGCCGCGCGGCGGGACCGCCCGTTCGTCGAGATGCTGCTGGACGAGCCGGTGGTCGCGGGGGCCTTCGACCGCGCCGAGCTCGGCGAGCTCATCGACCCCGCCGCCTACCTGGGGCTGAGCGCGGAGATCGCCGGCGAGCTCGCCGCCTGCGCGACGACGACGGCCGACCGGCTGGACGCTCTGCCGGCGCGCGCGCCGCTCATGACCCGCTGACGGAGCTGCTGTTGCGCAATGTCGACCGAGGCGCCAAAGTGGTACGCGTCACGGTCTGACGAGCAGGGGGCTCTGCATGGCACGCGCAGGCGGCAGCACGGGGGCGACCGGCCTCCGCCGCTGGACGCTGCGCGCCGCCGGGGTCGCGCTCGGGACCGCCGTGACCAGCCTCTGCCTCGCCACGGGCGCATCGGCCGACGACGGCGGGTCCGACGACCGCTCCGGCGGCGGCCTGCTCGCGGGGGTCGTGAAGGCGACGACCGACCACGTCACCGACCCGCTGCTGGACACGGTGGGCAAGACGGTCGAGCAGGTGACCGCACCCGTCACCAAGACGGTCGAGAAGGTGACCGAGAAGGCCGCGCCGCCCGCCGAGAAGCCGGCCGCTGAGAAGCCGGCCGCTGAGAAGCCGGCCGCTGAGAAGCCTGCGGCGGAGAAGCCAGTGAAGCCCGCGGAGAAGCCGGCCGACAAGCCGGTCGAGAAGCCCGCGGAGAAGCCGGCCGACAAGCCGGTCGAGAAGCCCGCGGAGAAGCCGGCCG